>DATLCG010000132.1:0-4701 GCA_035526525.1 Binatia bacterium
GGCATTCCCGTCGGCATCGAGCGCGTCGAAGCGTTACCCGCGAGCTGCCAGAGCACCAGGTCATCCCGCACCTCCAGCGGCCGCGCGAAATCCTCGCGGACGTCCCGGTGATATCCGGAAATGCCGAGGTTCAGCAGCGCCGCGACCAGCGGGTAGAGGCCGAGCGCGCGGCGCGTCATCGAGTAGTCGTCGGGCACTTGCGCGGCGCGCCGCAGCTGCGCACGACGGCCGGGGCTCGCCAGGTCGAGCTGCGCCCAGTGCGCGCCGCAGCGGTCGAGCCCGGTCAGCGTGCCGGCGCTCTCGCCCAGGTTGCGCAGCTCCACTCGCCGCGCGTCGAGATCGAGCTGGCGCAGGTGCTCGACCCAGGTGTCGAACGCGGCGCCGTCCGCGACCTCGTCGCGGAACGACGCGAGCAGGCGGTCGGAGCGCAGGTAGGGAAAGCCCTCGATGCGGTGCGCGCCGCCATCGCGCACGCCGGCGTCGGCCGTGCGACGGTCCAGCTCGAGGAACGTGGCGCGGCAGGCCGCGGCCTGGGGAATCTCCGGCGGCAGCGTGGCGCAGCCGGCCAGCGCGGCGACCATCGACAGCAGCCAGGCCGCGGCCCGCAGGCGCGCGTGACGCATCTGCAGCGGGATGCCTGGCTGCGCTCGGAATGACAGGGCGATGTCCGGGAATCCGCTCAGCGCGGATCGCTCACGCACGCAGCGCGGCGGCCGGCGGCGCCATGCGCACGCACTGGATCGTGCCGCGGCCGGTGCGCTTCATCTCGTAGAGCTTGCGGTCCGCGGCGTGGATCGCATCGTCCGGCGACATGCCCGGCTGCGGCCAGGCCAGCACGGCGCCGCCGCTGATGCCGACGCGCAGCGGCGCCGAGGCATCCCCGCAGCTCAGGTCCGCCAGCTGCTTCGGCAGGTCGCGCGCGAGCTGCTCGAACCACGACGGGTCCACGCCGAACCAGAGCGCGATGAACTCGTCGCCTCCGTAGCGGCCGACCGCATCGAGCGGCCGGTGCGCGCCGTCCTTCAGCACCTGCGCCACGCGCTGCAGCGCGTGATCGCCGAACGGATGGCCGCCGGTGTCGTTGATCGCCTTGAAGCCGTCCAGATCGATGAGCATGATCCCGATGGCGACGCGCTCGCGCTGCGCCTGGCGCCACGCGGTCTCCAGGTGGCCGCGGAACGCGCGCCGGTTGAGCGCGCCGGTCAGGCTGTCGATCTGCGCCTGCAGCGACAGCTCGCGCTCCAGCAGGAAGGCGTTGCGCGCCTGGAACTCCAGCACGTACATGCCGAGCCAGGCCAGCGCGTTGGCGAGCGCCAGGTAGAACGCCTCGTAGATCAGCACGTCGTGCCGCTGCAGCAAGGCGTTGGTCGCCACGAACGCGACCCACAGCACCGCCGAGCAGAAGATCGCCTGGTAATACAGCAGGCCCGAGACGAAGAAGATGTAGACCGTGACCAGCAGCAGCGAGTCGTACGGGAACCACGGGTGGGTCGCGCGGCCGATGCAGATCACGCCGAGGATCGAGAAGCCCACCAGCAGCGAGGCGATCTGGATCGAGCGCAGCAATCCCGAGCCGGTCTGGGGGCGGAACGTGGACCACGTCGTCACCAGCAGCGACGGCACGGTGACGCACACCAGCATCAGGTCGGCGGCCAGCGGCGACAGGTTCTGGCCGAGCACCTGGTCGAGGAAGATGAAGCCGAAGCAACCGGCCATCCCCACCGACGCGCCCACGCGGATGCGCCAGCGGTTGACCTCGACGAAGCTGGCGCGGAACTCGGTTTCCAGGTCGGGAAAGAACACCAGCCACGGAAAACCCTTGCGGCGCTGCAGCGCGTAGCGGTCGCCGCCCGGCGCCAGCTCGGCCTGCTGTTGCGGTCCGCCCCCCGGCGGCACATCACTCGACATCACGGCTTCATCCTGCGCCCATCCACGCGGCGCCGCATGATGCCCAAATCGCCCGTGGCCTGCGGCAAAGGGCCGTCTCCCCCACCCGGCCGATGCCGGTGGCCCGACCAAAGGCGCAAAATGAGGGTCCCGATGCACGACCCAAGCCAGCGGAGCACTCCTTAGATGTCGCGGCCCCAACCCGTCCAGGACGCCCGGAACGTCCAGAGCCCCCAGGCCGGCCGCGACGGGCCGCTGCGCTTCGTCACCGCGGCCGCGCTGTTCGACGGCCACGACGCCAGCATCAACATCATCCGCCGGCTGCTGCAGCAGCACGGCTGCGAGGTGATCCACCTCGGCCACAACCGCAGCGTCGAGGAGATCGTCACCGCCGCGCTGCAGGAAGACGCGCACGCGATCGCCATCAGCAGCTACCAGGGCGGCCACGTCGAGTTCTTCAAGTACATGCTCGACATGCTGCGCGAGCGCGGCGGCGCCGACATCCGCGTGTTCGGCGGCGGCGGCGGCGTCATCGTGCCGGAGGAGATCGCGGAGCTGCACGCCTGCGGCGTGGCCCGCATCTACTCGCCGCACGACGGCCAGCAGATGGGCCTCAACGGCATGATCGAGGACATGGTGAAGCGCGCGCGCCACGAGCTGGAAGGCGACGCGGCGAGCCTGCTGATGAAGCTGCGCGCCGGCGACCGCCGCGCGCTGGCGCGGGTGATCTCGCTGATCGAGGCGGGGACGTTCGACGTGAAGCTGCTGGGCGCGATGTCCCCTCTCCCCCCCGGAGAGGGGCACCAGAACCGCGCCCCCATCCTCGGCGTCACCGGCACCGGCGGCGCCGGCAAGTCCAGCGTCACCGACGAAATCATCCGCCGCTTCCGCCTCGACCAGGATGACGCGCTGAACATCGCCGTGATCGCGGTGGACCCGAGCCGCCGCAAGTCCGGCGGCGCACTGCTCGGCGACCGCATCCGCATGAACGCCCTGGGCCGCTCCACCTCCGTCCCCTCTCCCCTCGTGGGAGAGGGCCGACGGGCCAAAGGCCCGCGGGGAGAGGGGGAACCCCCAAACGCAGCACCCCCCCGCGAAAAAATCTTCTTCCGCAGCCTCGCCACGCGCGAAGGCGGCGCCGAAGTCTCCGCCGCCCTGCCCGGCGCCATCGCCGCCTGCCGCGCCGCCGGCTTCGACCTGATCGTGGTCGAAACCGCCGGCATCGGCCAGGGCGACGCCGCGGTGACCGAGTTCGCCGACGTCTCGCTCTACGTCATGACCCCCGAGTTCGGCGCCGCGAGCCAGCTCGAGAAGATCGACATGCTCGACTTCGCCGACGTGGTCGCCGTCAACAAGTTCGACCGCCGCGGCGCCGAGGACGCGGTGCGCGACGTGCGCAAGCAGGTCCAGCGCAACAAGCAGGCCTTCCAGCAGAAGCCGGAAGAGATGCCGGTCTACGGCACGATCGCCGCAAGGTTCAACGACGACGGCGTGACGGCGCTGTACTTCGGCATCCGGGAACTGCTCGCCGCCAAGGGCCTCCCCTTCCCCTCTCCCCCCGTGGGAGAGGGCCGACGCGCCAAAGGCGCGCGGGGAGAGGGGGCCGGCCACCTGCCCAAACCCACCACCAAAACCAGCACCAAAGCCAGCGCCATCGTCCCCGGCGCCCGCACCCGCTACTTGAGCGAAATCTCCGAAACCGTCCGCAACTACAAGCGCCGCGCCGAGGAGCAGGCGCAGATCGCGCGCGAGCGCCAGCACCTGCGAACCGCCGCCGATCTCCTGGCCCGCCGCCCCGGCGAAAGCCGGGATGACATCCACGCACTGCTCTCCGAGCGCGAGCAAAAACTGGAGCCCCACGCCAGGTCCCTGCTCGGCGGCTGGCCGAAGCTGAAAGCCGCGTACACCGGCGACAAGCACACCTACAAGGTGCGCGACAGGGAAGTCACCGTCGAGCTCACGCGCACCTCGCTCAGCGGCACGAAGATCCCGAAGGTCGCCCTGCCCCGCTACACCGACGAAGGCGACCTGCTGAAGTGGCTGTACCTGGAAAACCTGCCCGGCCATTTCCCGTACACCGCCGGTGTATTTCCGTTCAAGCGCGAGAACGAGGACCCGACGCGCATGTTCGCCGGCGAAGGCGGCCCCAGGCGCACCAACCAGCGCTTCCACATGCTGAGCAAGGGCATGCCGGCCGCGCGCCTGTCCACCGCGTTCGACTCGGTGACGCTCTACGGCGAGGACCCGGACCACCGCCCGGACATCTACGGCAAGGTCGGCAACAGCGGCGTGAGCATCGCCACGCTCGAGGACATGAAGGACCTCTACGCCGGCTTCGACCTGTGCTCGCCGAACACGTCCGTGAGCATGACGATCAACGGCCCGGCACCGACGATCCTGGCGATGTTCCTGACCACCGCCATCGACCAGCAGGTCGCGAAGTTCGAGCAGGAGAAAGGCCGCAAGGCGACGGATGCCGAGCGCGCAGAGATCAAGGCGATGGCGCTCACCACCGTGCGCGGCACCGTTCAGGCCGACATCCTGAAAGAGGACCAGGGCCAGAACACCTGCATCTTCAGCACCGAGTTCGCGCTGAAGTGCATGGGCGACATCCAGCAGTACTTCAACGAGCACAACGTCCGGAATTTCTATTCCGTGAGCATCTCCGGGTATCACATCGCCGAGGCCGGTGCGAACCCGATCAGCCAGCTCGCCTTCACGCTCGCCAACGGCTTCACCTTCGTCGAGGCGTATCTTGCGCGCGGCATGCACGTCGACGACTTCGCGCCCAACCTGTCGTTCTTCTTCTCCAAC
>DATLCG010000010.1:0-12110 GCA_035526525.1 Binatia bacterium
GTCGGCATTGTTCGCGACGCTTCGCGAAGCGGAGCTGGCGACGGCGGCACCGCTGGACCTGCTGCGGCGCCTGTTCGCGGAGGAGACCGTGCGCGTCGCCGAGTCGCGGCCGGTGCGGCTCGCCTGCTCGTGCTCGCACGCTGGCATCTCCGCGATGCTGCTGTCGCTGGGCGAAGCCGAGATGGAGTCGCTGCTGAAGGAGCAGGGCCGCGTGCAGGTGACCTGCGAGTTCTGCGGACGGGTGTACGACTTCAGCCCTGCCGACGTGCACGAGCTGTTCCAGGCCGCGCGCACCGCGCCGGGCGGCAAGACGCGGCATTAGGGACAGGCCCGCTTCCGGGTCTGTTTCCCGCATCCACCTGCGGCCCCCGCGCGTAATACTCGGCACCATGACCGTCCCCCACGTCCTCGCGCTCTGCGCGCTGATCTGCGCCGGCGCCAAGACGGCGGCTTGGCTGCTCCAGCGCCGCACCGGCAATGCCGGCATCGTCGACGCGGCATGGGCGGCCACGCTCGGCACGCTTGCGCTGCTGATCGCCGAAGCGGGCGATGCGCCACGCGCGGTGCGGCTGGCCATCGCGCTGATGGGAGGGCTCTGGGGGCTGCGCCTCGCGGCTTACCTGTGGCGTCGCAACTGGGGGGCGCCGGAGGACTTCCGCTATGCGCAGCTGCGGGCCCGCTGGGGCCGGCAGGCGCAACTGAAGCTGTTCGGGTTCTTCCAGTTCCAGAACGTGTTCACGCTGCTGCTGGCCGGCAGCGCATTCGTGCCGGCGGCGTACCGGAACGACCTGCCGCCGCCGGCCGCGTTCGCCGCCGCCGTGGCGCTGTGGCTGGCAGCGGTGTTGGGCGAGGCCCTTGCCGACGCGCAGATGGCGGCCTTCCGGCGCGACCGGACGCAGCGCGGGCAGGTCTGCCGCCGCGGCCTGTGGCGCTGGTCGCGCCACCCGAACTACTTCTTCGAATGCGTCCACTGGTGCGCCTACGTGCCCCTGGCGTGGGGTGCGCCACACGGCGCCTGGAGCCTGCTGGCACCGGGCGTCATGGCGGTGCTGCTCACGCGCATCTCCGGCATGCCGCTGCTGGAGACGGAGATGGCACGGCGCAAGGCGGGCTACGCCGAGTACATCCGGACCACGAGTGCACTGGTCCCGTGGCCGCCGCGCGCATGATCCGCGTGCCTGCCATGGCGGCGGCAGTGGCACTCGCGCTCGGTGCAGCGAGCGCGGCGGCCCAGCCGTCCGTGCTGCGATTCCAGGGCTACGCCCGCGATCTCGACACCGGCAAGTACCTCTACACCGAGGTGCACGAGCAGAACCTCGACGGGGAACGCTGGCTCGGCGGCCGCATCGACTATTACGACGCCGCCGGCGACCTGCTGGGGCGCAAGATGCTGGATTTCCCGAAGGATCCGTTCGTGCCGCTGTACCGGATGGACCTCGTGCAGGAAGGCTACGCCGAGGGCATCCGCTCGCTGCAAGGCGGCGTCACGCTGGTGCGCCAGTTGCCCGGGCGCGCCGCGGAGACGAAAACCGTGCCGCTGCGGGCGCCGATGACCGCCGACTCCGGCATCCACATGTTTCTGCGCTCGGTGTTCGACCGCCTGATGCACGGCGACACCGTGCCCTTCCGCATCGCGGTCCCGGGCTCGCTGGACAGCTTCGCATTCCGTGCACGGCGCCTGGGCGATTCCACGTTCGAAGGCCGTCCCGCGGTCGTCATCCGCCTCGAGCCGGATTCTTTGTTCCGCCTCCTGGCCGCTCCGCTCGATCTCACCTACGGGCCGGCCGAGCGCAAGCTGGTGGAATATCGCGGCGTCTCGAACGTCCATGACCCGCGCACCGGGCACCCCTACAATGTGCGCATCTCCTACGAATCGAAGCCGCCGGCGGATGCGCCGAGGCTGAAGCTGGAACGCCCGCCATGAAGATGCCCTGGGTCGCCGCCGCCCTCCTGCTCGCCGCGCCTTCGTTCGCGGAAAGCCCCGGGAGCTACGACGCGGCCGTCGCCCAGTCGCGCGCCCGCCGCGCACCGCTGCTGGCGGATTTCTCGGCGCCGTGGTGCTACTCCTGCTACTACATGGCGCGCAACGTGCTGACCGGTCCCGAGTGGGACCGCGTGCGCCGCGACGCGGTGGTGCTCGAGCTCGACGCCGACTCCCCCGAGGGCGCCCAGCTCATGAAGCAGTGGAGCGTGAAGGCGCTGCCGACCTACGTCGTGTTCGCGCCGGACGGGCGCGAGCTCGGCCGCATTCTCGGCGAGCAGACGCGCGCGGATTTCTACGCCTGGCTCAACGGTGCGCTGGCGCGGGGCGACACGCTCGAGTCGCTGAAGGCGCGCGTGGCCGACGGCTCGGATGCGTCGCTCGCCGCGGCGCGCGAGGTGCTCAAGACCTTCCATGCACGCTACGACGCTGCGGGCGGACTCGACTGGTTCATGGCCCTGGCGCCGAAAGCCCGCGCCGCGGTCGCGCGCGATTCCCAGTCCTCGCTGTGGCTCGGCCGGCTGGAGCTGCTGCGCGCTTCGAAGGAGCCCGACACGGCGGGCTGCCTGAAGGCAGGCGCCGCAGTGCTGGATGCCAACCTCGGCTGCGAGCGCCCGTATGAACTGGACCGCGTCATGGCCTGCACCGAAAAGGAAACGGGCGCGGCGCGCACCGACCTGCTGCGCTCGCAGGTCGAGCTGATGCAGCTGCTGCTCGAAAAGCGCGTGCTCGCGGACAACGCGCGCTGCGCCGACGAGCGCAGCGTGGTGGTCGGCACGGCCGACCTGGAGCAGGCGCTGGGCGACACGGCGGCCGAAAAACGCGTGCTGGATCGTGCCATCGAGAACCTGGCCCAGCGCATCGGCCCCGATCTGAAGAAGGACCGCAACCAGGCCGACAACCTGCGCGTGTACCTCGAGCGTGCGCAGCGCTGGGACGAGCTCGACGCGCTGCTGAACCGGATGATCCAGGCCTGGCCCGACGACTACGTCTATGCCTACCGCGAGGGCAAGACGCTGGCTGCGCGCGGCAGGCACGCCGAGGCGCTGCCTTACTTTGAAAAGGCCGCTGCGAAAGCCTACGGCGCGAACCGCCTGCGCAACGCGGAGCTGCGTGCGAGCACGCTGCATGCGCTCGGAAAGGACGCCGAGGCGCGGCAGGTGATCGCGCAGGCGCTGCAGGCCAACGGTCCGCAATTCCCGGAGGAAGCCGCGAAGCTCCGGGCGCTGCCGGACCAGTGGCAGACGGCCCCTGCGCCTGCGCCAGCGCCGGCACCCGGCTCGCCGCCGCCCGCCACGTGACCGCAGCGGCGGGCGGTCCGGCGGGCGCGGTCCCGTCCCGCCCGGCATCGGAGACGACGGCGCGCCTGCTCATCACTTGCGCCGACCGGCCCGGCATCGTCGCGGCGGTGTCCGCGTTTTTGGCGCAGCACGGCGCCAACATCACCGAGCTGGACCAGCACTCGACCGATCCTGAAGGCGGGCGCTTCTTCATGCGCCTCGTGTTCCAGACACCGCGCCTCGACCTGTCACGCGAGGCTTTCCACGCCGCCTTCGGCGCCGGTGTCGGCGAGCGCTTCGGCATGCAGTGGCACCTCAGCTACGCCGCGCACCGCCCGCGGATGGCGCTGCTGGTGTCGCGCCACGACCACTGCCTGCTGGAGCTCCTGTGGCAATGGTCGCGCGGCGAACTGGCGGTGGACGTCACCCGCGTGATCTCGAACCACGCGGAGCTGCGCGGGTCGGTGGCGGCGTTCGGAGTGGCGTTCCACCACGTCCCCAGCACCGCCGACACGCAGCATGCGGCCGAGGCGCGGATGCTGCAGCTGCTCGAAGGCCAGGCCGACGTCGTGGTGCTGGCGCGCTACATGCGCGTGCTGTCACCCGCCTTCGTGGCGCGCTGGCCGGCGCGCCTCATCAACATTCACCACTCGTTCCTGCCGGCCTTCGCCGGTGCGGACCCTTACCGCCAGGCCTATGAGCACGGCGTGAAGCTGATCGGTGCGACTGCGCACTACGTGACCGCCGAGCTGGACCGCGGACCGATCATCGAGCAGGCCACGGCACGCGTCTCGCACCGCGATTCGCCGGAGGACCTGAAGCGCCTGGGCCGCGACCTCGAGCGCCAGGCGCTCGCGCGCGCGGTGCGCTGGCACGTCGAGGACCGGATCATCGTCGACGGCAACAAGACGGTGGTGTTCGCCTAGCCCCGCGTGTGTGCTGCGCGGCTGCGTCCGGGCCGTGTCACTCCCAGACCAGTTTCGCCTTGGTGCCGTCGTTCTTGGCCAGGACGTCGTGGTAGCGCTTCTCGACCTCGTTGCGCTTGACCTTCATCGTCGGGGTCATGAAGCCGTTGTCGATGGTCCAGGCGTCCTTCACCACGATCGCCTTGGCGATCTTCTCGTGGTCCTCGAGCGTCTTGTTGACCACCTCGATGTCGCCCACCAGCCGCCGCTCGACTTCGTCCTTCGCCTGGCTGCGCGCGCCCGGCGTGAGTGACACGACCAGGATCGGCTGCTTCAGGCCCGAGCCCACCAGGCACAGCTGGTCGATGTCGGTGTTGCGCGCCATGGCGCCCTCGATCGGCGCCGGCGCGACGTACTTGCCCTTCAACGTCTTGAAGATGTCCTTCACGCGTCCGGTGATGTAGAGGTAGCCCTCGGCATCGACGCGTCCCTTGTCGCCGGTCTTCAGATAGCCGTCGGCGGTAAAGGTCTCCTTCGTCTTCTCGGCATCCTTGTAGTAGCCCGGCATCACGCCGGGGTGCCTGAACAGGATCTCGCCGTCCTCCGCGATCTTCATGTTCGCGCCGGGCATCGCCGTGCCGACGCTGCCGAGCTTGTTGCGGCCGGGCCGGTTGCAGGTGGCATAGATCGAGTTCTCGGTCATGCCGTAACCCTGGAAGATCGTGACGCCCAGGTATTTCTGGAACCACTCCATCAGCGGGATCGGCAGCGGCGCCGCTCCCGAGAAGCACATGCGCGCGTTCTGCAGGCCGATGCCCTTGAGGATCTTGCGCCGGATCAGGCCGCGCACGATCGGGATGCGGTTGAGCTTCTCCAGCTTTTCCTGCGGCAGCTTCCGGAGCACGCCGGCCTGGACACGCGCATACACCAGGGGCACGGCGAAGAACCGGGTCGGTGCGACCTGCGGCAGCTGCTCGGCGAGCTTGTCGATGTTCTCGAGGAAGTGCACCTCGGCGCCGAAGTACAGAGACGCCAGCTCCACCGCGCCGCGCTCGAAGGCGTGCGCCAGCGGCAGGTACGAGAAGAAGCGCTCGCCGGCGGGGGCGGGCGGCAGCGCCTGCATCAGGCCGTCGGCGGAAAAGATCATGTTGCCGAGCGTGACCATCACGCCCTTAGGATTGCCGGTGGTGCCGGAGGTGTAGATGAGCGTCACCAGGTCGTCGGGCTTCGGCTTCGGCACTTCCTGCTGCGGCGGATGCTTGGCGATCAGTTCGTTCCAGCGCAGGTCGCAGGCGGGCACCTCGGCGTAGGGGAACGAGACCGTCTTGATGCCCTTGGGGATGGCACCCATGAACTCGTCCAGGTCCGGCGCGGGGCCGACGAACACCAGCCGGGTTTCGCTGTGCTCGAGGATGAACTTCGTGTGCTCGGGGGCCTGCTTGGGGTACAGGCCGACGCTGACCATCCCGGCCATCGCCGCGGCCAGGTCGGCCAGGAACCATTCGGCGGTGTTGCGTCCGGAGATGGCCACCTTGCTGCCTGCCGGCAGCAGGGCGCGCAGCGCGCTCGCCATGCGACGCACCTGGTCGCCGGCCTCGGACCAGCTGATGCGGCGCCACTGGCCGTCCACGGGCTGGAACAGCCAGGTCTGCTGCGGGTGCTTCTGGGCCCAGTGGAACAGCATTTCCAGCGGGCTCTTTTCGACGCTCATCGCTTCTCCCCGGAGTGACGTTCTTCTGTGGCTCGACGCGGCCGGCGGCCATGTTACCAACCGGCCCCCCCGCCGTGACGGCGTCATCGCGGGCGCCCGCGGTGCGTTGGGGTCTGCATCGGTCAGCCCTCGACAGCCGCTGCGGCCTGCGCTATCAAGCGGGCGTCGATGCGGGCCCAGACCCGCCCAAACCGGGAGCCTCACCCATGCGTCTGCTGTGGACCCTCGTGATCGCCGGCCTGCTGGCCGCCCCTGCCTTCGGAAGCGACGGCGCTTCGTGCACCCTGCCCGGCGAGCTCGTCTCAGAGGACGCCACCGGCGATGCCGCCGATCCCGCCGCGGGCGCGGTGCCGGACCCGCTGGCGCAGCACGACGTGCAAGGCGTCTACGTGGCCGAGCCGCCCGGCAGCGACAGGATCTATTTCAGCATCAAGGTGGCTTCCCTCGATCCGATCCCGCCGCAGAGCCAGTACTACGTGCGCTTCGTGCTGTCGGACGGACTGGAATATTTCGTCGCCTTCGATCCGTACGCGCCGCCCGGCGAGGACGCCTACACGCTCGGCCGCCGCGATCCGCCGGCGACGCCGGGCACCTCGGGCAGCCTGACGACCATCGGACCGGCCGACGAGGGCACCAACAGTGCCGACGGCTTCGTCACCTGGGGCATCCGCAAGGATCGCCTGGGCCTGGAGGAGGGCGGCACGCTCGAGTCCGTGTTCGGCCAGGCACGCGTTTCGCTGGTGGCGGTCGTGTCCAGCGTGGACGAGTCGCCGCAGGGCTACTACGCGCTGAACGGCGGCGCCGGCTGCAGCGGCGTCAAGCAGGGCTCGGGTGCGCTCGTCACCGGCGCGGTGCCGGCGGCGACGCTGCTGCTGCTCGGACTCGCCGCGCTCGGACGCCGCCGGCGCTGAGTTCGCCGCGCCGCCCGGCGCGAGCGCAGGCTTGCTAGGCTGCGCCGCGGAACAGGGCGGGAGTGCCCATGAAGAAGATCCTCGGCGTCACGCTGGTCGTGCTGCTCATGCTGGCCGCGTACCTGCTGGCGTGGCCGGTGCCGATCGAGCCGCAGCCCTGGACGCCGGCGCCGGCGCCGAAGCTGGAAGGCGCCTACGCCAAGAACGAGCTGCTGAAAAAGGCGGAGCTCATCGCAGCGGGCCTCGGCCGCGGGCCGGAAGGCGTCGCGCTGGACGCGCAGGGCCGCGTGTACGCCGGCTTCGACGACGGTCGCGTCTACCGGTTCGCGGCGGATGGCACGCAGCCGGTGCAGCTCGCGAACACCGGTGGCCGCCCGCTCGGCACGCTCGCACGGCCCGACGGCAGCGTGGTGGTGGCCGATGCCGAGAAAGGCCTGCTGCGCATCGCCGGGGACGGCGCCGTCACGGTGCTCAGCTCGACGGCCGACGGTGTGCCGTTCCGCTTCACCGACGACGTGGACGCGGGGACGCAGTCGCCGGTGCTGTACTTCACGGACGCCTCGTCGCGCTTCGGCATCCACGCGACCATGGCCGACGTGCTGGAGCACGCCCCGAACGGCCGCGTGCTGGCCTATGACCCGGCGAGCGGCACGACGCAGGTCGTCGTGCGCGACCTGTATTTCCCGAACGGCATCGCCGTCGGCCCTGACGACGCGTTCTTCCTGGTCAACGAGACCACGACCTACCGCATCCTCCGGCACTGGCTCAAGGGCGAGAAGGCGGGCCAGACCGAGGTCTTCGCCGACAACCTGCCGGGCTTTCCGGACAACATCAGCTTCAATGGCCGCGACCGCTTCTGGTGCGCGATCTACTCGCCGCGCGTCGCCGACCTCGACAGGTTCCTGCCGCTGCCCTTCGTGCGCAAGATCGTGTTCCGCCTGCCGGCCGCGGCGCAGCCCAGGCCGGCCCACTTCGGCATGGCGCTCGGCTTCAACGTCGATGGGCAGGTGGTCGCCAACCTGCAGGGGACCGGCGAGGGCGCCTATGCCCCGGTCACCAGCGTCGAGGAGCATGACGGCTGGCTGTATTTCGGCAGCCTCAGCGCACCGTCGCTGGCGCGCCTGCGGCTGGGCGACGCACTTCGCTGAAACAGGAGATCCCGATGTCACGCCATTCGGCCGCGCCCTACATCCTCATCGTGCTCGGCGTGCTGTTCCTGCTGGCCAACTTCGGGCTGATGCCCAACCTGGGATACCTGCTCGCGCGCTGGTGGCCGGTGATCCTGATCCTGGTCGGCGTGTCCATGCTGCGGCGGCAGTCGGGGCGCGGCGGCGGGTAGCTCGCGCAGGCAAAAAAAAGGCGGCCGGGGGGCCGCCTTTTTTGTTGTTTCCGGGTGCGGCTACTTGATCGTCAGCTTCGCCACGTTGGCCGGCTCGAAGTAGTTCGCGTTGAACACCTTCTCCGCCGTGTTCTGCTCCTGGTTGTTCATGGACATCGCCAGGTAGCGGCGGCTGTTGAGGTCGTAGATGACCTCCATCACCGGGCCGATGGCGCCGCTGGCTTCCTGGGTGACCTGGCCGGGGTCGTAGACCGCGAGCGTGTGGCTTTCCTGCACGCGCCACAGCTGGTCGCGCTTGTCGTAGCAGTCCACCGCCACGATCTGCCAGGAGTCCTCGTCCACGTAGAAGGTGCGCCGCTTGTAGATGTGGCTGGTGCCGGGCTTCAGGTTCGACTCCACCACCCACACGCGGTGCAGCTCGTAGCGCGGCAGCTCCTGGTTGATGTGGCCGGCCTTGAGGATGTCCTCGTACCTGACCTTGCCGCTGCCCAGGCGGTACTCGTTGTAGGGGACGTACATCTCGCGCTTGCCGACCAGCTTCCAGGTGTAGCGGTCCATCGCGCCGTTGAAGCTGTCGTACTGGTCGTTGGTGCGCAGGCCGTCGGACGCAGTGCCGGGGTTGTCGTAGCCGACGTTCGGTGCGCGGCGCAGGCGGCGCTGGCCGGGGTTGTACTGCCAGGCGCGGCGCGGCTCCTTCACCTGGTCCATGGTTTCATGCACCAGCGTGATGGTGCCGGCGAGGCGCGGCGGGTTGGTGACCACCTGCAGGAAGAACACCAGGACGTTCTTCAGGTCCTCGGGCTTGATGTTCGGCGTGCTGTACTGGATGCGGAAGTCCTCGCGCAGCTTCGACAGGTTGAAGTTGCCGTTGTCCTGCACCGCGGCCTGCACGTTCCAGCGCGTGCCGCCCTGGCCGCGATAGCGCGTCTTGTGGTTCCAGATCACCTCGAAGCCGCTCTGCGGGATCGGGAACGGGATGCCGGTGATGGCGTTCTGCAGCGCCTCGCCGTTGCCGCCCAGCTCGGCGGTGGTGGCGTTGCGGTAGGTCGCCTCGTAGACGAACTTCGGCGCGCCGGCGGTGCGGTGCGTCGGGTAGACGTGCATCTTGTACGACTGCGGATACTGGTGGAACAGCGCGATCTGGCCGACGGTGAGCTTGTCGCGGTACTTGTCGGCCTCGGCTGCCGTGATGGTGAATGCCGCCTGCTCCTGGGGAAACGGGTCGGTCAGGCGCGTGCCCGGACCCTGCCAGTCCGGCGGGCCTTGCGTCAGGCCGCCGTTCCAGGCCGGGATCGAGCCGTCCTTGTTCGCGGACTTCTGTGCGCCCATGGGAGTGAGGTCGCCATTGGGCTGCAGCAGGCGCTGCGCCTGTTCCTGCGGGACTTTCGCGACGACGGGAAGCGACACCAGTGCCGCGGCCATCAGCGCCGCCAAGGACCTGCCGATCATGGAACCCCTCCGGTGAGGCAGTCTTCGTAAGTGGACTGCCATGGATGCAGACAGCCTAAGTCAAGGCTGCGCGCATCAGCAAATGCCCGCCGTGCGCCAGCGCTCGACTTGCGCCGGGTCGCATCCCGCGGCGGCGAGCACCTCCGCCGTGTGCTGTCCGAGGCGCGGCGCCGGGGACGGCTCGGGCAATGGCGCGCCGCCGAACTGCACCGGATGGCCGACCGCCGGCTTGCCGCCGGCCTGGCGCACCAGCCCGCGGGCGAGCACCTGCGCGTTTTCCAGCGATTCGTCCGGCGTCAGCACCGCGCCGACGCAGGTGTCGTGCTCCGCCAGGCTCGTGTCCCATTCGTCGCGCGTGCGGGTGCGGAACAGGGCCGCGAGTTCGCGGCGCAGCGGCTCGCCGGCGGCGCCCGGCGCGGCCGGCAGCCGCGCGAGATCCGGGCGCCCGAGCGACGCGCACAGGTTCTGCAGGAATTTCGGCTCCAGCGCGCCCACGCCGATGTGCCGGCCGTCCGCGCACTCGTAGAGCGAGTAGTTGGGCAAACCGCCGGTGAGCATGTCGCTGCCGCGCGGGATGGGGTGCCCGACCGTGCGCAGCGTGGCCTGCGACAGCACCTGCAGGGCCAGGGTGCCGTCGAGCATGGCGGCGTCCACGAAGGTGCCGTGGCCGCTGGCGCGCGCGCCCAGCAGCGCCGCGAGCAGGCCGATGGCGCAGGTCAGCGCACCCCCGGCGAGATCCGCGATCTGCGTGTTGGGCAGCACCGGCGGACCGCCCGCCGGGCCGATCTGGTCCAGCGCGCCGGCATAACCGCAGTAGTTCATGTCGTGGCCGGCGCGATCGCGATACGGCCCGTCCTGGCCATAGCCGGTGAGAGCGGCATAGACCAGGCGCGGATTTTGCGCCCGCAGGGCGTCGTAGCCGCAGCCCAGCCGGTCCATCACGCCGGGCCGGAACGACTCGAGCACCGCGTCCGCGCCCGCAGAGAGCTGCCGGAACGCCAGCGCGCCTTCCGGCTTGCGCAGGTCCAGCGTCACGGATTTCTTGCCGCGGTTGACCAGTGCGAACAGTTCCGGCGACAGGCCGCGCGCGTAGTCGCCACCCTTCGGCTCCTCGATCTTGATGACCTCGGCGCCGAGTTGCGCCAGGTACAGCGAGCAGAACGGCCCCGGCAGCAGGCGCGACAGGTCGAGGATGCGGATGCCCTGCAGCAGCGGGTTGCTCACTTCGCGTCCCCCAGAAACGAAAAGCCCGCGCCGATGCTCCGGCGCGGGCTTTCAGTATTGCAGCAAATCAGGCGTTGACCGCCATCTTCGTCGGCACGTCGCCCAGCGTCAGGCCGCCCTTGCTGTTGACCTCGGCGTAGAACTGCTCCGGCGTGAAGACGTCCACCTCGATCGCCTCGAGCCGCGCCGCCAGCGCGTCCTTCAGCAGGCGCGCCTCGGCCGCAGTGACGATGCCTGCCTTGACCGCCTCGTCGGCGATCTCGGCCGGCAGCGGGCCGCGCGGCAGCTTCTTCGCGCGCTGCGCGAGGATGATGCGCTCCGCGGCCGCGTGCGCCTCGGTGACCAGCCGGAACGCCTTCATCAGGCGGCCGGTGCCGGGATACGTCTCGGGCGCCTTGAACACTCCGTCGATGAGGCGCTGGTACTGCTCGTCGTAGTGATCGATGCAGAGCGCGGCGCGGTGGCTCACCGAGTCCTTCATCGCGCCGGTCAGCGGATTCAGGCGCAGCAGCCAGCCACCCACGGTGTGCATCCACAGCCCGACCAGCGGTGCGTCGAAGTTGGCGTAGATGCCCTCGAACGCGAGCTGGATTTCGCGCAGCGCGTACTCGCAGGCGTACTGCACCAGCGGCAGGTCCTCGGCGCGGCGGCCTTCGGCCTCGAACCGGCGCAGCGTGGCGATGGCCAGGAACTGCCAGGCCAGCGCATCCGCGTAGCGGCCGGTGAGCTTGCCGCGCGCCTTGAGCTTGCCGCCGATGAAGAACATCGCGAGGTTGGTCAGCATCGCGTAGCGCGACGCTGCCCAGCCGAGCCGGCGGTAGTACGTCGCGGTGGGGCCGCCCACCGGCGAGCCGGCAGCGAAACCGCGCGTCAGCGTGCGGACCAGGGTGCGGCCGATGGTGCCGAAGAAGAAGCCGAACCACGCCAGCAGGTTGCTGCGGAACTGCTCCGCGTTGTCCTGCTCGGCGGCGTGCACCACCTTCAGCGCGTACGGATGGCAGCGCGTCGCGCCCTGGCCGAAGATCATCAGGGTGCGCGTCATGATGTTTGCGCCCTCGACGGTGATCGCCACCGGCGCCCCGGCGTAGCCCTTGCCGAGGATGTTGTTCGGCCCCTGCATCACGCCGCTGCCGGCGAACACGTCCATGCCCTCCCGGCCGAGCTCGCGAGCGAGCTCGGTGGTGTAGGCCTTCAGGATCGCGGAGATCACCGGCGGCTGGTGCCCGGCGTCCACCGCGGAGCAGCCGAACACGCGCGCCGCGTCGAGCGCGTAGGTCAGGCCGGCGATCTTGCCGACCTTGTCCTCGACG
>DATLCG010000019.1:0-7711 GCA_035526525.1 Binatia bacterium
ACGCGGTGTACGTGCATCGCGACTTCCGGGGCCGCGGCCTGGCGCGCGGCCTGATGGAGGAGTTGATGCGGCTGGCGCCGCCGCGCGGGGTGCAGGTGCTGATGGCGCGCATCGTCGAAGGCAACCCGGCCAGCCGCGGCCTGCACGAGGCGCTGGGCTTCGCGACGATCGGCGTGATGAGCCGCGTCGGGGAGAAATTCGGCCGCGTGCTCGACGTCCGGCTCATGCAAAGGCACCTCGACGGCGGCTGAGTCGGCGCGCGCGCCGCGGGGAAGTGCGGCAGAATCGCCGCCCGGGAAGGGGCACCGATGAACGACAAGAGCGCGCTGCTGGGGCAGCTGAAGATCGACCGCGATGCGTTGCCGCAGAAGAGCGGCGGCGCGGGCAAATGGGTCGTGCTGGGGCTGGCGATCGTCGCGGCCGCAGGAGGCGCGTGGATCTGGCTGCGCCCGGCGCCGGCGGTGCCGGTGAAGGTCGCCATCGCCCTCGCGCCCGCTGCCGGCGGCGCCGCGGCCGGCTCGGTGCTGGACGCCTCGGGCTACGTCGTGGCGCGGCGTCAGGCCACGGTCTCCTCGCAGGTCACCGGCAAGGTGGTCTCGCTGACCTTCGAGGAAGGCAAGCCGGTCAACGCCGGCGAGGTGCTGGCGCGCCTGGACGACACCACCGCGCACGCGCAGCTGTCGCTGTCCCTGTCGCAGCTCGATTCGGCCCGGGCAGGCCAGGCCGTGGTGCAGGCGCAGCTGTCCGATGCCGAGCGCCAGCTGAAGCGTGCAAAGGAGCTGCACGAGAAACAGCTCGTCAGCGATGCCGCCGTGGACACCGCGCAGGCCAACTTCGAAGGCCTGACGGCGCAGTCCGAGCGTGCGCAGCGCGAAGTGCAGGTCGCGCAGCGCAACGTCGAGCTGCAGCAGCGCAACCTCGACTTCACCGTGATCCGCGCGCCGTTCGGCGGAGTCATCACGGTGAAGAACGCGCAGATCGGCGAGATGATCTCGCCGCTGTCGGCCGGCGGCGCCGGCACCCGCACCGGCATCGGCACGCTGGTGGACATGGACTCGCTCGAGATCGAGGTGGACGTCAACGAGAACTTCATCAACCGCGTGCAGCCCGCCCAGCCGGTCGAAGCGACGCTCAACGCCTATCCGGACTGGAAGATTCCCTGCAAGGTGATCGCCGTCATCCCGACTGCGGACCGCAGCAAGGCCACCGTGAAGGTGCGCATCGGCATCGAGCTGAAGGACGCCCGCATCCTGCCGGACATGGGTGCGCGGGTGGCTTTCCTCAGCGCCGGCAAGCCCGCCGCCGCTGCCGAGCTGCCGAAGGGCGTGTTCGTGCCGGTGCAGGCCGTTGGCAAGGATGCCGGTGCGGACGTGGTGTACGTGCTGAAAGGCGAGACGGTGGAGCGGCGCGCGGTGTCGCTCGGCACGCTCAAGCGCGGCGAGCTGGTGCAGGTGACCTCGGGCCTCACCTCCGGCGAGCGCGTCGCGGTCGGCGACCTGGCGCAGCTGAAGGACGGCGTGCGGGTGCAGCTCGATCCCGCCCAGTGAAGTTCTTCCCGCTGGTGTGGGCCACCCTGTGGCGTCGCAAGCCGCGCACCATCCTGACGATGCTGTCCATCGTCGTCGCGTTCCTGCTCTACGGCCTGCTGCAGGGCGTGCTGAACGCATTCACCGCCGGCGTCGACATTGCCGGGGCCGACCGCCTGATCACGACCGGCAAGTACTCGCTGACGCAGATGCAGCCGATCGGGCTCGCCAGCCAGATCCGCAACGTCCCCGGGGTGAAGCAGGTCGCCTATCAATCCTGGTTCGGCGGCATCTACCAGGAAGAGAAGAATTTCTTCGCGCAGTTCCCGACCGATGTCGAGCCGTATCTCGAGCTGTACCCCGAGATACAGCTGCCGCCGGGGCAGAAGGAGGCGCTGCTGAAGACGCGCACCGGCGCCGTGGTCCTCAAGCGCCTGGCCGACAAGTTCGGCTGGAAGGTCGGCGACCGCATTCCGATCATCTCCACCATCTGGCCGAAGAAGGACGGCAGCAGCGTCTGGGAATTCGACCTGGTCGGCATCTTCGACTGCAAGGACG
The DNA here is from genome assembly GCA_035526525.1 of Binatia bacterium. Taxonomy (GTDB): domain Bacteria; phylum Pseudomonadota; class Gammaproteobacteria; order Nevskiales; family Nevskiaceae; genus JACPFV01. Next base: position 2,085 of record DATLCG010000019.1, read on the forward strand.
GCCCGACCCGTGCGCAGCACGAGTACCTGCTGTTCAACCACGAATACTTCGAGCAGTCGCGGGCCTTCGGTGACGGCATGGTCGGCTGGTTCATCGAGCGGGTCGAGGACCCGTCACGCAACGCCGAGATCGCGCACGCGGTCGACGCGCTGTTCGCCAACTCGCCGAACCCGACCAAGACGGACTCCGAGAAGGCCTTCAACCAGGGCTTCGTCAAGCAGTTCGGCAACCTGAAGCTGATCCTCGGCGGCATCATGACGGCGGTGATCTTCACGCTGCTGATGCTCACGGGGAACACCATGATGCAGTCGGTCCGCGAGCGCGTGCCGGAGCTCGCCGTGCTGAAGACGCTGGGCTTCCGCGATCGCACGGTGCTGGTGCTGGTGCTGGTCGAGGCCCTGCTGCTGTGCCTGCTGGCCGCGGTGGCGGGCATGGCGCTGGCGGCCTGGCTCGCACCCGTGATCGGCGCCAACGTGCCCATCGGCGGCTTCTCCGGCATGAAGCTCACCGGCGACGCCGCGGCGCTGGGCCTGGCGATCGCGGGCGGACTGGCCCTGGCGGTCGGCTTGCCGCCGGCGCTGCGCGCCATGCGCCTCGACATCGTCGCGGCACTGGCGGGGCACTGACATGGCCGGCGTGATCCAGCAGATCGGCGCGGTGACGGCGATGAACGTGCGCTCGATCCCCGGCCGGCTCGGCATTTCCACCGTCATCGTGGCCGGCATCGCCGGCGTGGTGGGCGTGCTGGTCGCGATGCTCGCCATGGCGGACGGTTTCCGGGCGACGCTGTCCTCGACCGGCCGCATGGACCGCGTCATCGTGCTGCGCAAGGGCAGCATCGACGAGCTCGGCAGCTCGATGAGCGTGGAGCAGGCGCGGCTGGTAGTGGACTCCGAAGGCGTCCGGCGCGGCGACGACGGCGCGCCCCTGGCGCTGCCCGAGATCTACCAGCTCACCAACATCAGCAAGCGCGGCGACCCGACGCACGCGCCCAGCAATGCGGTCGTGCGCGGCACTTCGCCGGGCGTGTTCCGCATCCGGCCGGAGGCGCACGTCGTCGAAGGCCGCATGTTCGAGCCCGGCAAGCGCGAGGTGGTGGTCGGGCGCGGCGCGCATGCCGAGTACGCGGACCTGGACGTCGGCGGCACGGTCGAGGTGCGCGACGGGCCCTGGGCCATCGTCGGCGTGTTCGAGTCGGGCGGTGACGTGCACGAGTCCGAACTGTGGGTGGACGCCAGCGCACTGCACGATGCGGTGCGCGCGCAGTACTACTCCACGGTGACGCTGCAGCTGGCCGACGACCGGGCCGAGACCTTCACCGCGTTCAAGGATCGCATGAGCCTGGACCCGCGCCTGCGCACCGCGCCGCAGCGCGAGCCGGAGTTCTACGCGTCGCGCTCCGAGGGCCTGCGCCTGTTCATCACTTTCATCGGCTACACCGTGGCGGCGATCATGGCGCTCGGCGCCGTGTTCGGCGCGCTCAACACGATGTATGCGGCCGTGGCCACGCGCAGCGTCGAGATCGCCACGCTGCGCGCGATCGGCTTCGGCGGCGGACCGGTGGTGGCGTCGATCATGATCGAGGCGCTGCTGCTGTCGCTGGCGGGCGCGGTGATCGGCGCGGCGATCGCCTACGCGGTGTTCAACGGCTTCCGGGTATCCACGCTGAACTTCCAGACTTTCAGCCAGGTGGCCTTCGCCTTCAAGGTCACGCCGCGACTGCTGGTGCAGGGCGTGATCTGGGCCGTCGTCATCGGCTTCGTCGGCGGACTGTTCCCGGCGGTGCGCGCCGCGCGCCTGCCGGTGGTGGACGCGCTGCGCGCAGCCTGATCCGCAGCGCGATCAGTTCTCGCGCGCCCCTTCGAGGATCCATTCCTTCACGGTCTGGTAGCCCGGGTCGCTGGTGCTGCCGAAGACGTTGCCGCCGCCGTGGTGGTGCCCGCTGGGCTTGCGCAGCACGCGGCTGTTCTCCGGGTCCATGAAATCCACCCGCCCCCGGAAGTCGGTGTACACGTCGCGGTTCAGCGTGGCCGGGCAGTCGCCGGCCTGCGGATCGCGCCAGAACACGGGCGGCCGCAGGTAGACCGCGTCGCACAGCCCCGGCGTCGCCGATTCCGGCGGCGGGTAGTGGCAGCCGACGCAGCCGTAGCTGGTGAAGATCGGCTTGATGTCGGCGTCGAAGGTCAGCGCGCGCGGATCGTCGGCCGCGGCATCCAGCACGACGGTGACGGTGTCGCTGCTGTCGCGGCCGCGCCCATCGTCGACGGTCAGCTTCAGCACGTAGGTGCCGTCCGGGCCGGACAGCATGGTACGGATCGTGTCCGCGGAATCGAGGGTGCCGCCGTCGGGGCCAGACTCGATTTCCCAATGGTGATTCAGCGCGAACAGGCTGGCCGCGCCGGACACGGTGGCGAAGCCCGGTGCGGTGCGGTCGGGACCGGCCTTCGCCACCGGCGCGCCGGGGGCGACGACACGCAGGTCCGCATCCAGGTGCGTGAACGCGGCGTCCGGGTCGAGCGCGAGGAAATCCGCATTGCCCGCGAGGAAGTCCGCCATCGCCTGCGCGCCGCCTTCGTCCCAGAACCGGCTGAACGGCAGGTAGGCCAGCGGCATGATGCCCTTGTCGAAGACGAAGCCCTCGACCTGGTCGGAATGCCCGATGAACTTGTCGTAGCGGGTGAAATCGATGTCGTCGTTGTGGAAATTGCCGATGCCGCGCAACACGTGGCAGGTGCGACAGTCCGCCGCGATGACCCGCGTGTAGAACTCCGCGGCGTCCGCAGGTGCGCCGCCCGGCACGGTCCAGCCGGCCGGCACGTAGCTGTCGTCCCAGGCGACGTCGGCCAGCGGGCCGCCCGCAACGTCGGGCGTGTTGCCCGCGGGCGTGGTGCCGGCGTACCAGCTTTCCATCATCAGGCGCGCCTGCTGCGAGTCCCATTCGCCGGCCGGCGGATACGCGTAGGGCCCGGTGCCGGGATCGCGGCGGCCGTCGTAGTTCGCGTAACTGTCGTACACGGCCTGGTTCAGCGTCCGCAACACGTCCTCCTGATCGGCGCGCGTCCACGGCGACGACGGCCCGAAATCGAAGGTCCCAACCTGGAACGGCTGCAGGCGCGCCTTGGTGTCGCCGAAGCGCGGAAAGCGGCTGAGCGGGTTCGCGTTCTGCGGATCGGGCAGCAGCGGATCGGCGCGACCGCCGTGGCAGACGATGCACGGCTGCGGCATCGCCTTGGCGCCCTTGCCGTCGAGGTTCACCAGCAGCCGGCGCGCGCCGTCCTCGCCGGGCTCGAAGGTGTAATGCCGGGTGAAGAAGTCCTTCGTGTCGATGACGCCGTCGGAATTGACGTCCACGGCGTCGTCGCACGTGCCGTCGACATCGGCGGCCTCGTACACCGGGCCCCACTCGATGGCGTTGGTGCCGACGTGGTACTTCGCCGCGCCGGCCAGTGCCGCGTCCAGGTTGAGCGGTCCGTAGGCCGCGCCGGGCACGTCGCGGACCTGGTAGTTGCGCACGTAGAACGCAAGACCGCCGTCGGCGGTGTGCCGCAGGTGCATGTCGCGGCCGTAGCCGAGGTCGCGCGCGTCGCGGAAGATCGCGTGCTCGTCGTCCGCGCCGAAGCCGTTGGCCGCCTTCCATGCCCCGAGCGTGGTGCGCTGGTTGCAGGGATCGATGGTGGCGTAGAAGGCGCGCGCGTAATCGATGTCGTCGGTCTTCGACGCCGGCAGGGCGCCGTCGGCGGCCGTCGCGCCGGTGTCGCAGGCATCGGTCGTCCCGTCCGTGTCGCCGGCGCGGGCGACCACCGCCCCGGTGCGGTCGAGCAGGAAGACGCACGCCGCGCTGCTGGCCGTGAGCGCCAGCGCGATGCCGCCGGGACGCTGCAGCGTGAGCGCCTGGGAGGGATCGTCGGCATCGGCAGGATCGGCGGACGCGGCGCCGGTCCAGCTGCCGGAGAATTCGCTGACGCTGCCGTCGTCCAGCGTTGCCAGCGCATCGAAGCTGCCGGTGCCGCTCGCAGCCGGTGCGACCACCAGCCGGTAGTCGCCGCCGGGCAGCGAGTACTGGTGGTTGAAGAACTCGAGGAACTGAGTGGCCGGGAAGTCCTGGCCCAGGTGCGGCGGCGGCAGGGGCGCTGCGTCATCGCCGGTCTGGCAGGCGGCGAAAGTCGGGACGAGCAGGGCAAGAGAGAGGCGCAGCGTACGCATCAGAACCTCAGCAACAGGCTGGCGCTGCAGGTCGAGCGCACGTAGTGCTCGTCCGCGCCTGCGCGCGAGTCGGCGTAGAGCTGCTGCACGTCGAGCGACAGGTTGCGCGCGAGGGCCACGTTGAACCCGGCGGTGGCGAGCTGCGCGTGTCCGCGCAGGCGGTAGGCAAACTGGCCGGCGCCGAAGCCGCCGAAGGCGTCGTCGGCTTCGACTGCCTGGCTCGAGCTGACGCTCGGGTAGCTGGCCTTGCCGGTCGATACGACGTCGCCGCGATACCACTGCCAGCCGCCGAACACGGACACGCGCGGCGCGAGCGACCAGTCGAGCGCAGCCCCCACGCTGCCGCCGTGCAAGTCGAACACGCGGCTTTCGGAATCCCGCCGTGACCATCCCGCGTTCAGACGCAGCCGGATCGCGGTCGTCACCTGCTCGAGCAGCGCCGCCCCGGCGCGGTACTCGTAGCCGTCGCGCATCGCGCTGTTGAACTCCCAGCGCGCCGCGCTGCCCCAGGCCGACAGCGTCGGCACGAAGAAGCCGCCGCCCGGCCGCAGCAGTCCGCGCAGCTGCAGCGAGCCCTTCAGGTTGTCCAGCGTGTGCAGGCGCGCATATGACTCGCCGTCGGCACGCGCGCGCAGGGCGAGGGCCGCGTAGGCGCCGGCGTCCTGGGTCCATTCGGCCTGCAACGCTGCCGCGCCGAACGGGCTGTCCCGCACGTCCTGCGCATGGCCGGCGTTGCCGAGGTTGGAGTCGTAGCCGGCACCGAGCTCCGCGCCGAGCCGGAGCGGCTGCGCGCCCGCGGCCAGCGCCGGTGCTGCAGCAAGGCAGCACGACAGCAGCAAGCGGCGCGCAAACGACATGAATTCCCCCGGGAGAGGAATTGTCCGCGGCGCATTGCGCCCTTGTAAAGGCGAACGCCTTGCGCGAAGGTGGGACCGGTAAGTGTTATCCCGGAGATGCAGGTGCGACGCCAAGACGACGAGCTCGACGATCCGCGGCGACGTTTTCTGGTGCGGGCGCTGTCGCTCGGCTGGCTGGCCGGCGGCTTGGGCTGGAACGGGCCGGCGCTGGCGAGCCTGTTCGGCCGGCTCCCCGGACGGCTGCCGGAGGGCCAGAGCGTGTTCGAGCTGCGCGGCGACGTGCGCGTGAACGGCAAGCCGGCGACACCCAACACCGTCATCCGGCCGACCGATTCGGTGCGTACCGGCGACGGCGCCTACGCGGTCTACGCGGTGGGTGCGAACGCCTTCATCCTGCGCGAGCGCTCCGTGGTGGAGCTGGGCCTGGCGCGCGGGGTCAAGCAATCGCTGCGTCTGCTCACCGGCAAGATGCTGAGCGTGTTCGGCACGCGCAAGGAGCCGCTGGCGCTGCACACGCCGACCGCCACCATCGGCATCCGCGGGACCGGCGTCTATGCCGAGGCCGGC
>DATLCG010000083.1:0-2545 GCA_035526525.1 Binatia bacterium
CAGCATAATGGCGCCCCCATGACGGACATCCCCGGTTATGCCCTGCTCGGGCGCGTCCGCACGCCCGAGGAGCTGCGCCTGCTGCCGGCGGACCAGCTCGTGCCGCTGGCGGTCGAGCTGCGGCGCTTCCTGATCGAGACCTTGGGCCGTATCGGCGGCCACTTCGCGGCGAACCTCGGCACCGTCGAGCTGACGCTGGCGCTGCACCGCGTGTTCGACACGCCGCGCGACCGGCTGATCTGGGACGTCGGCCACCAGGCCTATCCGCACAAGATGATCACCGGCCGCCGTGCGCAGCTCGAGACCATCCGCCGGCTCGGCGGCCTCGCGCCGTTCTGCCTGCGCGCGGAGAGCGAGTACGACGCCTTCGGTGCCGGCCACTCGAGCACGTCCCTGTCCGCGGCCGCCGGCATGGCGGTGGCGGCGAAACTGCGCGGCGAGCGGCGCAAGGTCGTCGCCGTGATCGGCGACGGCGGCATGACCGCGGGCATGGCGTTCGAGGCGCTGAACCACATCGGCCACCTCGGGCTCGACGTGATCGTGGTCTACAACGACAACGACATGTCCATCTCGGAGAACGTCGGCGCGCTGCGCAACCACTCCGCGCGGCTGGTGAAGAAGCTGGGCCTGGACGCGCCGCATCACGAACGCCCCGCTGCGGCGCCGCAGAACCAGGCGCACCTGGATCGCCCGGGCGCGCTGTTCGAGACGCTGGGCTTCAGCTATCACGGGCCGATGGATGGCCACGATCTCGGCCGCCTGCTGCCGACGCTGCAGGAGCTGCACGACCGCAGCGGCCCGCAGCTGCTGCACGTCATCACCTACAAGGGCAAGGGCTTCGAGCCGGCGGAAGCCGACCCGATCACCTACCACGGCGTCACGCAGTTCGACCCCGTGACCGGCGCGTTCCCTGAGCGCAAGGCCGCCGCTGCGCCGAGCTACACGCAGGTGTTCGGCGAGTGGCTGTGCGACGCCGCCGAGCGGAATCCGCAGGTGGTGGCCATCACTCCCGCCATGCGCGAAGGCTCGGGCCTGGTCGAATTCGCGCGGCGGTTTCCCGAGCGGTACTTCGACGTCGGCATCGCGGAGCAGCATTCGGTGACGCTGGCCGCCGGCATGGCCTGCGAAGGCCTACGGCCGGTGGTCGCGATCTATTCGACCTTCCTGCAGCGCGCCTACGACCAGCTGATCCACGACGTCGCCATCCAGAACCTGCCGGTACTGTTCGCGCTCGACCGCGGAGGGCTGGTCGGCGCCGACGGCGCCACGCATCACGGCGCGTTCGATTTCTCCTACCTGCGCTGCATTCCCAACCTGGTGGTGATGGCGCCGTCGGACGGGATGGAGTGCCGGCGCCTGCTGTCCACCGGGCTGGCGCTGGGACAGCCGGCCGCGGTGCGCTACCCGCGCGGCGGCGGGCCCGGCGCCCGGCTTGAGCGCACGCTGGAGCCCCTGCCCGTCGGCAAGGCGCGCATCGCGCGCGAGGCCATCGGCCGGCGCAAGCCGCGGGTTGCCGTCCTCGCCTTCGGCGCGATGGTGCATCCGGCGCTGGAAGCCGCCGAGATCCTGGACGCATCGGTGGTCGACATGCGCTTCGTCAAGCCGCTCGATGCCGAGATGGTGCTGGCGATGGCCAACGAGGCCGACCTGCTGGTCACGATCGAGGACAACGCCCGCCTCGGCGGCGCGGGCAGCGCGGTCAACGAGCTGCTGCTCGCGCAGCACCACGCGGTGCCGGTGCTGAACCTGGGCCTGCCTGACCACTTCGTCGAGCACGGCACGCGCGAGGAACTGCTGGCGCAGTGCGGACTGGATGCCGCGGGCGTCCTGCGCTCGATCCAGAAGCGCCTGCGCTCCAAGGACCTGGACGAGCGCGCGGCCGGCGAGAAGCGCGCGGTCTGAGCTAGCGGGTGCGGCCGATTCCTGCCGCGTCGACCGCACCGGATTCGCGGCAATCGAGCTTGCGGAACTCCTTCGCATAGCGCGGCGGCTGCCGCTCCCATCGCTGCAGCTCCCAGCCGTCGCTCTCCACGCCCGCCTCGATGCGGGCCTGCGCCGCGGCGTCCAGCTCCGGGAAGAAATCGAGGCCCGTGCGCTCCTCGATGGCGTCCACGCTGGCGAGGTAACGCGACAGCGGCTCCGTGCCGCAGACCTCCTGCGGCACGAGGAACGCCAGCGCCCGCGGCTCGCGTCCCGACGGCGGTGGCGCAAGCCAGATGCGGTAGAAGGCTTCCGGCACCGCGATCCCGCTGCGCAGCGATTTCGGCTGCGCGGCGAACACCGGGCCGGTGACGACCCACAGCTCGCCCATGCGCGGTGCGACGAGGTCGGCCTCGGCTTCTTCCAGGCGCTGCCAGACCAGCACGTTGAGGCGGTGCCGCTGCGGCACGACGTTGCTCATGAGGAAGCTGGCCCGCTGCGCCTCCGCGCCGTACAGCTTGGCCATCAGGTAATTCGGCGCCATGTGGCCGCGGTCGTAGCCGCTGCGTGCGTAGTCCTCGCTGCGCACGTGCATGAACGTGCGTTCGTCGATGCTGAAATCCGG
>DATLCG010000056.1:0-8417 GCA_035526525.1 Binatia bacterium
CTCGTAGCCCTTCGCATCCTTCGCCCAGTCGAGCACGGCGGCGGCCGTATGCGCGTTGTGCGTCGCCAGCTGCGGGTAGAACAGGTCCCGCGCCTCCAGCAGGAATTTCGCGCAGGCCAGGTACGACACGTCGGTGTTCGCCTTGCGCGTGAACACGGCGTAGCCCGGCAGGCCCTGCTCCTGCGCCCGCTTGATCTCGGTGTCCCAGTAAGCGCCCTTCACCAGCCGCACCGGGATGCGCCGCCCGACCTCGCGTGCCAGCGCGGCCAGCCATTCGAGCTGAGGCAGCGCGCGCTTCTGGAACGCCTGCACCGCGAGACCGAAGCCGTCCCAGCCCGACAGCGAGCGGTCGCGATACACCGCCTCGAACACGTCCAGCGCCAGTTCCAGGCGATCGGCCTCCTCCGCGTCCACGGTGAGGCCGATGTTGTGCTTGCGCGCGGCCTGCGCCAGCTCGAGCAGGCGCGGCGTGAGCTCGCGGCGCACGCGCGCGGCCTGCGCGGCGTCGTAGCGCGGATGCAGCGCCGACAGCTTCACGCTGATGCCGGGCCGCTGCATCACCGGCGCGCCGTGCTCCACGGCGGCGCCGGTGCCGATCGCCGCGATCGCCGCGTGGTAGGAAGCCAGGTAGCGCTGCGCGTCGGCCGCGGTCAGCGCCGCCTCGCCGAGCATGTCGAAGGAGTGCAGGTACGCGCGATGGTCCCTGCCCTGCGCGTTCGACAGCGCCTCCGCGATGGTCCGGCCCATGACGAACTGGTGGCCCATCAGGCGCATCGCCTGGCCGATGGCCAGGCGGATCACGGGCTCGGTGGAGCGGCCGACCAGCCGGTTGATGGCGCTGCGGAAGTTCGACGTGGTCTCGGGAGACAGGCGCACGATGCGGCCGGTCAGCATCAGTCCCCAGGTCGAGGCGTTGACGAACAGCGAGTCGCTGCGCCCGAGATGCGATTCCCAGTCGGCCTCGGCCAGCTTGTCGGCGATGAGCTTCTCGGCGGTGTGATCGTCGGGGATGCGCAGCAGCGCCTCCGCCAGGCACATCAGCAGCACGCCCTCCTCGGACGACAGGTCGTACTCGCGCATGAAGGCGTCGAGCGGCGACTGCTGCGCCGCGCGGCGCCGGACGCGCGTGACCCAGCCGGCGGCGCCGTGCTGGACGCGCTCGGCCTCGGCGGCGGGACGCTGGGCGCGTGGCAGCAGGCCGCGGATGAGCGTCGTCTCGTCGGCGAGCCAGGCCGCGGAGATGGCGGCGCGCAAGGGTGTCCGTGCCGGCGGCGGCGCATCGAACACGAAGGGCGTGGCGGACATCGGCAGGCGGCGGCGGACGGGGCGCGCATTGTATTCTTGCGCCGTGGCGCAGGACGTCCTGGTGGTGCTGGTGACCTGCCCGCCCGACAAGGCGGACGGCCTCGCGCATGCGCTGGTCGAGCGCCGGCTCGCGGCCTGCGTCAACGTGGTCCCGCACCTGGCCTCGGTCTACCGCTGGCAGGGCTCGGTGCATCGCGACAGCGAGGCGCTGCTGGTGGTCAAGACCCCGCGCGACCGCTTCGATGCGCTGAAGCAGGCCGTGCTGGAGCTGCATCCCTGCGATCTGCCGGAAATGATCGCGCTGGACGTGGAGCGCGGCCACGTGCCGTACCTGGAATGGGTGATCGAGGCGACGCGATGAGGACGATGCTGCTGGTAACCGCGCTCGTGGCCGGATCCGCCGCCGCGGCGGAGCCCCTGCTGCCACGACACGCCGCGCAGCAGGACTTCCTGCCCGTGGACCAGGCCTTCGAGCTGCAGCCGCTGGAGCGCAAGGGCGGTGCACTGCTGGTGCGCTGGCGCATCGCAAAGGGCTACTACCTGTACCGCGACCGGCTGCAGTTCGACGCACCCGGCAAGGCCGTGCTGCCGGTGGGCGAAGCGCACCACGACGAGATCTTCGGCGACGGCGAGATGTACCGGAACGAGCTCATCGCGAAACTGCCGGCCGCGGAGACCCCGAAACTCACGGTGACCTACCAGGGCTGCGCCGATGCCGGCCTGTGCTACCCGCCGCAGACGCGCACGCTGGAGCTGGGGCGTTGAAGGCTCGGCGCGCGCTCGCCCCGGCGCTGCTGGGGATGATCGGCGCGGCCCTGGGCGTGACCGCCTGGCAATGGCAGCACCACGGCGCGGCACCGGAAGAGATGGCGCCGGAGCTGACGTTCTCCGGCGTCGACGGCGGCACCCATCGCCTGGGCGAATGGCGCGGCCGCCTGGTGCTGCTGAACTTCTGGGGGACCTGGTGCGCGCCCTGCGTCGGCGAGATTCCCCTGCTGGTGGATGCGCAGAAGCGCCACGGCCCGCAAGGGCTGCAGGTCGTCGGCGTCGCGGTGGACGACGCGGAGCCGGTGCGCCGGTTCCGCGAGCGCTTCCACATGGACTATCCGCTCATGATCGGACAGAACGACGTGTTCGCCGCGATGAGCGCACTCGGCGACTCCATCCAGGCGCTGCCCTTCACCGTGCTGATCGGGCGCGACGGACGCGTGCTGGCGCGCATTTCCGGCGGCATGCAGCGCGACGACCTCGAGGCCTTGCTGGTGCGCTACCTGTAACGTCCGGCAAGTCGCTGCGAACTGCGGCGATCTATACAGAAAAAAGACCCTCTGGCACACTCACGCCCCCCTGTCGTGCAGGCTGGACGCGTGAGCGAGCTGCTACTCATCAATGGGCCCAACCTCAACCTGCTGGGGACCCGCGAGCCCAAGCTGTACGGGGCCCGGACGCTGGCGCAGATCGAAAGTGACCTGGTGGCCGAGGCGGAACGACTGGGCCACCGCCTCCACGCCTTCCAGAGCAACCACGAAGGTGAGCTGATCGAACGGGTGCAGAAAGCCCGCGGCGAGAACGTCGCCTTCCTGCTGCTGAACCCCGGCGGCTACACGCACAGCAGCGTGGCGCTACGCGACGCCGTGCTGGCGGTGGCCATCCCGTTCGTGGAGATCCACCTCTCCAACACGCACGCGCGCGAGCCGTTCCGGCGCCATTCGTACTTCTCCGACATCGCGCGCGGCGTCATCGCCGGCTTCGGGCCGCTGGGCTACCGCCTGGCGCTGCAGGCGGCCCACGCCCAGCTCGCCGCGACCCACTGAACGACCGAGGCTCCTCATGGACCTGAGAAAGATCAAGACGCTGATCGAGCTGCTGGAGGAATCCGGCATCGCAGAGATCGAGGTCAAGGAGGGCGAGGAATCGGTGCGCATCTGCCGGACGTCGCCCTCCACGGGCCCGGTGATGCACTACGCGATGCCGCCGCCGGCGGCGCCCGCGCCCGCCGCTCCGGCGGCCGAGGCGGCCGCGTCGCCTGCGTCGCGCGCCGAGAAATCGCCCGCCGACAAGATCATCGCCCTGACCAAGGGCCACATCGTGCGCTCGCCGATGGTGGGCACCTTCTACCGCGCGCCCTCGCCCGGCGCGAAGCCCTTCGTCGAGGTCGGCCAGACCGTGAAGCAGGGCCAGACGATCTGCATCATCGAGGCCATGAAGATGCTCAACCAGATCGAGGCCGACGTCTCCGGCACGGTGAGCGAGATCCTGGCCGAGAACGAGCAGGCGGTGCAGTTCGACCAGCCGCTGTTCGTGATCGAGCCGGCGTGAAGTTCAACAAGATCCTGATCGCCAACCGCGGCGAGATCGCGCTGCGGATCCTGCGCGCCTGCCGCGAGCTGGGGATCAAGACCGTGGCGGTGCATTCCACCGCCGACCGCGAGCTGAAGCACGTGCTGCTCGCCGACGAGGCGGTGTGCATCGGCCCGCCGCCGGCGCCGAAGAGCTACCTGAACATGGCCGCGATCATCAGCGCCGCCGAGGTGGCGCAGGCCGACGCGATCCATCCCGGCTACGGCTTCCTGTCGGAGAACGCCGATTTCGCCGAAAGCGTGGAGCGCAGCGGCTTCGTCTTCATCGGGCCGCGGCCGGAGACCATCCGCCTGATGGGCGGCAAGACCACCGCCAAGGCCGAGATGATCGCCGCCGGCGTGCCCTGCGTGCCGGGCTCGGAGGGCATCCTCCCGGAGGACGAGGAGGAGTGCCGCGCCATCGCGCGCAAGGTCGCCTACCCGGTGCTGATCAAGGCCGCCGCCGGCGGCGGCGGGCGCGGCATGCACGTGGTGCGCCGGGAAGACGAGCTGATCGAGAAAATCCAGCTGGCGCGCAACGAGGCGGCGCAGGCCTTCCGCGACGGCAGCGTGTTCCTGGAGAAGTACCTGGAGACGCCGCGCCATATCGAGATCCAGGTGATGGCCGACGGCCACGGCAACGTCGTGCACCTGGGCGAGCGCGACTGCTCCATGCAGCGGCGCAACCAGAAGGTGGTCGAGGAGTCGCCGGCGCCCGGCATCACGCAGGAGCAGCGCGAGCGCATCGGCGCGCTGTGCACGGACGCCTGCCGGCGCATCGGCTACCGGGGCGCCGGCACGATGGAGTTCCTGTACGAAGGCGGGCAGTTCTACTTCATCGAGATGAACACGCGCATCCAGGTCGAGCACCCTGTCACCGAGATGGTCACCGGCGTGGACCTGATCCGCGAGCAGATCCGCGTCGCCGCCGGCGAGCATTTGACGCTGCGCCAGGACCAGCTGAAGCCGCGCGGCCACGCCATCGAGTGCCGCATCAACGCCGAGGACTCGCGGCGCTTCGTGCCTTCGCCGGGCACCATCACCAAGTACCACGCGCCCGGCGGCCCGGGCGTGCGCATGGACTCGCACGTCTACACCGGCTACGGCGTGCCGCCCAACTACGACTCGATGATCGGCAAGCTGATCTGCCACGGCAGCGACCGCGCCAGCGCCATCGCCCGCATGCGCACCGCGCTGTCGGAGATGATCGTCGAGGGCATCCAGACCAACCTCGCCCTCCAGCGCCACATCATGGAGGACCCCGTGTTCGGCGCCGGCGAGCATCACATCCACTACCTCGAAGAGATGCTGACGCGGTGGGAATGATGCGCGGCGCCCGCGCCGCGTGAGCCTGCGCCAGCTCTCGATCCTCAGCCGCTACCCGCAGTTCGCGGAAGAAGTGCTGCTGGCGCAGGGCGCGCACTCCGTCAGCCTGGTGGATGCCGCGGACGATCCGGTGCTCGAGCCGGCCCCGGGCACCACGCCGTTGTGGCCGCGCACGCGCGTGATCGGCCTGCTCGACGACGGGTCGGTGGCGGGCGCGATCGTCGCACTGCGCGCGACGCTGCCGGACGGCGAGCAGGCGGTGATGACGACGGCCGAGCTGCCGGACGAAGACTGGGTCCGCATCTGGCTGCGCGACTGGAAACCCCTGCGTTTCGACCCGCCGCGCGGCGCGCGCGGGCGGCGCCTGTGGGTGTGCCCGAGGGCGCAGGTGGTGCGCGAGCGTGGCGCGGTCACCGTGCTGCTCGATCCGGGCCTCGCCTTCGGCACGGGCACGCACCCGTCCACGGCGCTGTGCCTGCGCTGGCTGGCCGGCACGCCGCTGGCGGGCCGCACCGTGCTCGATTACGGCTGCGGCAGCGGCCTGCTGGCGGTCGCGGCGCTGAAGCTCGGCGCCCGGCGCGCGGTCGCGGTGGACATCGACCCGCAGGCGCTGCAGGCGACCCAGGACAACGCGCGCGTCAACGGCGTCGCCGCGCGGCTGACGGTCGAGGATGCAGCGCGCTTCCGCCCACGCGCGTTCGACGTGGTGGTCGCTAACATCCTGGCGCAGCCGCTGATCGAGCTGGCGCCGCGGCTGACCGGCTGCCTGGCCCCGGGCGGGCGCATCGCGCTCGCCGGGCTGCTCGACCGCCAGGCGGCGGCGGTGCGTGCGGCGTACGCCGGAGCGGTCACGTTCGACGCGCCCGCGCGCCGTGGCGGCTGGACGCGGGTCGCCGGCCGCCGGATGCGCCACAAAAAGATCGCGCGCAAGTCTTGACAGCCGCGCCCGGCGCGAGCCCGCGCGAATCGCGGCGTTTTGCGTTCGGCGCGATGGCGCTATGATTCCGGCCGCTTCGAAGGCGCGCGCGAAAGACGCGCCGCGGCACGCGAGGACCCGGGGATGTCGGCGCAGAAGACTTCGGACGTGAAACCGCTTTCGCACTACGTCGCGGACAGCCTCGACCTGTACTTCAAGGCCCTCAACGGCCACGCCCCGAAAGAGCTGTACGGGATGATCCTCGACCAGGTCGAGCCGCCGCTGCTGAAGGCGACGCTGCGCTACTGCGGCGGCAACCAGTCGCGGGCCGCCTCGATCCTCGGGCTCAACCGCGCGACGCTGCGCAAGAAAATCCGGCAGCACAAGATCCCGCCCTCCCGCAACTAGGCGCGTGCCCATGGGCGCACGCCGCGCTCTGCTGTCCGTTTCCGACAAGACCGGCCTGGCCGATTTCGCGCGCGGCCTGTCGCGCCTCGGCTTCGAGCTGCTCTCCACCGGCGGCACGCACAAGGCGCTGCGCGACGCGGGGCTTGCGGTGCGCGAGGTGTCCGACATCACCGGCTTTCCGGAGATCATGGACGGCCGCGTCAAGACGCTGCATCCGAAGATCCACGGCGGGCTGCTCGGCCGGCGCGGCACCGACGACGCGGTGATGCAGCAGCACGGCATCGCGCCGACCGAGCTGCTGGTGGTGAATCTCTACCCGTTCGAGCTGACGGTGGCGCGGCCCGGATGCAGCCGCGAGGACGCGATCGAGAACATCGACGTCGGCGGCCCCGCGATGATCCGCGCCGCGGCGAAGAACCATGCCCACGTCGGCGTGCTGGTGGAGCCCGCGGACTACGCGCGCGTGCTCGCCGCGCTGGAGCAGGGTCCGCTGTCACCGGCGCTGCGGGAGGCGCTCGCGCTCAAGGCTTTCGCGCACACCTCGCGCTACGACGCCGCCATCGCCGCGTGGCTCGGCGCGCAGCCGGCCGATGGCGCCCGACCCGCCTTCCCGCAGGTGCTCGGGCTGTCCTTCGACAAGCGCATGGATCTGCGCTACGGCGAGAACCCGCACCAGCGCAGCGCGTTCTACGTCCAGCCGTGCCCACCCGCCGGCACGCTCGCGGCCGCGCAGCTGCTGCAGGGCAAGGAGCTGTCGTACAACAATCTGGCCGACGCCGACGCGGCGCTGGAGTGCGTGAAGCAGTTCGCGCTGCCGGCCTGCGTCATCGTCAAGCATGCCAACCCGTGCGGCGTCGCCGAGCACGCCGGCGGCCTGAAGGCGGCCTACGACCTTGCGCACCGCACCGATCCGACCTCGGCCTACGGCGGCATCATCGCCTTCAATCGTCCGCTCGATGGCGCCACGCTGTTCGGCATCCTCGATCGGCAGTTCGTCGAGGTGATGGTCGCGCCCGTGGTGAACGAGGACGCCATCCGCATGGCGGCCACCAAGCCCAACGTGCGGCTGCTCGCGACCGGCGCCTGGGCCGAGGCGCCGCGGCCCTACCTGGACTACAAGCGCATCGCCGGCGGCCTGCTGGTGCAGGACGGCGACATCGAGACGCTGCGTCCCGCCGGGCTCAAGGTCGTGACGAAGCGCGCACCGACCGACGCCGAGATGACCGACCTGGCGTTCGCCTGGAGCGTCGCCAAGTTCGTGAAGTCGAACGCCATCGTATACGCCCGCGACCGCGCCACCATCGGCGTCGGCGCGGGCCAGATGAGCCGCGTCTACAGCGCCAGGATCGCGGGCATCAAGGCCGCCGACGAGCAGCTCGAGGTCAAGGGCTCCGTCATGGCGTCCGATGCCTTCTTCCCGTTCCGCGACGGCATCGATGCGGCGGCGCAGGCCGGCGTGCGCGCGGTGATCCAGCCGGGCGGCTCGCTGCGCGACAGCGAGGTCATCGAGGCCGCCGACGAGCACGGCATGGCCATGGTGTTCACGGGGATCCGGCACTTCCGGCACTGAGCTGCCCGTCTGCCGGCCACGCCCTTCGACGGCTCGGGACGAAGGCCGCGCTCTCGGCGGCCGTTGCTACCGCTTCAGCACCCGCACGTCGCCGCTGAAAGTCTGCAGCTCGATCCGCCCCTTGCCGTCGCCGATCGTCTGCTTCAGCTCGTCGCCGCGCCGCGACACCGTGCCGCCGAACTCGCTGGCGACCTCGCCACTGAACGTGTGCGCGGTCAGCTCCGCGGAAGTCTTCGCGGGGAGTTGCACGTGCAGGTCGCCACTCAGGCTTTCCACCGACACGCGGCCGTCGCCTTCCAGCAGCGCCTCCACCGTCACGTCGCCGGAGACCGTCTTCACGCGGGCGTGTCGCGCGGCGTCGACGCGCAGGTTGACGTCCCCCGAGACGCTCTCGGCATCCACCTCGCGCCGGACGCCGTCCGCGGTGACGTTGCCGCTGACGGTCTGCAGCGAGGTCTTCGCCGACGGCGCGTGCAGCTCGATGTCGCCGCTGACCGTGCGCAGCTCCACCGCGGTCGAGGCCACGTCCATGCGCACACCGCCGCTGACGGTA
>DATLCG010000091.1:0-18578 GCA_035526525.1 Binatia bacterium
TTCCTGACGCTGTCCCTTGCATTCGGCCAGGGCGATGCCGATCAGCGTGCGCTCGAATGCCGGCAGCGCTTCGGACAGCAGGTCGGTGCGGCCGGCGCGCAGCTGCTGCGTCGCCCACTGGTGCAGGGCCTGGGCCCAGTCCAGGGGGGCTGGAGGCTGGGGGCCGGGGGCTGGGGAAGGCACCGCGTCGGCGGATTTCTCGTCTTGCGGCGTCTGCGCTTTGGCATCCGCCCCTTTCAGCGTCAGTTCCTGCGGCAGGTCGGCCAGATGCACGTCACGTCCCGGCGCCATCACCGTGAGCCAGCGGCAGGCGTTCTCGAGCTGCCGCACGTTGCCCGGCCAGTCCAGCGCCTGCAGGTGCGTGAGCACGTCCGGCCGCAGACGCTTGGGCTCGGCCTTCAGCTCGCGCGCGGCCTGCGCCAGGAAGTGCCGCAGCAGGGCGGGGATGTCCTCGCGCCGCTCGCGCAGGCTGGGCACGCGCAGCCGGATCACGTTGAGCCGGTGGAACAGGTCCTCGCGGAAGCGGCCCCTGGCCACCAGCGCGCCGAGGTCCTGGTGCGTGGCGGCGATGACGCGCACGTCGACCTTGACCGGCGCGACGCCGCCGACGCGGTAGAACTCGCCGTCGGACAGCACGCGCAGCAGCCGCGTCTGCAGGTCCGCCGGCATGTCGCCGATCTCGTCGAGGAACAGCGTGCCGCCGTCGGCCTGCTCGAAGCGGCCCTTGCGCTGCTGCTGCGCGCCGGTGAAGGCGCCGCGTTCGTGGCCGAAGAATTCCGATTCCATCAGGTCGCGCGGGATCGCGGCCGTGTTCACCGCGATGAACGCCGCGGCCGCGCGCGGGCTGTGGGCGTGCAGGGCGCGCGCCACCAGCTCCTTGCCGACGCCGGTCTCGCCCAGGATCAGCACGTTGATCGGCGAGTGCGCGAGCCGGCCGATGGCGCGGAACACCTCCTGCATCGCCGGCGCCTCGCCGACGATG
Organism: Binatia bacterium; assembly: GCA_035526525.1. Lineage (GTDB taxonomy): Bacteria > Pseudomonadota > Gammaproteobacteria > Nevskiales > Nevskiaceae > JACPFV01. The sequence continues at coordinate 983 of DATLCG010000091.1, forward strand.
GCCGCGGGCGCGGCCGGGACCGGCGGCTCGGCGGCGCGCGTGCGCCTGACCGCGCGGCGCACCAGCGCCGGCACCGCGTCGACATCGAAGGGCTTCGGCAGGTACTCGAAGGCGCCGCCCTTGAAGGACGCGACCGCGGCGTCGAGGTCGGAGTGGGCGGTGGTGATGATCACCGGCAGGTCCGGCTGCGCCGTGCGCAGGCGCTCGAGCAGCTGGAGCCCGTCCATCCCGGGCATGCGGATGTCGGAGATCAGCGCGTCGGGCACCTCGCTGCCGAGGGCGGCCAGCAGGTCGTCGGCGCTGGAGAACGTGCGCACCTCCATCCGCTCGCGCGCCAGTGCCTTGTCGAGCACCCAGCGGATCGACTCGTCGTCGTCCACCACCCACACCGTCAGGCCCGCGCTCATGGTCCGTCTCCGTGAATCAGGTCTCGATCGGCAGCAGCAGCGAGAACACGGTGGTGCCGGGCACCGACCGGCATTCGATCTGGCCGCCGTGGCCGTGCACCAGCTGCTGGGCGATGGGCAGCCCCAGACCGGTGCCGCCGGGCCGCGTGCTGACCATCGGGTAGAAGATCTTCTCGATCATGTCCGGCTCGATGCCCGGGCCGTCGTCCTCGACTTCCATCAGCGCCGCCAGGCGCTGCGGCCGGCCGTTCAAGGTCACCTGGCGGCGCGACCGCGAGCGCAGCACGATGCGCCCGCGCGCGCCGACCGATTGCAGCGCGTTGCGCGCCAGGTTCAGCAGCGCCTGGATCAGCTGCTCGCGGTCGCCCAGGACCTCCGGCAACGACGGGTCGTAGTCGCGCACCACGCTGACGCCGGCCGGCGCCTCGGCCTCGACCAGCTGGCGCACGTGCTCCAGCACCTGGTGCACGTTGAGGGGCTGGCTGCGCGGTGGCCGCGACGGCCCGAGCATGCGGTCGACCAGGTTCTGCAGGCGGTCGGCCTCGCGGATGATGACGCGCGTGTACTCATGGTGGCGCGAATCGGGAAAGTCGCGCTCGAGCAGCTGCGCCGCGCCGCGAATCCCGCCGAGCGGATTCTTGATCTCGTGCGCCAGGCCGCGGATCAGCTCACGGCTGGCGTCGAACTGCTGCGTCAGCACCTCGTCCCGCGCGATCCGCAGATGCCGCTCCAGCGGCATCAGCTCGATCACCAGCCCGGGACGCCGGCCGAGCAGGAGCGGCGTCACCGTGCAGTCCACGACGATGCCGGGCTCGCCGTTTCGGGCCAGGCGCAATTCGCGCTCGATGAAGCCGCTGCCGGCATCGAGCGCCTCGCGCAGGCGCGGGGCGTGGGGCGCGAACTGCGGCAGCGCCACGGCCAGCGGCTGGCCCTGCGCGTGCCGCGGACTCACGCCGAGCAGGCTTTCGCTGGCCGAGTTCAGGGTGCTGACCCGCAGATCGGCGTCGAGGCAGATGACGGCAGTGGTGAGGCCGTCCAGCACCCCCTCGGCACTGGGCCGCCCCCGGTTCGTGAATTTCACAGCCCGCGGTCAGCAATGTTCGGGCCATGCCGGCCCGGGCCGAGGGTATCGCGGAACCGCCAATGCGCACCAAACTGGTGCGAATAATCCGGTACGGAAGTCCACGCAGCCGGCAAGCGCACCGGCCCGGTGCAGGCTTACTTGTGCTTCACCGTTGGCGGCATCAGGTGCACGGTCACCGAGGAGCGCGCCAGCTCGCGGCCCGAGGCGTCCACGAGCGCCACGGCGATGTCGTGGCTGCCGCGCTCGAGACCCGAGATGCTGTCGGAGGTCTCCGCCGACGCCTTGCCCCGCGGCGTGCCATCCACGTAGTAGCGCAGCAGACGCCCATCCTCGAGGCCCGGCGTCACGACGACGGCGACGGGCACCACGGTCTCGGGATCGCGGTACACCTCGTCCGCGGGCGGCGAGACGATCTGCACGCGCGCGACGTCGGCCGCGGCAGGGGCACGGGCCGCCGGGGTGCTCGGCGGGACAACCGGGACGCTGCGGCCGTCGTAGCTCTGCAGCGGCGGCAGCTTCGCCGGCGTCGCGTCCTTCGTGGGCGGCTTGTCGGTGTAGTGGATGACGCCCTGCGCGTCGGTCCACTTGTAGACCTTGTCCTTCGATGGCGGCGCCTTCGGCTCCGCAGGGGGCACGGTCTGGGCCTGCGCCAGCGAGGCGGCGAGGAGCAGCGGCAACAGCGACAGCAGGGTGCGGCGCATCGCTGCACCTTACGACGCAAGCCGTGAACCGGCAATGAACACCGCGGCGCGCCTCCAAAAAAAACGCCCCCGGAGTCCGGGGGCGTCGGCTGCGGCGGCTCGCGTCAGAGCGAGTAGTACATGTCGAACTCGACCGGGTGCGTGGTCATGCGGAAGCGCGTGACTTCCTGCATCTTCAGCTCGATGTACGCGTCGATCAGGTCGTCGGTGAACACGCCGCCCTTCTTCAGGAACTCGCGGTTGCCGTCGAGATGCTCGAGCGCCATGTCCAGGCTGTGACAGACGCGCGGGATCTTCTTGTCCTCTTCCGGCGGCAGGTGGTAGAGGTCCTTGTCCATCGCCTCGCCCGGGTTGATCTTGTTCTGGATGCCGTCCAGGCCGGCCATCATCATCGCGGCGAACGCGAAGTACGGGTTGGACATGCCGTCCGGGAAGCGCACCTCGATGCGCCGGCCCTTCGGGCTGCTGACCCACGGAATGCGGATCGACGCCGAGCGGTTGCGCGCCGAGTACGCCAGCATCACCGGCGCCTCGAATCCCGGCACCAGCCGCTTGTAGCTGTTGGTGGTCGAGTTGGTGAACGCGTTGATGGTCTTGGCGTGCTTCAGGATGCCGCCGATGTACCACAGCGCCAGCTGCGACAGGCCGCCGTACTTGTCGCCGCTGAACAGGTTCTTGCCGTCCTTGCTCAGCGACTGGTGGACGTGCATGCCGGTGCCGTTGTCGCCGACGATCGGCTTGGGCATGAAGGTGCAGGTCTTGCCGTAGCTGTGCGCGACGTTCTGCAGCACGTACTTGTAGATCAGCATCTCGTCGGCCTTGCGGATCAGCGTGTTGAATTTCGTGCCGATCTCGTTCTGGCCCGCATTGGCGACTTCGTGGTGGTGCACTTCCACCGGGATGCCCATCTCCTCGAGCGTCAGGCACATCGCGTTGCGGATGTCCTGCTGGCTGTCCACCGGCGGCACCGGGAAGTAGCCGCCCTTCACCGGCGGGCGATGGCCCTTGTTGCGGCCGCTCTCGAACTCTTCCTTGCCGGTGGCCCAGGCCGCTTCCTCGGACTCGATGGTGACGCTGCTGCCGGACATGTCCACGTTCCAGCGCACCGAGTCGAAAATGAAGAATTCGAGCTCGGGACCGAAGAAGGCGGTGTCGGCGACGCCCGTGGACTTGAGATACGCCTCGGCGCGATGCGCCAGCGAGCGGGGGTCACGCGAGTAGCCCTGCATTGTGGCGGGCTCGATGACGTCGCAGCGCAGGATGACGGTCGGCTCCTCGAAGAAGGGATCCATGACCGCGGACGCAGCGTCCGGCATCAGGATCATGTCGGACTCGTTGATGCCCTTCCAGCCGGCGATGCTCGAGCCGTCGAACATCTTGCCCTCGGTGAACAGGCTCTCGTCCACCGTGTGCGCAGGCACGGTGACGTGCTGCTCCTTGCCGCGCGTGTCGCAGAAGCGGAAGTCCACGAACTTCGCGCCCTTCTCCTTGATCAGCTTCAGAACGTTTTGACCCGACATGACCTCTCCCAAGATGGCGTGAAAAAACCCGGTAACCCCAAGCCCCGATATTCGGCGCACCAAGCGGTAGCAGAAAACATGCCAAAGCAGTGCCACCGCGAAATCCCAGTGGCGGCGCGCGCGAGTCACGCGCTGCACCGCCGGCTCCGCACCACGCTGGTGCGACGGAAGATGCGAAGCGAGGCGCGATTCTAGCCGCGGCGCGATGCGCTTCGCCGCGAAATCCCTTGGTTATACTCGCCGGCCCTTCGGGACCGCGCGCGATGCCCCGGACGTCCAGCAAGAAGATCCCGACCTTCCAGGACCTGATCCTGCGGCTGCAGGACTACTGGGCGCGCCAGGGCTGCGTGATCGTGCAGCCGATGGACATGGAAATGGGCGCGGGCACCTTCCACTGGGCCACCTTCCTGCGCGCGGTCGGGCCCGAGCCCTGGAACACCGCCTACGTGCAGCCGTCGCGCCGTCCCACCGACGGCCGCTACGGCGACAACCCGAACCGCCTCCAGCACTACTACCAGTTCCAGGTGCTGATGAAGCCGTCGCCGCCGGACCTGCAGGAGCTCTATCTCGGCTCGCTGAGGATGCTCGGCTTCGATCCGCTGATGCACGACATCCGCTTCGTCGAGGACAACTGGGAGTCGCCGACGCTGGGTGCGTGGGGGCTCGGCTGGGAGGTCTGGCTCGACGGCATGGAGGTCACCCAGTTCACCTATTTCCAGCAGGTCGGCGGCATCGAGTGCCGTCCGGTGTCGGGCGAGATCACCTACGGGCTCGAGCGCCTGGCGATGTACCTGCAGGACAAGCAGTCGGTCTTCGACCTGGTCTGGTCGGACACCGGCGCCGGCAAGGACCGCCGCGTCGTGACCTACGGCGAGGTGTACCACCAGAACGAGGTGGAGCAGTCGGCCTACAACTTCGAGCACGCCGACACCGCCGCGCTGCTCGAGCGGTTCGCCGTCGCGGAGCGCGAGTCGCAGTCCCTGATCGGCAAGGGCCTGCCGCTGCCGGCCTACGAGCGCGTGCTGCAGGCTTCGCACGCGTTCAACCTGCTCGATGCGCGCCAGGCGATTTCCGTCACCGAGCGACAAGCCTACATCCTGCGCGTGCGGGCGCTGGCGCGCGCCGTCGCCGAGGCCTATTACGACGCGCGCGCCCGCATCGCGGGCTTCGCGCCGCTCAAGCCTGCCGCCAGCACGGGCCGGGGCGAACGCGCGCCAGCAGGAGCGGCCTGACCGTGGCGGACGCAGACCTGCTGATCGAAATCGGCTGCGAGGACCTGCCGGCTCGCTACGTCGTGCCGCTGGCAGACGCGCTGAAGGACGCCCTGGTGCAGGGCCTGGACGATGCGCAGGTGCCACATGGCAGCGCGCGCCGCTTCGCCACGCCGCGCCGCATCGCGGCGCTGGTGTCGCAGGTCGCGGCGCGACAGCCCGACCGCACGGTCGAGCGCAAGGGGCCGAAGCTCGCCTTGGCCCTGAAGGAGGGACAGCCGACGCCGGCCGGACTCGGCTTCGCGCGCTCGTGCGGCGTCGACTTCGCGCAGCTCGCGCAGGAGGACGGGCAGCTGGTGTTCCGCAGCGCGCAGGCGGGCCGCGGAACGGCCGAGCTGCTGCCGGATCTGTTCGAGCGCGCGCTGGCGCGCATGGACGAGGTGGTGCCGCGGCGCATGCGCTGGGGCTCGGGGGACGAGACCTTCGTGCGGCCGGTGCGCTGGCTGCTGGCCCTGCACGGCCCCCGGGTGATCCCGCTGAAGCGCTTCGGCCTGAAAGCCGGCGCCGCCACGCATGGGCACCGGTTCCACGCGCCCAAGCCCATCGCGCTGAAGACCCCGGCGCAATACGAGAGCCGGCTGCGCGCAGCCAAGGTGTGGGCCGATGCCGATTCGCGCCGCGACGAGATCCGGGCGCAGATCGAGGCCGCCGCGAAGAAGGTTCGCGGCCGCGCGCGCATCGAGGCCGCGCTGCTGGACGAGGTCACCGCCCTGGTGGAGTGGCCGGTGGTGATCAGCGGCCGCATGGAGGCGCGTTTCCTGACGCTGCCGCCCGAAGTCGTGATCGCGACCATCGAGCACAACCAGCGCTACTTCCCGGTCGCCGGCGCCGACGGCGGGCTGCTGCCGGACTTCATCGCGGTGTCGAACATCCAGTCGCGTGACGTGGCGCGCGTGGTGGAAGGCAACGAGCGGGTGGTGCGGCCGCGGCTGACCGACGCGCTGTTCTTCTGGGAACAGGACCGCCGCAAGCCGCTCGCCGGGTACGTCGCCGATCTCGACCGCGTGACCTTCCAGAAGGATCTCGGCTCGACGGGGGACAAGGCCCGCCGCGTCGCCGCGCTTGCCGGCGACATCTGCCGGGCGCTCGGCGAGCCGGCGGCGGAGGCGACGCGCGCGGCTGCGCTCTGCAAGGCCGATCTCGTCACGCGCATGGTGTTCGAGTTTCCCGAGCTGCAGGGCGTGATGGGTGGCTACTACGCCGCGGCGTCCGGCGAGCCCGACGGCGTGGCGCAGGCGATCCGCGAGCACTACCGGCCGACGCAGGCCGGCGGCCCGCTGCCGGAGTCGCGTGCGGGGCAGGTCGTGGCGCTCGCCGACAAGCTCGACACGCTCGCCGGCATCTTCGCGGCGGGGCAGCGCCCGACGGCGAGCAAGGATCCGTTCGCACTGCGTCGTGCCGCCATCGGCGCGCTGCGCCTGTGCATCGAGTGCAGGCTGCCGCTGGACCTGCGCGTGCTCCTCGGCGCCGCGCTCGCGGCCCAGCCTGCCGGCAAGCGCGACGAGCGCACGCTGGCCGAGCTGTGGGAATTCGTGCTCGAGCGCCTGCGCGGCCTGCTCGGCGAGCAGGGCGTGGCGGTCGAGGTGGTCGCCGCCGTCGCCGCCACCGGCACCGCGCGCCCGCTGGATTTCGTCGCGCGCGTCGAGGCGGTGCGGACGTTCCTGGGCATGGCCGAGGCCGCGCAGCTGGCGGCCGCGCACAAGCGCATCCGCAACCTCCTAAAGCAGGCCGGCCCGGAAGGCGCCGCGGCGCAGGCCAGCGACGGTGAAGTGGACGAGCAGCGTCTGCGCGATCGCGAGGAGCGCGGCCTGTTCGATGCGCTGCGCGGACTCGACGGCACGCTCGAGCGCTCGCAGCGCGACGCCGACTACACCGGCGGCCTGCGCACGCTGGCCCGGCTGCAGGGCCCGGTGGACGCGTTCTTCGACAAGGTCATGGTGATGGCCCCGGAGCCGGAGCTGCGCGCCAACCGCCTGGCGCTGCTGCGTCGGCTCGACCGGCTGTGCCGCAGCGTGGCCGACCTGTCGTGCCTGCCCGGCTGAAGGGGCGCTTGCGGCCATGAAGCTCGTCATCCTCGACCGCGACGGGGTGATCAACGAGGACTCCGACGCCTTCATCAAGTCGGTCGCCGAGTGGAAGCCGATCCCCGGCTCGCTCGAGGCCATCGCCCGGCTGTGCCATGCGGGCTGGCGCGTCGCGATCGCCAGCAACCAGTCCGGCATCGGCCGCGGCCTGATGGATTACGGCGCGCTGTTCGCGATCCACGATCGCCTGCAGCGCGCGGTCTGCGACCTGGGCGGCCGCATCGACGCCATCGAGTTCGCACCGGATCACCCGGACCGCCCCTCGGAGTTCCGCAAGCCCGCGCCCGGCATGCTGCTGGACCTGGCGCGCCGGCTGGGCGCGACGCTCGATCGTGTGCCGGCGGTGGGCGACTCGTGGCGTGACGTCGAGGCGGCGCGTGCGGCGCGCGCGCGTCCGGTGCTGGTGCGCACCGGCAATGGCCGCCGGACCGAGTCCGAGCATCGCGCCGGGCTCGACGGCGTCGCCGTGCACGACGACCTGGCCGCGTTCGCGGCCTCGCTGATCGGGTCCTAGTCCGTCGCGTCCTTGGCGGCGCCGGGCCGCCGGCGCTCGATCGTCACGCCGACCATCTGCGCTTCGGCGACCGCGCCGGGCTTGTTCACGGTCAGCCGCACGCTGGCCACGCCCGCGAATTGCGCCAGCAGGCGCTCGGCGAGCCGCTCGGCGAAGGTCTCGACCAGCTGGCAACGCTGCTCCTTCGCGAAGGCCAGCGCCAGGTCGGCGACGGCCCTGTAATCGACGCCGTCGGCGAGCGCATCGCTCGCAGCCGCGCGCCGCGTGTCCACCGACAGCGTCACGTCCAGCAGCAGCGGCCGCGGGTTGCGGCGCTCCCAGTCGTGCACGCCGATGAGAGTCTCGAGCTTCAGGCCGCGCAGCTGGACCGAATCCATCTCAGGCCGCCACGCGCGACGCCGCGCCGGGCGGCACCAGCTGCGCCAGCGGCCAGCGCGCGCGCACGTCGATCGCACCGGCCTCGTGGCCGTCCGCGAGGCGCGCCCAGCCGGCGTACGCCACCATCGCCGCGTTGTCCGTGCAGAACTCGCGGCGCGGGAAGTGCACCGTGGCGCCACGCCTCGCAGCCATGTCCTGCAGTGCGCCGCGCAGGCGCAGGTTGGCGCCGACGCCGCCCGCCACGACCAGGCGCGGCAGCCCGGTGGCCTCGAGGGCGCGCTCGCACTTGATCGACAGCGTTTCCGCGACCGCCTCCTCGAAGCCGCGCGCGAGGTCCGCCCGTCCGGTTTCGCCATCCGCCCGCGGCAGCGCGGTGAGCACCGCGGTCTTCAGGCCGGAGAAGCTGAAGTCGAGGCCGGGACGGTCGGTCATGGGCCGGGGAAACCGGAAGCGCCCGGGCGCACCCTGCTCCGCCAGCCGCGCGAGCGCCGGGCCCCCGGGGTAGGGAAGGTCGAGCAGCTTGGCGACCTTGTCGAAGGCCTCGCCCACGGCATCGTCGAGGCTTTCGCCGAGAACCTCGTAGCGCCCGAGGCCGTGCACCGCCACCAGCAAGGTATGCCCGCCCGAGACCAGCAGCGCGACGAACGGGAACGCCGGCGGCGAGGGCTCCAGCATCGGCGCCAGCAGGTGCGCTTCCATGTGGTGGACCGGCACCACCGGGATGGATCGCGCCAGCGCCATGCCGTGCGCCACGGCCGCACCCACCATCAACGCCCCGACCAGGCCCGGCCCGGCGGTATAGGCGATGGCGCCGAGGTCCGCGGTGGCGAGCGCGGCGTCCGCGAGGGCCTTGCGGATCAGCGGCTCGATGCGGCTGACGTGGTCGCGCGAGGCCAGCTCGGGGACCACTCCGCCGTAGGCCGCGTGCAGGTCGACCTGGCTGTGCAGCACGTGCGCGCGCAGCTGGCCGTCGTAGACCGCGACCGCCGTTTCGTCGCAGGAGCTTTCGATGCCGAGGACCGCCGTCATCGCGGCATTGTGCCGCAGGGGGAGTCTCAGTTGTGCGGTCGAGGACAAAGCGCATAGAATCGCGACCCTTTTTCCGCCTTGCCGAGCGTCTTGCGAATGCCTTCCGTCCGAGTCCGCGACAACGAGTCCTTCGAGGTGGCCCTGCGCCGCTTCAAGCGCACCTGCGAGAAGGCGGGCGTGCTGACCGACGTGCGCAAGCACGAGTACTTCGAGAAGCCCAGCCAGGAGCGCAAGCGCAAGCGTGCCGCGGCGATCAAGCGCCAGCAGAAGCGCGTGTCGCGCGACGTCACCCGCCGCGTCCGGATGTTCTGAAGTGCGGCGGGGTGCAAGGCCCCGCCTCCGATGTCGCTGAAGTCGAAGATCCAGGAAGACATGAAGTCGGCCATGAAGGCCGGCGACGCGCTGCGCACGCAGACCGTGCGCATGGCGCTGTCCGAGCTCAAGCGCTACGAGGCCGACCAGGGTGCGGAGCCCGACGAGGCCACCTCGCTCGGCATCCTCGAGAAGATGATCAAGCAGCGCCGCGACTCCGAGGCGCAGTTCCGCTCGGGCAACCGTCCCGAGCTCGCCGACAAGGAAGCCGCGGAAATCGGCATCCTGTCGGTCTACCTGCCGCAGCCGCTGAGCGAATCCGAAGTCGCCGCGCTGATCGAGCAGGGCAAGGCCGAGACCGGCGCCGCGGGCCCGAAGGACATGGGCAAGCTCATGGCGTGGCTCAAGCCCAAGGTCGCGGGGCGCACGGACATGGGCCGGCTGTCGGGCCTGGTCAAGGCGAAGCTCGCCTGAAACGCCGGTCCTAGGCGGCGGCGCATGGCCGGGCGCATTCCCGAAGCCTTCATCCAGGACCTGCTGGGACGGACCGACATCGTCCAGGTGATCGGAGAGCGCTTGAGCCTGAAGAAGGCCGGCAAGGAATACGTCGCGCTCTCGCCGTTCACCAACGAAAAGACCGCGTCGTTCACGGTGTCGCCGCAGAAGCAGTTCTACCACTGCTTCTCGTCCGGCAAGCACGGCACCGCGATCACTTTCCTCATGGAGTACGACCGCCTGAGTTTCGTCGAGGCGGTGGAGGAGCTGGCCAAGCGCGCCGGCGTGTCGGTGCCGCGCGAGGGCGGCGCCGCGCCGGCGCCGGTCCTCGATGGGCCGCTGGACGCGCTGGCGGCGGCCGAGCGCATCTACAAGGCCGAGCTGCGCCGCAGCTCCGCCGTCATCGACTACCTCAAGCAGCGGGGCGTCGCGGGCGAGACCGCCAAAGCGTTCGGACTCGGCTACGCGCCGTCCGGCTGGGACACGCTGGCACGGCAGTTCCCCGATCCGAAGCACGCCATCGACGCGGGCCTGCTGGTCCGGAACGACCAGGGACGCATCTACGATTTCTACCGGCATCGCGTGATGTTCCCGGTGCGCGACACGCGCGGACGCGTCATCACCTTCGGCGGGCGCGTGCTGCCGGGCAGCGACGACAACCGCAAGTACCTCAACGGGCGCGAGACCGCGCTGTTCAACAAGAGCCGCAACCTGTATGGCCTCTACGAGGCGCGCAAGGCCGGCGATCTCGCTTCCATGCTCGTGGTCGAGGGCTACATGGACTGCGTGATGCTGCACCAGCACGGCCTGACGAACGCCGTCGCCACGCTCGGCACCGCCACCACGCGCGAGCACCTGCAGCTGCTGTTCAAGAGCACCAGCCGCGTGGTGTTCTGCTTCGACGGCGACCGCGCCGGTCGTGCCGCTGCCTGGCGCGCGCTCGAGCAGGCGCTGCCCGAGATGCACGAGGGCCGCGAATGCCGCTTCATGTTCCTGCCCGAGGGCGAGGATCCGGACACCTCGGTGCAGAAGCTGGGCGCCGCGGAATTCCGGCTGCGCGCGGAGCAGGCACTGCCGCTGTCGCGCTTCCTGCTCGACGAGCTGTCGCGTGGAGTCTCGCTGGGAACGCCTGACGGGCGCGCCCGCCTCGCGGCGCTGGCCCGGCCGCACCTGGAGCGCCTGCGCGAAGGGTCGCTGCGCAGCGCCATCCTCGACGAGCTCGGCGGCATGACGCGACTGACCCGGGCCGACCTCGAGCGGCCTGTGGCTCCAAAGCCTGGCCCGGCGCGCGACCTCACCGACCCCGCCGCCGACGCGGCCTTGTCCCGCCCCGTGCGCCGCGCGCTGCAGCTGCTGCTCGAACAGCCCGCCCTGGCCGCCGGCGTGGACCTCGACGCGCTGCCGGTCGGCGACGATCCGGTCGGCGGGCCGCTGCTGCGCGATGCCCTCCAGTTCTTCCGGCAGCACCCCCAGGCCAGCGCGGGCCAGTGGCTCGAAAACTGGCGCGATCGCCCCGAAGCCGCCCTGGTCAACCGGCTCGCGGCCCTCCGCGTTGAGGTCTCCGGAGAGGCACTAGAACGGGAGTTCGGGGACGCCATGAAACACCTGTCCCGCCGGGGACTGGAAGCGCGTCTCCAGCAGCTGGTGCAGGCGGCGCGATCCCGGGCCTTGTCGCCCGAGGAGCAGCGCGACCTGGACCTGCTGAAGCGGCAACTGGTCGAAATGCCTTCGGTCTAAATGATGGTTTTCACGTACAATGCACGGTTCCGTGCGCCCCCTAGCGGCCACGGAGCATCGCCCTCTCGACGGTTCCCATGAATCTGGAAAAACAGTCTCAGATCAAGACGCTCATCGCGCGCGGCAAGGAAAAGGGCTACCTGACCTACGCCGAGGTGACGGATCACCTGCCGGAAATCGTCGATTCGGAGCAGCTCGACGACGTCATCAGCATGATCAACTCGATGGGCATCGTCGTGCACGACGAGGCGCCGGACGAGGAATCGCTGCTGCTGCCCGAGCCCGCGGCGGCATCGCCGGGCGAGGACGAGGACGAGATCGAGGAGGCGGCCGCACAGCTGGCCGCGCTCGACGACCAGTTCGGGCGCACCACCGACCCGGTCCGCATGTACATGCGCGAGATGGGCAGCGTCGAGCTGCTCGATCGCGAGGGCGAGATCCGCATCGCCAAGCGCATCGAGGAGGGCCTGAACGAGGCCTTCTACGCGATGGCGCTGTACCCCGAGACCACTGCCATCCTGCTCGAGGCGCACGACGCCGTGAAGGCGGGCAAGCGCCGCCTGGCGGACGTCGTGGTCGGCTTCTTCGATCCCAATGCGGCACCGCCGGCCGAGAACGAGATGCCGGAGGTGTTCGACGAGGAAGAGGAAGTCGTCGGCAAGGAAAAAGAGAAGGAGAAGGGCGAGGGCGACGAGGAGGAAGAGGCCGTCGACACCGGCCCGGATCCGGTCGAGACCGCCAGGAACTTCACCCAGCTGCAGAAGCTGTACGACAAGGCCTGGGAAGGCCTCGAGAAGGACGGCAGCGTCGAGAAGAAGACGCAGAAAAAGCGCGAGGCGCTGGCCGAGCACCTGATGACTTTCCGGCTTTCGCCGAAGATCGTCGACGAGGTGACGCGCAACCTGCGCAACAAGATGGACGTCATCCGCGCCGCGGAGCGCACCATCATGCGCATCTGCGTGATGGACGCGGGCATGCCCCGCAAGGAGTTCCTGGAGAAGTTCCCGGGCCGCGCCACCGACCGCAATTTCGTCTCGCGCGTGACGCGCGCCGGCAAGAAATATGCGCGGCCGATCGCCAAGCGCGCCGACGAGATCAAGGCGCTGCAGGACGGCATGCGCATGCTCGAGCAGGAGAACCATCTCTCCATCGAGGAAATCAAGGAGATCAACCGGCACATGAGCGTGGGCGAGGCCAAGGCCCGCCGCGCCAAGAAGGAGATGGTCGAGGCCAACCTGCGCTTGGTCATCTCGATCGCCAAGAAGTACACGAACCGCGGCCTGCAGTTCCTGGACCTGATCCAGGAAGGCAACATCGGCTTGATGAAGGCGGTCGACAAGTTCGAATACCGCCGCGGCTACAAGTTCTCGACCTATGCCACGTGGTGGATCCGCCAGGCCATCACGCGGTCGATCGCCGACCAGGCGCGCACCATCCGCATCCCGGTGCACATGATCGAGACGATCAACAAGCTGAACCGCATCTCGCGCCAGATGCTCCAGGAGATGGGCCGCGAGCCCACGCCCGAGGAGCTGGCCGAGAAGATGGAGATGCCGGAGGACAAGGTGCGCAAGGTCCTCAAGATCGCCAAGGAACCGATCTCGATGGAAACGCCGATCGGCGACGACGAGGATTCGCACCTCGGCGACTTCATCGAGGACACCAACGCGGTGTCGCCGCTGGAGTCCGCGACGACCTCCTCGCTGTCCGAAGCCACCCAGCAGATTCTCGCGTCGCTCACGCCGCGCGAGGCGAAGGTGTTGCGCATGCGCTTCGGCATCGACATGAACACCGACCACACGCTGGAAGAGGTCGGCAAGCAGTTCGACGTCACGCGCGAGCGCATTCGCCAGATCGAGGCCAAGGCGCTGCGCAAGCTGCGCCACCCGAGCCGCGCCAACTACCTGCGCAGCTTCCTGGACGAGTCGTAAGCGCCCCCGCGCGGAAGCGAAAAAGCCCCGCAGCGCGGGGCTTTTTCGTTTGCGCCGGTGTGCGTCAGAACTGCAGCCGCGCGCCCACCGTGGCCGTGCGCTCCTGCACCGAGGCTTCGGCGCCGGCCAGCAGCGAGAACTGGTGGGTGACGTGCCAGAGCGCCTCGCCGGCGATCGCGGTGATGCCGTCGCTGAAGATCTGCGTGTACTCGATGCGCGCCGAGGCTTCGTACCGCGAGCCCAGCGCGGCGCGTCCGCCCCCGCCGAGCACCAGGCCGATGCCGCGGTCGTCGCCCCGGGGACGATGCACGGCCTCGTGCAGGACGCCGGCGAAGCCGACGATGTCCACCATCGGCGTGAACGGATAGCGCATGCCGGCCAGCAGCGTGGCGCGCTCCGTGCCGAGGCGCTGGTCGCCATCCTCGCCCAGGTCCACGTAGCGCAAGCCCGCGAACACCGTGCGCGTGAGCGTCAGCGAGCCGTTGAGCGACAGTCCGCGCGCCTCACCCGGGCCGCGCGCATCGGCGGCCACGGCGCGCGCCTCGCCGTAGCTGTAGGACAGGTCGCCCGCGACGGCGGGACCTGCGGCGGCCAGGGAAGCGAGCAGCAGGCAGCGGCTCAAGAGCATCAGCGGTTTCCGTGACGGACGCCGCACGCATCGCGGCAGCAGTTGGACTGGAGCGTGCAAGACCTTGTTCCCGCAGGGCCCGGCGCGCGCTAGAGTGCCGTTTCCCCCGGGCGGCAATGCATCACATGCGCAAGTGGACGGCCGTTCTGCTGCTTCTCGTGACGGCGGGCACGCATGCGGAAGTGCGGCTGTCGGCCGCCGGCTGGCGCGACGACCTGAGCGGCCGGGTGGATCGCGACGGCCAGACGCTCGATTTCGAGCGCGATCTCGATGCGCAGGCCGATGCGGCGCGCGGACTGCGTGCGGAGTGGGACACCGGCCGGTGGTGGCCCGACCTGTCGGCGGCCACCGTGCGCTCGCGCGGCAGTGGCCACGTGTCGCGCAGCGGACCGCTGAGCTTCGGGCCGATCGTCATTCCGGGAAGCGCCACCACGCAGATCGACACCGACGCGAGCTACGACGATACGGAGCTGGCCGCGCGCTGGCCGCTGGCCTGGGGTCCCCTGCGCGTGTCGCTGGGCCTGGCGGCGAAGTGGCTGGACGGCGAGGTGCGCATCACCGACACCAGCGACGGCAGCACCAGCCGGCAGCGTTACCGCATCCTGTTCCCGGAGGCGCACACCGTGCTGGCCTGGCGCGTGTGGCCCGGATTGCAGGCCGAAGGCGTGGCTCAGGGCCTGTCCTACCGCGGCGACCGCGCCATGGAATGGCGCGCGCTACTGCGCGTGACGCGGCTGGCGCCGCTGCTGGTCGAAGGCGGCTGGCAGCAGAAGCGCTACCGCGTGGTGGACGACGACGGCGCCGTGGTGGACGCCCGCCTCGCGGGCCCGTGGCTCGCGCTGGGACTGGCCTTCGGCGCGGGGCGCTGAGAGCGCCCCCGAGCCGCGTCAGAAGCGGACGCGAAAGCCGACCAGCAGGTTCTCGAAGTCGACATCGACGTCGCCGCTGCCGCCCTTGACCGTCTCGCGCTTGTCGGTGTGCTCGAAGCGCATGGTCAGGTCCAGCGCGCGCGCCAGCGGCAGCGTCAGCATGCCGTGCACCGTCATGTCGCGGTCCCTGAACGCGGTGTCGTCGTATTCCGCGTACTTGTAGCCGAGCTGGATCTCGCCGAACCGGGTCACCAGCGTACGCAGACCCACCTGCGCGCCCCAGCCGTTGGCGCTGTCCCCGTCCAGGTTCTCCGTTTCCCACGTCAGGTTCAGGAAGCCGTCGAGTGCGGGTGCGAAGCTGACCCACGATCCGATCCCGGCGCTGCCGAACTTGAACTCGGGGCCCGGGTAGTCCTGGTAGTCGTAGCTGCCGACCAGGTAGAAATGCGGCGCCAGGCGCAGGTTGGTGGACAGCCGGAAGCCCGCATCGGAGCTCAGGCGCAGGTTGCCCTGGCCGAAATAGTTGAAGGCGTAGTCGGCTTCGACCCAGCGATATGACAGCGCGCGAGGCGCCGGTCGCGGCGCGTCGACCGCCAGCGCCGCAGCGGGTGCCGCGAGCGCGGCCAGGAGCAGGCATCCAGCCATCGAGTTCTTCATGAATTCCCCTTTCGTGTCGTGCTTATTGCGACTGCTTCTGCTGCGGTCCCGGCTTGTGCACGCTCGGGGTGTACAGCGGTCCGGCCTGCGCCGAGAAGAAGCGCGCGAGCTCGTCCATGTCGCGGTCGCTGAGGCTGGCCGCCTGCGCCGCCATGATCGGGTTCTTGCGCGCGCCACTGCGGTATTCGCGCAACGCGTGCTCGAGGTAGTTGCGGTACTGGCCGGCGAGATTCGGGTAGATCGCTTGCGTGGCGATGCCCTTTTCGCCGTGGCACGCAGCGCACACCTGCGCCTTCTGCGGCGCTGCATCTTCGGCACCCGCCGGGCCCGCGGCGCTGAAGAAAGCCAGGGCGGCGAGGATCCCTAAAATCCGGCTCATGGATTCTTTCCGGCGTGTGCCAGGAAGGAGGCCAGGTCTTCGATGTCCTGGTCGGACAGCGAAGCAGCCTGTGCCTGCATCGTCTTGTGCGGGCGCTCGCCGCTCTTGTAGGCGCGCAGTGCGCCGGCCAGGTATTCGGGCGACTGGCCGCCGAGCTTCGGCACGCGATAGGTCGGATAGGCGTTGGTGTAGCCCGGAATGCCGTGACAGCCCATGCAGGTATTCGCCTTGAGGCGTCCGGCCTCGGCGTCGCCGGCGGCGTGCGCGACGCCGGTGGCGAGCAGCGCCGTGGCGGCGCCAATGCGCAGCAGGCGCGCTGCGGTGAACATCTGGGTCATGCCGGCTCCCGTGAAAAAGCTGCGGTGCGCCGTGAGGTCGCCGCAGGCGCACTATGCTCCGGGAAAGCCCGCATGACGTCAACGAAGGAAGGCTTCACGGGCGAGCGCACGCGCAACTTTTTCCGCTACAGTGCGACGCCCATCAAACGACGCCACGCGCCATGCCGGTGCCCGTCTCTGCGCTGACCGCCGCCGCCTGCGCCCTGCTGCTGGTGGCGCTGTCGTTGCGCATCTCCTTCCTGCGCATGACGCTGAAGGTTTCACTCGGCGACGCCGGTCAGCCGGCCCTGCTGCGCGCGGTTCGCGCGCACGCCAACGCCGCAGAGCACGTGCCGATCTTCGTGCTGCTGGCCCTGGCCTACGAGCTGACCCGCGGCAGCGACGCGGTCGTCATCGCCACCACCGGAACCTTCGTCGCCGCGCGGCTGCTGCACGCGGCGGGAATGCTCGGCCGCGGCCTGCATCTCGCGCGCATGGCCGGGGCCGTCCTCACCAACCTGGCCCAGGCCGCGCTCGCCGTCGCCTTGCCCTGGGCGCTGCTCGGAACGCGCTGATGCTCGATCGCGTGGATCACGGCAATGGCCTGCTGGAGCTGCGCCTGGCGCGGCCGCCGGTCAATGCGCTCGATGCCGGGCTCGTGCAGGCGCTCACCGGCGAGCTGCGCGCGGCGCGCAGCGGCGCGATCGTGCTGTCGGGGCGCCCCGGCATGTACAGCGCCGGGCTCGACGTGCCTTATCTGCAGTCGCTCGACGACGCGGGTCTGGCGAAGTTCTGGGTGGCGTTCAGCGACCTGCTGCGCGCGTTCGCGCAGTGCCGCGTGCCGCTGGCGGCGGCGATCACCGGCCACGCCCCGGCCGGCGGCACGGTACTGGGCATCTTCTGCGACTACCGGGTGGCCAGCGATGGCGATTTCCGGCTCGGACTCAACGAGACGCAGGTAGGGCTGCCGCTGCCGCGCGGCATCTACCACGCCTACGAGCGGTTGCTGGGAACGCGACGCGCCACGCTGTTCGCCCTCGAAGGCCGGCTGATGAAGCCCGCGCAGGCGCTCGAGTGCGGGCTGGTGGACGAGGTCGCATCGCCGGCCGAAACCGTGACGCGCGCCGGCGCCTGGTGCCGCAAGCTGCTGGCTCTCCCGGCCCAGGACGCCGTGCGCCTGACGCTGTCCTATGCGCGCGCCGACCTGGCGCGCCGGCTGGAGCACGAAGTGGTGGACCCCGAGGCGATGACTCGGCAATGGCGCAGCGACGAGACCCAGCGCA
>DATLCG010000137.1:0-12909 GCA_035526525.1 Binatia bacterium
CCCTGGTAGGTGAAGCCGCTGCCGCCACCATCCGTCGCACGGACTTCCGCCGCGTCGGCCATGTCGATCTCGTCCTTCAGCTTCGAGATCACCTTGGGGTGCGCCTCGTCGCTGATGTCGATGATGCGCGCCATGCCCGGCAGCTGCGGCGAGCCGCCGCCGCCCTCGTCGATGAAGATCACGTAGGGCTTGCCCTGGATGACGACCGGGATCGTCATCTGCGCGACCGCGCCGTCCTCCCAGTAGACCGAGCCGACTTCGACCGGCTCGACCGCGCTCGCGGCCGTCGGATCGCGCGACTGGATCACCGTGCTGTCCAGGATGCGCAGGCCGTTGCTGCCGGAGCTCTGCGCCAGGTACATGCGGTTGCCGTCGTCGCTGATGGACAGGCCGTGCGACTGCGCGTTGAGCGTGACGATCGGATGCGGCGCGAGCGTCGTCGTCACGTCGATGGCGGTGATCTCCGGGCCCCAGAACGTCGAGCCGTAATAGGTCAGGCCATCCGGCGCCCATTCGCCTTCGTGCCCGACCGCGTCCACCGGGAACGTGCCGATCAGCGCGGGCTGCTTGCAGTCGCCGGCGATGTCGTAAAGATCGAAATCGAGCGGGCCGGCCAGGCTCGGCCCCACCGCGGCCAGCAGCTCGCGCTTGCTGGCGACCTTGAGCGACTCCCACGGATCGAGCATCGCCGGCGTCATCAGAGTGGCCGTGCGCACCGGCTTGGCCGGGTTGCTCGCATCCACCACGCCGACGCCGCCGTTGCCGATGGCGATGCCGTAGTACGCGCAGTCCTCGAACCAGGCCTCCTGCCACAGCGCCCTGGTGCCTTCGTGCCCGATCACTTCCAGGTTGCACGAGTAGCCCAGGTCGGCGCGGCCGCTGGCCACGTCCTCCACCGAGCGCGTGCGTCCCTGGATGCCGGTCTCCGGCAGGGAGCCGGCGCCGCACTCGGCGCGCGGCACCGGGCCTTCGAACACCTCGCCGGTGCTCACCGGCGGCGGCGAAACTCCGCCGGCGGCCGCGGGCACGCCCGAATCCGTGAACAGGCCGCAGCCCGACAGTGCCGCGAGCGACGCGGCGGCAACGAGGAAACGCATGACTTTCTCCGGGCAGAAGCCCATGACTGCATTGAACGCGCGAAACCGGGGAGTTCCCATAGGACCTTCTGACGAGCGCGCAGCGTCATCCGCCGCCCGGCGCCGGGCCCAGCAGCTCCGCCAGCGGCTTCTCGAACTTCACGATCTGGAACGCGTTGCACTGCGTGGTGAACCAGATCTCGTTGCGGTCCGGGCGGTAGCGCGAATTGGCGCTGGCCCAGTCGGCGGTGCCGCACTCGCCGTCCATGTTGTAGTTCGACCCGGGGTGATAGCCCGGGCTCGCCGGCGGGTTGTAGTAGGCGATCTCGCGCGGATGCATCACGTCGCGGATGTCGAACACGCGGATGCCGGACTGGAAGTAGCCGCAGATCGCCATCACCGGGTCGTCGAGCGCGTAGGTGTTGTTGTCGTGCACGCCGTCGGACAGCGTGCAGTAGTGGCCCTGGTAGCCGAAGATCGTGCCGTCGGTGGACTCGCCGATGGACTGCGCGTTTTCCGGCATGTGGACTTCGAGCTTGAGCTTGCTGACCACGCGCGGATTCTTCTCGTCCTCGATGTCGATGATGCGCGCCGCGCCGGCCACGCCGACCAGGCCGCCGCTCGCGCCTCCGGCGCCGGTGGCCGCGGCACCGGACACCAGGCCGCCTTCGTCCACGAACAGCACGTAACGGTGGCCCTTCATGGTGAACGGCTGCGTGTGCTGCGCGACGCCGCCGTCGGTCCAGCAGACCTCGCCGACCGTGGGCGCCTCGGGATTCGCCTTGCGCGCCTGGAATGCGCCGACGTCCACGACCTTCATGCCGTTGCCGCAGGACGCGCCGACCGCGTACGCGCGCGTGCCGTCCACGCTGGTCGAGCCGCCGTGCGAAGTGACCTCGGCCGTGCCGAGCAGCGCCGGCTTCACCGGGTCGGTCATGTCGATGGCGCGCGAGCCGGTGGCGTAATACGTCATGCCGTCCGGCGTGAAGTAGCCCTCGTGGCCGTTGGCGGTGCCGACCGCGGTGCTGCTGAGCAGCTTCGGATGGCGGCAGTCGCCGGCGAGATCGTAGACGTCCACTTCCGGACCGCCGTCGCCCGCGATGCTGCCGCCGATGGCGTTGGTGCCGACCAGCAGCTTGCGGCGGTCGGCCACCTTCAGCGATTCCCACGGATCGAGCATGCCCGGCGTCGCCAGGTGTTCGGTCGCGACCGGCCGGGTGGAGTCCGTCGCGTCCACCACGACCACGCCGGGGTTGAGCTGCGCCGGCCTGGGCGCCGTCGAGCCGCCATTGGTCAGCGCGCCGGTGGCGTAGTACGCGCAGTCCTCGAACCACGCGTGCTGCCAGGCCGCGCCGTCGCCGAGCGCCGGCGTCGCCGCGTTGTTGCCGTCGGCGCCGGTGGTCCACTGGCCGACCAGCGTGAGGTTGCAGTTGTAGGCGCTCAGGGCCGACATGCCACTGGCGCGCGCCTCGGGCGGCACCTGTCCCTGCAGCCCGTCCTCGACGTGGTCGCCGGCCTGGCAGATGGCCTTGGCGACCGGGCCCTCGAACACGGCATCGGCCTTGACCGCGGCCTTGCCGCCGGCCGAATCGCCGATCAGTCCGCAGCCCGAGACCAGGACGGCGGTGAGCACGAAGCAGGCGAGACGCATGGCCGGGGCCGGGATGCAGGATTCCATCCCGTATTGCACCGCAAGCGGGCCCGCCGGCCTATTGGACGATGGTCTGACAACCGGTGCGCGGGTCGTGCGTAGGCCCGCCGGGCCCCGGGCTACATCCCGTCGCGGAACGGCCACACGCCGTTGGTGAACTTCAAAATCATGAAGCCGTTGTCCTGGCAGGTGGTCCACAGCTCGCCGCCGCCGTCCGCGGTCTTGCGGAAGCGCACCTGGGCGGAGCACCAGTCGGCGGTAAGCGCCGCGTCGTTGTCGGCGGTGCCGTTGCCGGTGGCGTGCTGCGAGCCCTGCAGCTGCGCGGCCTTGCCGAACTGCGCCGGCGGGTTGAAGTAGGCGATCTCGCGCGGGTAGTACGGGTCGCGCACGTCGAACACGCGGATGCCGGAGTTGAAGTAGCCGCAGGCGACCGCGGTGGTTTCCTGGGGATCGTCCACGCCGCAGTAGTGGCTGTCGTAGCCGAACAGGAACTGGCCGTTGGAGTAGTCCGCCATCACCACCGGGCAGTTCTGCGGATAGTGCGTGTCCAGCATGAGCTTGCCGGCGAGCTTCGGGTTCTTCTCGTCGGCGATGTCGATGATGCGCGCGAAGGCGAACGGCGACTGCGTGCCGTTGCAGGCCTTGCCCGACACGCCGGCCTCGTCGACGAACACGATGTAGGGCTTGCCGCCGATGTGGACCGGGATCGTGTGCTGCGCGGTTTCCGAGCCGTCGGTCCAGTACATCTCGCTGACCAGCTTTACCTCGCCTCCGGGCTTGCGATGCTCGATGTCGCTGACGTCGGCGATGACGAGTCCGTTCGACGAGCCGGCCGGGTTGCCAGGCGCTCCGGCGGCGAGACCGAGCGACACCGCGTACAGGCGGCTGCCGTCCTCGTTCGTCGACAGGCCGTGGTTGCTGTTGCTGGGCGGCGCCCAGTTCAGCATGAACACGGGATGCGCCGGGTCGGTGGTGTCGAACGCGCGGTAGGTGCTGGTGGACGCGCCCCAGTACGTCATGCCGGTCTGCGCCCAGTTGCCTTCGTGCCCGCCGACGTCGCCCATCGGGCCGGTGAACAGCAGCTTGGGCTGGCGGCAGTCGCCGGAAATGTCGTAGACGTCGAAGTCGGGCCCGCCGCTGCCGCCCAGGCCGTCCACGGCGCCGAGCAGCTTGCGCTGCTCGTGCACCTTCAGCGATTCCCACGGGTCCACCATCGGCGTGGTCTGCAGGTAGCCGGCCGGCCGCGGGTTGGATTTCTGCGAGGCGTCCACCACCACCACCCCGTAGTCGGGACGCGTGGTGTCGCCGCGGGTGCCGTAGTAGGCGCAGTCCTCGTACCAGGCGGTCTGCCAGCTGGCGCCGTCGCCCTGCCACTGGCCGACGATCTCCAGGTTGCAGTTGTAGCCCTGCTGCGAGCGGCCGCTCACGCGGTCCTGCAGCGGCACCTGCCCTTGCAGTCCGGTTTCCACCTTGTCGGTGGCGCCGCAGGAGGCGCGGCGGACCGGTTTTTCCCAGGGCTGCCGGGCGCCGGCCGCGGCGGCCTTGGAGCCGCTGGAGTCGCCGACGAGTCCACAGCCGGACAGGAGCGCCGCGGTGGCGGCAAGGGCGAGCAGGTGACGCATGGTCTTCTCCGGCTCCCGGGCCCGGGAGCTGCGTCCATTCAACGCAGGAACCCGCGCGCCGGCTATTCGACCTTGGTGGGCCTCATTTGCGGAGCTTGACCCAGGCCGGGGCATGGTCGCTGGCGCCCGCCTGCCCCCTCACCCAGCGGTCGACCCCGGCGTCCTGCAGCTTGGGGGCCAGGTCCGGGCTCAGCAGCAGATGATCGATGCGCAGGCCGGCATTGCGAGGCCAGTGCTGGCGGAAGTAGTCCCAGAACGTGAAGACCTTTTCGTCCGGGTACCGCGTGCGCAGCGCATCGGTCCAGCCCTGCTGCAGCAGGCGCGCATAGGCGTCGCGAGTCTGCGGCTGCAGCAGCGCGTCCTTGCGCCAGGACTTCGGGTCGTAGATGTCCAGCTCGTCGGTGGCCACCACGTTGTAGTCGCCGCACAGCACGACCGGGTGGCGGTCTTTCAGCAGCTTCGCGGCATGGCGGATCAGCCGATCGAACCACGCCAGCTTGTAGTCGAACTTCGGCCCCGGCTGCGGGTTGCCGTTGGGCAGGTAGAGGCAGCCGACGAGCACGCCGCCCACGGCGGCCTCGAGATAGCGGCTGTGCCGGTCGGCGTCGTCGCCGGGCAGGCCGCGGCGCGTCTCCACCGGCTTTTCGCCACGCGACAGGATCGCCACGCCGTTCCAGGCTGCCTGCCCGTGCCAGATCGCCTCGTAGCCGGCGCGACGGATGTCCAGGACGGGGAAGGCGTTGTCGGGCGCCTTCAGTTCCTGCAGGCAGGCCACGTCGGGCTGTTCGCGCTCGAGCCACTCCAGCAGGTTCTTCAGTCGCGAGCGGATGCCGTTGACGTTGTAGGTGGCGATCTTCATGCGGGGATTCTGCCGCAGGCTTTCAGAATCGGTTCAGCTACCCGCCCTAGAGTGCCGCGCGACTCGGCATCCGCCGGTCGACCGCATACCAAGGAGACTCATATATGGTTCGCAAGCTGATCCCCGGGCTCGCCCTCGCCGCCCTGACCGCTGCCGGCCTGGCGCTCGCCGCCGAGGCCACCCCGGCCACCCCGGCCACGCCTGCCACCCCGGCCACCGCCCCCGCCACGGCCGCTGCGGATGCCAAGGCCGACGCGAAAGCCACCGTCAAGGCCAAGCACACCAAGACCAAGAAGAAGGTCGAGGAAAAGACCACGACCGAGACGAAGTAAGCGGCAGCGGTTTCAAAAGAGCGGCGGGGAAACCCGCCGCTTTTTTTTGGAGGCCGAAAACGCGCTGGCGTGTGCGCCACCGCACACCTCCGCCCGCTGCGCCCGGTCCCGTACAGACCCTGCTACCTGCAAATTCCAGACTTGCCGCCATCGGCGCATGCGCCAGGCGAGGGGCTTCGGACGCGAAGACCCGGACATGATCGAACAGGCCAGCCGTCCACGCGACGGCAACCGGCAGCCGCTGTGCGAGCCGTCCGCAGGGCAGGTCGCCGCCAGCGCGCTCACCGCCTTCACGACCTTCTGCGAGCGCCGCACCGAGCGGCGCTTCGCGCAGTACGCGGACTTCGAACGCTGGGCCATCGGGCACGGCGTGGATTTCTGGACGCTGTTCGTCGAGTGGTCCGGCCTGCGCTGCGAGGGCTCCGCGTCGCCGGCCATCGCCGGCACCGGCGTCGAGCACGCGCGCTTCTTTCCGGAGCTGAAGCTCAACTACGCCGCGCACCTGCTGCGCACCGATGCCGCCGGTTGCGAGGCCCATCGGCCGGCGCTCACCGCCGTGCATGCCGACCGCGCGGCCGAACGCTGGACCCGTGGCGAGCTGCGCGCGCGCGTCGCCGCGCTCTCGGCCGGGCTGTCGGCTCTCGGCTTCGCGGCCGGCGAGCGCGCAGTACTGCTCGCGCCGAATACCGCGCACGCCGCCGCGGGCGCGCTGGCGGCGGCCGCCATCGGCTGCACGCTGTCGAGCGCCACCGCGGATCTCGGCGTGTTCGCGCTGCTCAGCCGCTTCGGCCAGGTCGACCCGGGCCTGCTGCTGGCCGAGCTGCCGGCAGGCGACACGCCGGCGGCGCGCACGCAGCGGGAGCGTTTCGTCGAGCTGGTGCGCTCGCTGCACACGCTGCGCGCCGTGGTGCTGCTCGACGAGCACCCGGTGCCGGACGGCATCGAGATCCCGGTGCACCGTGCGTCGGAGCTGATTGCGCGGCATTCCGGCAGCGAGCCGGTGTGGCCGATGCTGCCGTTCAACCACCCGCTGTACATCCTGTTCACCTCCGGCACCACCGGCGTGCCGAAGTGCCTGGTGCACGGCGCCGGCGGCACGCTGCTCGAGCACCTGAAGGAGCACCTGCTTCACTGCGACCTGAAGCCGGCGGACAAGCTGTTCTTCCAGACCTCGACCGGCTGGATGATGTGGAACTGGTAGCTGTCGGCGCTGGCCACGGGCTGCGAGCTGATGCTCTACGACGGCCCGGTCGACGGCGCCGACGCGCTGTGGAAGCGCGTGGCCGCGGAGCGCGTCACCGCCTTCGGCACCAGTCCGGCGTACCTGCAGCTGTGCGAGCAGAGCGGCTGGATGCCGCCGCGTGACGGCGGCGCCACGCTGGACTTTTCCGCGTTGCGCGCCATGTACTCCACCGGCTCGGTCCTGTACCCGCGCCAGCAGGAATGGGTGTGGCAGCAGGTGAAGCCGGTGCCGATCCAGTCGATCTCCGGCGGCACCGACATCGTCGGCTGCTTCGTGCTCGGCAACCCGAACCTTCCCGTCTACAGCGCCGAGCCGCAGTGCCGCAGCCTGGGCCTCGACGTGCGGGCGCTGAACGTGGACGCCGCCGGCATCGGCGAGCTGGTCTGCGCCAATCCCTTCCCTTCGCGCCCGCTCGGCCTGGTGGACGATGCCGACGGCCGCCGCTTCCACGCCGCCTACTTCGCGCAGCACCCCGGCGTCTGGACGCACGGCGACCTGGTCGAATTCACCGCGGAGGGCTCGGCGCGGATGCACGGCCGCTCCGACGGCGTGCTGAACGTCCGCGGCATCCGCATCGGCCCCGCCGAGATCTACCGCATGCTCGCCGACGTCCCCGAGATCACCGAGGCGATGGCGATCGAGCGTCACGCCGACGACGAGCCCGGCAACGCGCGCCTGGTGCTGCTGCTGGTGCTGCGCCAGGGCGCCGCGCTCGACGCGGAACTGTCCGCCCGCATCCGCAGGCTGCTGGCCCAGCGCGGCTCCCCGGCGCACGTGCCGGCGGCGATCCTCGCGGTGGACCAGCTGCCGACCACGCACAGCGGCAAGCGCTCCGAGCGCAGCGCGCGCGACGCGCTCAACGGCCGCGCCGTGGTCAACAGTGCCGCGCTCCGCAACCCCGAATCGCTGGAGCCGCTCAGGGCCTGGGCCGCCCAGGTGCGGCCCGAGCGCACGGTCACCGTACCGGCGCCCGCGGTGGCCGAGCCGCTGGCGGAGACCGTCGCGCGCGTGTGGCGCGAGGTGCTGGACCTGCCGGCGGTGAAGCCGTCGGACAACTACTTCGATCTCGGCGGCGACTCGCTGCGCGCGCTGAAGATCCTCGAGGTGCTGCGCCGCGCCACCGGGCGCGAGGTGCCGCTGACCCTGCTGCTCGATGCGCCGACGCTCGCCGGCTTCGTGCAGGCTCTCGGCGCCGCCGCCGAGCACGAGTACCGCCCGCTGGTGCAGCTGCAGCCGCCGCGCGACCCGGACGTCGAGCCGCTGTTCATCGTGCACGGCGTCGGCGGCAGCGCCATGGAGCTGCTCGGGCTGGCGCGGCTGATCGACGACGGCCGCGCGGTGTACGGCATCCAGGCCCGCGGCTTCGACGCGCAGGACACACCTTCGCGCGACGTCCCCGCCATGGCCTGCGAGTACCTGGCCGCCGTGCGCGGGGTGCAGCCGGAAGGCCCCTACCTGCTGGCCGGCTACTCCTTCGGCGGGCAGGTCGCCTACGAGATGGCGCGACAGCTGCAGGAGGCCGGCGACGAGGTCGGCCTGGTCGCGCTGCTGGACACCGGGGTGCCGGAGCGCCACTGGCCGCCGGCGGCGTGGTTCGAATATTTCGTTCGCCGCGTGCTCTTCGGCATGCGCTCGCTGCGCGCGCGCCGCGCACACGAGTGGCCGGCCGTGCTGCAGGGCCTGCTGCGCTCGCTGCGGCACCGCGTGCACCGCCGCGCCCTGCCGCCGCAGCGCCTGGCCGACGAATACGCCGCGCACCTGCCGGAGACCGTGCGCCGCGTGCGCTGCGCGGGCTTCACCGCGGCGCTGGCGCATCCCCCGCAGCGCTCGAACCTGTCCGTGCATTTGCTGCGCACGGACCTGGACCGGTCGCACAGCTGCGATCCCGCAATCGTCTGGCGCCGCTGCGCCCGCTCGGTCACTGTGCACGAAGTGCCGGGTGACCACGCCAGCCTGATCCGTGCGCCGCACGCGGCCGCGGTGGCGCGCTGCCTGGCCGAGTGCCTGGCGACCGCCGCCCCGGCCGCGGCGGCGCGCGACCTGCAGCCACCCGTGCCGCTGATCACTGCCGAGCCCCCGCACCTGCCGCGTGCCGGCGTGGACGCCGCACCCGCACCCGCCCTGCCGCCGCCGCCGGCCGACCTGCCGGCGAGCGCCAGCGCCTGGCTTTCCTAGGAGTCTGTCGATGGATGCCGTCATTCCCCTCTCGCCGGCCGCCGCCAGCGCCACGCGCCACGCGCCCCGCACCGCCGAGCCCGTCCCGGCCCTGCTGGACGATCCGTACGGTGCGTTCGCGCGCAACGTCGAGCGCGCGAGCTTCCTGTTCGACCACGGCCTGGGCCATCACCCGCTGTTCCGCATTCCCCAGCTGATCGAGCTGGCGCGCCGCCAGCCGCAGCTGCCCGGCTACAACTACTGGTCGGCCAACGTGCGCAGCGTCGGCGACAAGTGGAGCGAGGGCGACGGCGACGCCGCCGATGCGCTGCGCGCCGTCGAGAACAACAACGCCATGGTGCAGTTCTGCCACGTCGAGCACGACCCCGTGATCGGCCCGCTGATCCGCGAGCTGATGCAGGCCATCGTCGAGCGCAGCGGCGCGCGCATGGCGACGGACGTGCGCGAGACCGCGGCGACGCTGCTGATCGCCTCGCCGCGCCGCCTCACGCACTACCACATCGATGCCGCCAGCGGCTTCCTGATCCAGATCGCCGGCAGCGGCAAGGTGCTCTCGGTCCACGACCGCGACGATCGCCGCGCCATCACCGAGGAGGAGCTGGAGCGCTTCTACGCCGGCGACTACAACGGCACCGCCTTCCACGAGGACCACGCGCAGGCCGCCTCGCACCACCACGTCGACGCGGGCCACGGCGTGCACATCCCCGCGGTGGCGCCGCACTGGGCGCGCAACGGCGACGACGTCTCGATCGCGCTCAGCCTGTCGTACCACCTGCACTCGGCCGAGCGCCGCGCGAAGATCTACCAGGCCAACCACCGCCTGCGCCGCTGGGGGCTGAAGCCCGTGCCGCCGGGCGTCTCGGCCTGGCGCGACTCGGCGAAGCTCGCCGCGAAGTCCGCGCTGGCCGGCGTGCGCACGCTGACGGGACGCACCACGGCGAAGCCGAGCGGCAACGCGATGACCTGACGCGCGCCGCGCCTCAGACGTTGTAGTGCGTGACGTTGCGCGTGATCTTGCCGTCCGCGCCCAGCTCCAGGTACGCGCTGGTGCGCGTGCCGCGGTGGTTCACGTACCAGGCGGTGATGCTCGACACGCCGTACGCCGACTCGATCAGCTGCATGCTCATGTGCGGGTACGTGGCGACGCCCTTGGTGAAGTAATCGCGCAGCGCCGGCAGGCCGCGGATCGCGCCGCTCGGCTCGTTCAGCATCTTCACCACCACGGGCGACTCCAGCACGGCGTCCTCTGCGTAGAAGGACAGGATCGCGTCCACGTTGTGGGTGTTGGCGGCCTGCAGCCAGCGCGTGGCGAGATCCTTCGCCTTTGCTGCGTCGAGCATGTTCTCTCTCCAGGTCGCCGCCGCCCGGGCGGCGTCTGCGGGCAGATTAGGAGCCGGGGTACGGCAGCGCAATGCTGGCCGAAGGCCCGACCGCGATGCGGCTCAGCGCGCCGGCAGCGCGATCCCGGTGAGGACCATTCCCTCGCGGAACACGAAGCGTCCCACCCAGGGCTCCGGCACCTGCTCCAGCAATTGCACGTGGCCGAGCGCGCGCACGGCGAAGACGCCGGCGCCGAGGCTCCAGCCGGCGGCGTCGACGGTGACGTCCTGGAAATCCAGCCACTGGCC
Organism: Binatia bacterium; assembly: GCA_035526525.1. GTDB lineage: Bacteria > Pseudomonadota > Gammaproteobacteria > Nevskiales > Nevskiaceae > JACPFV01. Next base: position 10,587 of record DATLCG010000137.1, read on the forward strand.
GGTGACGGCGTGCTGGCACTTGTAGAAGGCTTCCTTGGCGCTGAACAGCAGCGCAGCGACCTCGGCCTGCTCGCGGCGCTGCAGGCGCTCGAGCCAGCGGATCTCGGCCGCCGCGAACAGCTGGCTCCAGATGTCGCGCGTCACGGCGCCGACGATCTCGGCATCCAGGCCCAGCGCGCGCAGTTGCGTCCGCGGCGCGGCGACCGCGGCGCAGAAGCGGCCGGAGTGCGTGATGCTGCCGGTGATGCCGCGCGGCCAGCGCGGCGCGCGATCCTCGCGCACGGTCAGCGCGAAGCCGTGGACGTCCAGCTCCTCGAGCGCGCGGCGCGCGCACAGGCGGCCGGCGGCAAACTCGCGCGTGCGCTTGGCGCCGGCGCGGCCCAGGCAGGCGCGCTCCTCGGGCAGCAGCAGGCTGGCGTCGGCATCGCCGTGCAGCTCGGCGGCGGCCACGCCCTCGCCGAACAGCTCTTGCACCAGGCTCGAGCCGCGCGCGGGGTTGGCGCGGCGCGGCGCAGGCGGGGCGCCCCGGAGGGCCTGGAGCGAAATCATGGCCGCCTCCTAGGCCGGATGCGGCGCGGACCGCACGCCCGGCGCCCGGGACGAACCCGCCGGCGCATCCAGCGCGCCGGCGATGCACTGCGCCATCTGCTGCACGCCGGGATTGCGGAAGATGCTGAAGTGGTCGCCGTCGATCACCCGGACGTCCACCCCGCCCTCGGCGAATTCGCCCCAGCCCATGCGCAGGTCGAGGAAGCGGCCACAGGGCTCCTCGGCGCTGCGGATCAGCGTGATGCGGCCGGCATAGCGCCGGGGCACGTAGCGGTCCGCCGCGGCCACCAGGTAGTTCAGCAGCCACTGGTCGTAGTTCTCCGCCGGCAGGTCGCGGACGGGCACCGCCGGATCGGGAACCAGCGGCTTCGGCGCCTCGCGGCCGATCAGCTTCAGGAAGCGCTGCACGAAGGTGCGATGCGACAGGAACTCGCCGAAGCCCTGCAGCCCGCTGCGGTACTTGCGCCAGTCCTGCCCGATCAGCGCCCAGCGATAGCTGAGGTCGGTGACGAACGCGCGCCAGCGCGGCAGCCGCTGCAGGTAGTTGGGCACGTAGGTGTCGATCAGCACCAGCTGCGAGACCTCCTGCCCCTGCTCGCGCAGCTGGCAGGCGATCTCGAACGCCAGCGCCCCGGCGATGCACCAGCCTAGCAGCGCGTACGGACCCTGCGGCTGCACGCGGCGGATCAGCTGCACGTAGGCGGTGGCGATCTCGCCGAAGGTCTGCGGCAGCGCCTGCGCCGGCCGCGTCGGGTCGAACAGCTGCAGCGAAGTGAACGGCTGCTCCGGCCCCAGCCGCTTCGACAGCGAGTAGTAGATGCCGGTGTTGTTGATGGCGATGATCGGCGGGCGCGAGCCGTTCGGCTGCAGCTTCACCACCTGGCGGAAGTCGAACTCGCGCGCGCTGTCGTGCTCGATCAGCCGCGCCAGCTCGGCCAGCGTCGGCGCGCGGAACAGCGCCGCCAGCGTGATCCGGCGGTTCAGCTCGGTCTTGATGCGCGCCAGCATGCGCGCCGCCAGCAGCGAATGGCCGCCCAGCTCGAAGAAATTGTCGTCGGCGCCGATGCCCTGCACGCCCAGCACCGCGCTCCAGATCTGCGCCAGCCTGGCCTCGGTCGGCGTCAGCTCGGACGCCATGCCGTCCTGCGCGACGGCCGGCGCGGCGGCCGGCGCCGGCAGTGCGCGGCGGTCGATCTTGCCGTTGGGCAGGCGCGGCAGCGCGTCCAGCACCACGAATGCGGACGGCATCATGTAGCGCGGCACCGCGCGCGACAGCGCGGCGCGGGCGCCCGCGGTCACTGCCGCGCCGCCGTCGGTAGGACGCTGCCGAGGCGCCAGGTACGCCCACAGCGCCGACTCCCCGGCGGCATCCTTGCCGACGATGGCGACGGCCTCGGCGATGTCGCGCCGCTGCAGCAGCACGGACTCGATCTCGCCCAGCTCGATGCGGAAGCCGCGCAGCTTGACCTGGCTGTCGCCGCGGCCGAGAAATTCCAGCTGGCCGTCCTGCTTCAGCCGCACTAGGTCGCCGGTGCGGTAGATGCGCGCACCCGGCCGGTCGCGGAAGCGGTCCGGCAGGAAGCGTTCGGCGGTCAGCTCCGGCTGGCCGAGATAGCCGCGGCCGACGCCGTCGCCGCCGATGTACAGCTCGCCCGGCGCGCCGCGCGGCACCAGCTCGCCGTTGGCGTCCAGCACGTAGAACTGGGTGTTGGCGAAAGGCGCGCCCACGGGCACCGGCCCCTCGCCGCTCTCGATCTTCAGCACGCTCGACCAG
>DATLCG010000139.1:0-15085 GCA_035526525.1 Binatia bacterium
CGCGGCCTGCTGGCGCGCGATGCGCTGCCGGACGTCTCGCTGGGCGACTGGCTCGACCGCCACGGCTACGGTGACGAGCTGCGCAGCCGCTACCTGCTGCCGATGTGCGCCGCGATCTGGTCGTGCTCGCCGCGCGACGCCCTGGCTTTTCCTTTCCCGAGCTTCGCCCGCTTCTTCGACGCGCACGGCCTGCTGCAGGTGATCGACGGGCCGAAGTGGCGCCACGTCAGCGGCGGCAGCCGGCGTTACGCGCAGCGCCTGCTCGCCGGATTCTCCGCGCGCGGGCAGCTGCGGCTGGGCACGCCGGTGCGCGCGGTGCGCCGCACCGAGGCCGCGGCCTGGGTCGCGACGGACACGGGCGAGGAGCGCTTCGACGCCGTCGTCAGCGCCGCCCATGCCGACCAGGCGCTGCGGCTGCTGGCGGACGCGGACGAGCACGAGCGCGCGCTGCTGTCGCCGTTCGGTGCCGCCGCCAACGAGGCCGTGCTGCACACCGACGCTTCGCTGATGCCGCGCCGCCGCGGCGCGTGGTGCGCGTGGAATTTCCTGGCGCCGGAGGAAGGCATCGGCGCGGGCCCGGTCTGCGTGAGCTACTGGATGAACCGCCTGCAGGCGCTGCCGGGCCAGGTCCCGTACATCGTCACGCTCAACCCGTGGCGGCAGCCGGACCCGGACAAGGTGCTGCACCGCGTGCGCTTCGAGCATCCGGTGTTCAGCCGCGCGGCCATGGCCGCGCAGCGCCGACTGCCGGAGATCCAGGGCAAGCGGCACGTCTGGTTCGCGGGCGCCTGGACCGGCTTCGGCTTTCACGAGGATGGGCTGCGCAGCGCCGTGGAGATCGCCACCGTCTTCGGCTGCCCGCCGCCGTGGAGCGTGCCTGCGCCCGCACCGCACGTTGAACCCGCCGCACCGGCGCTGTCGCCCGGAGTCGAAGCCGCATGACCGAGGCCGGCGCGCTGTACGCCACGACCGTGATGCACCGGCGGCGCGTGGCGCCGCTGTACACCTTCGACTACCGCCTGCAATACCTGCTGCTGGATCTCGACCGGCTGCCGGAGCTGCACGCGCAGCGCCGCTGGTTCTCGCGCGGGCGCTTCAACCTCGTGAGCTTTCACGAGCGGGATCACGGCGACGGTTCGGGCGACCTGCGCGGCTGGGTCACGCGGCTGCTGGCGGCGCGCGGCGTCGCCGCACCGGCGCGCATCCGCCTGCTCGCGCTGCCGCGCGTGCTGGGCTTTGCCTTCAACCCGATCAGCCTGTACTGGTGCGAGGACGCCGGCGGCGCGCTGCGCGCGGCCATCGCCGAGGTCAACAACACTTTCGGCGAGCGGCACAGCTACGTGCTGCACGCCGACGGCGCACCGATCGGCGAGGGCGCGCTGGCGGTGGACAAGCGCCTGCACGTCTCGCCGTTCTTCCCGGTCGAAGGCCGCTACGCCTTCCGCCTTGCCGCGCCCGGCGAGCGCGTCCGCGTGTTCATCGAGCAGCAGCTGCACGGGCGGCGGGTGCTGGAAGCGTGCCTGCATGGCGAGCGCCGGCCATTGACCGACCGCGCGCTGCTGGGCCTGGTGCTCGGCCTGCCGCTGCAGGCGTTGAAGGTGCTCACGGCGATTCATTGGCAGGCCTTGAAGATCTGGCTGCGCGGCGCCACCTTCCATTCGAAGCCGGTTCCGCCGGCCACGGAGTTCTCGTAATGCCGCGCAGCCAGACGGCCGGCGCTCAACCGGCCACGCGCGAACCGCCACTGCCTGCCGGACTGCGCCTGCTGGCGTGGGCGCTGAAGGGCCTGCGCATCGGCTCGCTGGAAGTGCGCTTTCCGGATGGCCGCGTGCGCGAGTTCCGCGGCCGCGAGCCCGGGCCGCACGGCGTCCTGCACATGCGCGACGCCGCGATGATGCGGCGCGTGGCGCGTCACGGCGACGTCGGCTTCGCCGAGGCCTACCTCGATGGCCAGTGGGACTCGCCCGATCCGGCCACGGCGCTGCAGGCCCTGTTCCTGAACGAGCAGCACTACCTGAAGCTGTTCCGCGTCGGCGCGCTGACCCGCCGCTGGCACCAGTGGATGCACGCGGCCCGCGCCAACACCCGGCGCCAGGCCCGCCGCAACATCGAGTACCACTATGACCTGGGCAACGACTTCTACCGGCTGTGGCTGGATGACACGCTGACGTATTCGTCCGCGGTGTTCGCCCAGCCGGGCCAGTCGCTGCGCGACGCCCAGCTGCACAAGTACGCGCTGATGCTGGAACGGCTGCAGCTCGAACCGCAGCACCACCTGCTCGAGATCGGGTCCGGCTGGGGCGGCTTCGCGCTCTACGCCGCGCGCCAGACCGGCTGCCGCGTCACCAGCCTGACGCTGTCCCAGGAGCAGCTGAAAGAGGCCCGCGCGCGGGCCGAGGCCGCCGGGCTCGCGGACCGCGTGCAGTTCGAGCTGCGCGACTACCGCGACGAGCGCGGCACCTACGACCGCGTGGTCTCGATCGAGATGTACGAGGCGGTCGGCGAGGAGTTCTGGCCGGACTGGTTCGCGGCGATCGAACGGGCGCTCGTGCCCGGCGGCCGCGCCGCGATCCAGGGCATCACCATCGACGCAGCCCGCTTCGCGGGCTATCGCCGGGGCATGGACTTCATCCAGAAATACATCTTTCCCGGCGGCATGCTGGCACCCGCAGCGCTGTTCCAGGACCTGGCCCGCAACGCCGGCCTCGCGTCCGAAGCGCCGGCGTTCTTCGGGACGCACTACGCCGACACGCTCGCCGCCTGGCACCGCAACGTGCTGGCCGCGCGCGACGCCATCACCGCCATGCACGACGAGCGCTTTCTGCGCATGTGGCGGTACTACCTCGCGTACTGCGAGTGCGGCTTCCGCACCGGGAGCATCGACCTGATGCAGGTGACGCTGAGGAAACAGGGGCGGCCATGCTGAAGCTCTACACCGGGCTGGTGCTCGTCACCATGCTCGCCGTCACCCTCTGGGCCAGTCTGCAGGTTCCGGTCTGGGCCGTGCCCACCGAAGTGCTGCATCACCCGTGGTTCGTGGCGACGCTGTTCGACACGTATTTCGCCTTCGCCTGGTTCTGGCTGTGGCTGGCGTGGCGCGAACCCTCGTGGGCCGCGCGCGTCGGGTGGGGAGTCGCGATCGCGGCGCTCGGCAACCTGGCGATGGCCGCCTATGTGCTGCTGGCGCTGAGAAAATCGCGGACAGACCCGGTTTTTTCACAGGCTCGATCGCGTGACTGAGGGGCCTCGGGAAAGAACGTGGCCCGTCCCCAATTTTCGCGAGCTGATCCGCGCGCAGCTGCGCCAAGGTCTGACGACGTCCGACATCGCGTTGACGCTCGCGCTCGGCGCCACGCTCGGACTGTTCCCGATCGTCGGCGCCACGACCGCGCTGTGCGCGCTCGCGGCGCTGGTGCTGCGCCTCAACCAGCCGCTGATGCAGGCGGTGAACTACGCCCTGTCCCCGCTGCAGCTGTTGCTGCTGATTCCCTTCTACCGCGCGGGTGAGCGGCTGTTCGGCGCCGCGCCGGTGCCGATCGTGGACGTGGCCGAGCTGGCGCGGCGTTTCGCCGCCGGCCCATGGCAGTTCCTGGCCGACTACGGCCGCGTCGGGCTGTACGGCATCACGGTGTGGGCGCTGCTGGCGCCGGCGGTGTCACTCGGGGTTTATGCACTGGCCCTGCCGCTGCTCCGCGGCATCGCCAGGAAATAGGGAAATGATTCCCCCTCAGGTGGTGCGCGCCCGCGCCGCCGCCGCCGGGCGGCCGATCATGCGCTCGAGCCGCGCATCCTTGCGCGCCCACAGCGCGTTGACCCAGTCCTGGAAGCGGGCGCGGAAGGTGCTGTCGTCGAGGTAGTCGCCGCCGAGCAGCTCGGCGGGCACCGGCACGACGTCGATGTGGATGGCGAGCTCGTTCTGCTCGCCCAGCAGGAAGCTCCACGCGACCGGGTAGCGGCTCGGGCGGTAAGCAATGGTCACGTCGACGATGCCGCCGAACTGCTCGCCCATCGCGCTGAGCGTGTACGCCAGGCCGGCCGATTTCGGCCGCAACAGGTGCCGGTACGGCGAGCCGCGCGCCCGGCGCTTGGCCTGCGAGAAGCGCGTGCCCTCGGCGAAGTTCACCACCGTGATGGGCTGGCGCCGGAAGCGCTCGCAGAAGCCGCGCGTGGTCTCGAGGTCCTGGCTGCGCAGGCCGGGGTCCTTCGAGCGGCGCATGAACGGGAAATCCATGGCCCAGCAGGCCGCCCCGATCACCGGCATCCACAGCAGCTCGCGCTTGAGGAAGTACACCAGGGGCGGCGTGCGCCGGTGGAACTGGTCGTACACCAGCAGGATGTCGATGATCGACTGGTGATTGGCGATCACCAGGTAGCTGCGGCCCGGATCCAGCGTGCCGTGCAGCTGCACGTCCCACGCCACCGGGTAGAACAGGCGATACAGCCCGCGGTTGCCGGCGGCCCACTGCCGCGCGATGGCGAACAGCACCTCGGTGCACGCGCGCCGCACCGGCGGCACTTGCGCGAACACGATCTTGATGAGAATGAAGGGGCTGAGGCAGGCGAAGGTGAGGAGCACGCCGCCGATGATCGCCGCCCCGCTGAGGAGCGCGACCAGGGTGGGCGGCAGCAACAGTGACAGCATCGCGTACGACTCCAGCTCAGCGGTGAAACGCGGCGCTTTCCTGGTGCACCGCTTCGATCATGGCGGCCGCGTGATCCGGCGGCGTCTCGGGCAGGATGCCATGGCCGAGGTTGAACACGTGCCCGGGCCCGGGCCCATAGCTGGCCAGTACCCGGCCCACCTCCTGCCGGATGCGTTCGGGCTGCGCCAGCAGGATGCAGGGGTCGAGGTTGCCCTGCAGCGCCACGCGATCGCCGACGCGCCGGCGCGCGGCGCCCAGCTCGAGGGTCCAGTCGCAGCCCAGCGCATCGCAGCCGGTGGCGGCGAGCGTCTCGAGGTGCGCGCCGCCGTTCTTGGTGAACAGGATCAACGGCACCTGCGGATGGCGCTGCTTCACGCGCTGCACGATCGTCCGCATCGGTTCGAGGGAGGCGCGGCGGAACGCGTCCGGCGCGAGCACGCCGCCCCAGGTGTCGAACATCATCAGCGCCTGCGCGCCTGCGGCGGCCTGCGCCTCGAGATACAGCGACACGGCCTGCACCAGCTTGGCGAGCAGCGTGTCGAGCGCCTGCGGCTCGTCGTAGGCCAGCCGCTTGATGCGCTGGAACTCGTGCCCGCCGCGGCCCTCGACCATGTAGGTCGCCAGCGTCCACGGGCTGCCGGAAAAGCCGATCAGCGGCGTCTGTGGCGGCAAGGCCTTGCGGATGGTGCGCACGGCGTCCAGCACGTAGCGCAGCTCGGTCTCCGGGTCGGGCACGCCGAGGCGGCGGATGTCATCGGACGTGCGCAGCGGCGCCGAGAACTGCGGGCCCTCGCCCTCGACAAACGACAGGCCGAGGCCCATCGCGTCCGGAATGGTCAGGATGTCGGAGAACAGGATCGCGGCGTCGAGCGGAAAGCGCGCGAGCGGCTGCAGCGTCACCTCGCAGGCCAGCTCGGGCGTGCGCACGAGGTTCATGAAGGCGCCGGCCCTGGCGCGCGTCGCCCGGTATTCCGGCAGGTAGCGGCCGGCCTGGCGCATCATCCACACCGGCGTGCGATCCACCGGCTCGCGCCGCAGCGCCCGCAGGAAGCGTGGCTCAGCCGGCGGCGGCACTCGCGATCTCCTGCTGGATGGCCAGCGCGGCGGCGTGCGGATCCTGCGCGTCGCGGATCGGCCGGCCCACGACGATGTAGTCGGCGCCGGCGCGGATCGCGGCCGCCGGGGTCATCACGCGCTTCTGGTCGCCTTTCGTGTCGTTGTCCACCGGGCGGATGCCGGGCGTGACGCACACCAGCTTCGGCCCGATCTCGCGCTTCAGCCGCTCCACTTCCAGGCCTGACGACACCACGCCGTCGCACCCCGCGGCCAGCGCGCGCTTCGCCCGCGAGGTGACGAGCGTCGCCACGTCGCACTGGAAGCCGAGATCATCGAGGTCGCCGCGGTCGAGGCTGGTGAGCGCGGTGACCGCGAGCACGCGCAAGTGGCCGGACTTCGCCTGCGCCGCCGCCTCCATCATCGACTGGTTGCCGTGCACCGTGCAGAAATCCGCGCCCCGCTGCGCCAGGTTCTGGACGGCGCGGGAAACGGTTTCCGGGATGTCGAAGAACTTCAGGTCCACGAACACCTTCTTGTCCTCGGCGCGCAGCCAGTCGAGGAAGCCGAAGAAACCCGGAGACATCAGCAGCTCGAGTCCGATCTTGTAGAAGAGGACCGCGTCCCCGATCCGCGTGACCAGCGCGCGCGCCTCCGCCACCTGTGGCAGGTCGAGCGCCGCGATCAGGCGCTCGCGGGAAGGGATGTGCGGGGGCATGCGGACATTATCCGTCATGCCGCCCGCGCCTCACACGCCGAGGTACTCGAGGATGCCGTCCGCGGCCTCGCGCCCCTCGAACACCGCCGTCACCACCAGGTCCGAGCCGCGCACCATGTCGCCGCCGGCGAAGACCTTCGGGTTGGCGGTCTGGAACTTGAGCTTGTTGGCGGGCGCCTTCACGCGGCCGTCGGCGTGCAGCGTGATGCCGTGCTCGCCGAACCACGGGGCGGGACTGGCGCGAAAGCCGAAAGCGATGATGACGCGGTCGGCCGGCAGCACCGTCTCGGAGCCCGGCACCGGCTCGGGCTGGCGGCGTCCGCCCGCGTCGGGCGGGCCAAGTCGCGTCTCCTGCACGCGCACGCCCTCGACGCGCTGCTCGCCGGCGATGCCGAGCGGCTGGCGGTTGAACAGGAACTCGACGCCCTCCTCCTTCGCGTTCGCCACCTCGCGGCGCGAGCCCGGCATGTTGGCCTCGTCGCGGCGATACACGCAGGTGACGCTTTCCGCGCCCTGGCGCACCGCGGTACGCACGCAGTCCATCGCCGTGTCGCCGCCGCCGAGCACGATGACCCGCTGGCCTTTCATGTCCACGAAGGCGGAAGGGTCCTTCTCCAGCTTCAGGCCGCGGTTCACGTTGGCGATCAGGTAGGGCAGCGCCTCGTGCACGCCCGGCAGGTGCTCGCCCGGGAAGCCGCCCTTCATCGAGGTGTACGCGCCCATGCCGAGGAACACGGCGTCGTGGCCGGCGAGCAGCTCCCCGAACTGCACGTCCCGGCCGATCTCCGTGTCGAGCACGAATTTCACGCCCATGCCCTCGAGGATCTGGCGGCGCGTCTTCACCACTTCCTTTTCGAGCTTGAACGGCGGGATGCCGAAGGTGAGCAGTCCGCCCACTTCCGGGTAGCGGTCGTAGACGATCGCCTGCACGCCGTTGCGCGTCAGGACGTCGGCACAGGCGAGACCCGCCGGGCCGGCGCCGACCACGGCGACCTTGCGGCCGGTCGCCACCACCTTCGACAGGTCCGGCCGCCAGCCCTGCTTGAAGGCCTCGTCGGAGATGTACTTCTCGATCGAGCCGATGGTGACGGCGCCGAAGCCGTCGTTCAGCGTGCACGCGCCCTCGCACAGCCGGTCCTGCGGGCAGATGCGGCCGCAGATCTCGGGCAGCGAGTTGGTGCGGTGCGACAGCTCGGCCGCGGCGAAGAGGTTGCCTTCCTCGATCAGCTTCAGCCAGTTGGGAATGTAGTTGTGGACCGGGCACTTCCATTCGCAGTACGGATTGCCGCAGGACAGGCAGCGTCCCGACTGCTGCGCGGCCGCCTCCGGCGTGAACTGGCCGTAGATCTCGCGGAAGTCGCGGAGGCGCACTTCGGACGGCGCTTTCACCGGGTCCTGGCGCGAGACCTCGAGAAACTGCATCACGTTCTTCGGCGCCATGGCTATGCCGCCGCCCGGATCGCGACCAGCAGCGAGCCGATGTCGGCCGCCTTGGGCTTCACCAGCCAGAACTTGCCGAGGAAGTCGCGGAAGTCCTCGAGGATCTGCTTCGCCCATGCCGAGCCGGTGGCCTCGGCGTGGTCCTGGATCAGCGAGCGCAGGTAATGCTGGTGCGCTTCCATGTGCTCCGCCAGGATGCGGTGGATGTCGATCAGCTCGTGGTTGTAGCGGTCCACGAAACCGCGCTTCTCGTCGAGCACGTAGGCGAAGCCGCCGGTCATGCCGGCGCCGAAGTTGATGCCGACGCGGCCCAGCACGACCACCGCGCCGCCGGTCATGTACTCGCAGCCGTGATCGCCACAGCCTTCCACCACCGCGAGCGCGCCGGAGTTGCGCACCGCGAAGCGCTCGCCGGCGACCCCCGCGGCATACAGCTGTCCGCCGGTGGCACCGTACAGGCAGGTGTTGCCGATGATCATCGAGTCGCGGCTCTTGAAGCGCGCGCCCTTCGGCGGCTTCACCACGATGCGCCCGCCGGCCATGCCCTTGCCGACGTAATCGTTGGCGTCGCCCTCGAGCTCCAGGTGCAGGCCGCCGGCGTTCCACACGCCGAACGACTGCCCCGCGGTGCCCTTGAGCTTGAGGGTGATCGGCTGATCGCTCATGCCGAGGTTGCCGTGGCGCCGGGCGATTTCGCCCGACACGCGCGCGCCGATCGAGCGGTGGTAGTTTTTCAGCGCGTACTCGAAGGTGCCGCCGGCTTTGGCCTCGATCGCCGGCAGGCAGTCCTTCACCATCTGCTCGGCCAGCACGCCCTTGTCGTGCGGCGGGTTGGGCGACACGCAGTGCTGCGGCGAGTCGCTGACCATGCCCGCGGCGTCGAGGATCGGCTGCAGGTCCAGGTGGCGCTGCTTGTCGGTGTCGCCCGGCAGGGTCTGCAGCAGGTCGGTGCGGCCGATCAGCTCGGCGAGCGAGCGCACGCCGAGCTTCGACATCCACTGGCGCGTCTCCTCGGCGACGAAGCGGAAATAGTTCGTCACCATCTCGGGCAGGCCGACGAAATGCTTCAGGCGCAGCACCTTGGCCTGGGTCGCGACGCCGGTGGCGCAGTTGTTGAGATGGCAGATGCGCAGGTACTTGCAGCCGAGCGCCACCATCGGCGCCGTGCCGAAGCCGAAGCTCTCGGCACCGAGAATGGCAGCCTTGATCACGTCGAGCCCCGTCTTCAGGCCGCCGTCGGTCTGCAGCCGCACCTTGCCGCGCAGGTGGTTGCGCCGCAGCGTCTGGTGCGTCTCCGCCAGGCCCAGCTCCCACGGCGAGCCGGCGTACTTGATCGAGGTCAGGGGCGAGGCGCCGGTGCCGCCGTCATAGCCCGAGATGGTGATCAGGTCGGCGTAGCACTTGGCCACGCCCGCGGCGATCGTGCCGACGCCGGGACCGGCGACGAGCTTCACCGATACCAGCGCCTGCGGATTGATCTGCTTGAGGTCGAAGATCAGCTGCGCCAGATCCTCGATCGAGTAGATGTCGTGGTGCGGCGGCGGCGAGATCAGCGCGATGCCGGGCTTGGCATAGCGCAGCCTGGCGATGTGCTCCGCGACCTTGTCGCCGGGCAGCTGCCCGCCTTCGCCGGGCTTGGCGCCCTGCGCGACCTTGATCTGCAGCACCTCGGCGCTCAGCAGGTATTCCGGCGTCACGCCGAAACGGCCCGAGGCCACCTGCTTGATCCTGGAGTTCTTGTCGGTGCCGTAGCGGCGCGGGTCCTCGCCGCCCTCGCCCGAGTTGCTGCGCCCGCCCAGCCGGTTCATCGCGGTGGCCAGCGCCTCGTGCGCCTCCGGCGACAGCGCGCCGAGCGACATGCCGGCCGAGTCGAAGCGCTTCAGCACCGCATCAACCGGCTCGACCTCGGACAGCGGCAGCGGCGCGGACGCCAGCTTCAGCTGCAGCAGGTCGCGCAAAGTCGCCGGCTCGCGTCCGTTGACGAGCTGCGCGAACTTCTCGTAGTCGCTCCACGCTCCCGAGCGCACGGCGGTGTGCAGCGTGCCGATCACGTCCGGGTTGTAGGCGTGGTACTCCTCGCCATGCACGAACTTCAGCAGTCCACCCTGCGGCACCGGCTTGCGCGGGATCCAGGCGTCGCGCGCGGCCAGCGCCTGCTCGGCCTCCAGGTCGGCGAAGCGCGCGCCCTGCACGCGGGACACGGTGCCTTCGAAGCACAGGTCCACGACCTCGTCATGCAGGCCGACGATCTCGAACAGCTGCGCGCCGCGGTAGCTCGAGATGGTCGAGATGCCCATCTTCGAGATGATCTTGTACAGGCCCTTGTTGATGCCCTTCCGATAGGCATGCGACAGCTCTGATTCTTCCTTGTTCTGGATCTCGCCTGCGCGCTTCATCTCGTACAGCGTCACGTAGGCCAGGTACGGATAGATCACCGAGGCCCCGTAGCCGATCAGGCAGGCGAAGTGATGCGGATCGCGGGCGGTCGCGGTCTCGACCACGATGTTGCAATCGCAGCGCAGGCCGTCGCGGATCAGGCGGTTCTGCACCGCGCCGGTCGCGAGCAGCGCGTGGATCGGCAGCTTGCCTTTTTCGACCTTGCGGTCGCTGAGCACCAGCACGACCTTGCCGGCCTTCACCGCGGCCACCGCCCGGTCGCAGACCGCCGCCAGGGCGGACGCGAGGCCCAGCGCGGGGTCGTAGTGCAGGTCGATGACCTCGTGCGCGTACTTCGCGTCGCGCTTGCCGATGGCGAGCAGCTTCTTGAACTTCTCCTCGCTCAGCACCGGCGAGTCGACCATCAGGCGCGAGGCCCGTGCCGCACTCTCCTCGAACATGCCGAGCTCGGCGCCGAGGCAGCACTCCAGCGACATCACGATCTGCTCGCGCAGCGGATCGATCGGCGGATTGGTGACCTGCGCGAACTGCTGGCGGAAATAGTCGTACAGCGGGCGGCCCTTGCGCGACAGCACCGCGAACGGCGTGTCGTCGCCCATCGACCCGACCGCCTCCTGGCCGGCCTCGGCCAGCACGCGCAGCACCTGGTCGCGCTCTTCCTGCGTCAGCAGGAACATCTTCTGGTGGACCGCGGCCTCGTCCGGCCTCATGCGCTCGAGGTGCTCGGGCTTGTCGGCGAGCTTGGCCTCGAGGCGCAGCACGTTGTCCTTCAGCCATTTCTTGTACGGCTTGCGCGCCGCCAGCATGCGATCGATCTCGGCGGGGCGCATCAGCTGTGCGCCTTCGGTGTCCACCGCCAGGATCTGGCCCGGGCGCAGATGGCCTTTCTCCACGATCTCGCGCGGATCGACGTCGTGGACGCCGACCTCGGAGGCCAGCGTGATGTGGCGGTCGCGAGTGATGACGTAGCGCGTCGGCCGCAGGCCGTTGCGGTCGGTGGCGCAGATGGCGTAGCGGCCGTCGGTGAGCACGATGCCGGCGGGCCCGTCCCATGGCTCCATCTGCTGGCTGTTGTACTCGTAGAAAGCGCGCACGTCGGCGTCGAGGTTCTCGATGTTCTGCCACGCCGGCGGCAGCAGCGCGCGCAGCGCGGCGAACAGGTCCATGCCGCCGGCGAGCAGCACCTCGAGCATGTTGTCGAGCGACTGCGAGTCCGAGCCCGACATGGACACCAGGGGCTCTATCTCGGCGATGTCCGGCAGCGACGCGCAGCGGTATTTCTGGGCGCGGGCCTGCGCCCACTTGCGGTTGCCCGAAATGGTGTTGATCTCGCCGTTGTGCGCGAGGAAGCGGAACGGGTGGGCCAGGCGCCAGGTCGGCAGCGTGTTGGTCGAGAAGCGCTGGTGGAAGACGCAGATCGACGATTCCAGCGACTCGTCCCGCAGCTCGCGGTAGAAGTCCGGCAGGTGCTCCGGCATCACCAGCGCCTTGTAGACGATGACGCGGCACGACAGGTGCGTGACGTAGAAATCGCGGTGGCCGGCGGCCTCGAGTGCCTTCTCGGCGCGGCGGCGGGCCTTGAACAGGCGCAGCTCGAATTCGAACTTGTGCATGCCCTCCGGCGCGGTGATGAACGCCTGCTCGACGTGCGGCATGGTCTTCAGCGCCTCGGCGCCGCAGGCGTCGGGGTCGGTCGGCACCACGCGCCAGCCGGCGAGCGTCACGCCGTGGTGGGCGCAGGCCTCGGCCAGCGCTTCGCGCTCGCGCTGGCGCAGGGCGGGGTCGCGCGACAGGAAGATGTTGCCGGCGCTGTAGCTGTCGCCGAGCTTCAGGCCGAGCTCGGCGGCGCGTGCGCGCAGGAAGCGGTCCGGCTTCTTCATCAGCAGGCCGCAGCCATCGCCGGTCTTGCCGTCGGCGGCGATGGCGCCGCGATGCGTCATCCGCTCCAGCGCGCGGATCGCCGTGGCCACGAGCGCATGGCTCGGCTTGTCGTCCATTTGCGCGATCAGGCCGAAACCGCAGGCGTCGCGCTCGAAGGCTTCCCGGTACAGGCCGGGCCCGTCGGAGGTCAGGGAGTCCGGCGACGGCGAAGCGCAGTCCTGCCCGTGCCCGTGCTGGCGAAGCATGTTCGACCCCTGGCGACCCGCCACCCAACGGCGCGGGCCGCTTCCCGGGGGAAGCTGGCGCGCATCCGTTTTCTGGTTGTGGAATGCCGCAGTGCAGCAGCAGTCTATGCGCCGGTCGGGGGCGGCGCAACAGAAAACCCGGCCGCGATCAGCCCAGCTTGCGCGGGTCGAACAGCCGCTCGTATTCGGCGAGCGCGTAACGGTCGGTCATGCCCGCGACGAAGTCGGCGACGCAGGTGGCGCGCGCGCGCTTGCCGCCTTCGTCCTCGGCCGCACGCGCCGCCTGCCAGTGCTCGGGCGGCATCAGTCGCGGCTTGTCGAAGAACGCGTCGAACAGCTCCGACAGCACGCGTTGCGCCTTCACCGTCATGCGATAGACGCGATGGTGCCGGTACATGTGCTCGTGCAGGAACTGCTTCAGCGCGGTCGCCTCGCGGCGCAGCTCCGGCGAGAAGGCGATCAGCGCGCCCTTGTGCGCGCGCACCGCGTCGATGTCCTGCGGCCGCGCCGCGGCCAGCCGGCGACCGCTCTCCTCGGTGACGTCGTTCACCAGCGTCGCGATCAGCCGGCGGATGGTCTCGTGGCGGCGCTGCTTCGGCGTCAGCTGCCGGTAGGCACGCTTCACCTCCGACAGGTGCCGCGCCACCAGGGGCACCTCGGCGAGCTGCTCGAAGGTGAGCAGGCCGGCACGCAGCCCGTCGTCGATGTCGTGGTTGTTGTACGCGATCTCGTCGGCCAGGTTGGCGAGCTGCGCCTCGAGCCCCGGCTGCCGGCGCTTCAGGAAGCGCGCGCCGACGTCGCCGAGCTCGCGCGCGCGGCGCGCCGAGCAGTGCTTGAGGATGCCCTCGCGCGACTCGAAGGTCAGGTTCAGGCCCTGGAAGGCGGCGTACTTGTCCTCGAGCACGTCGACGACGCGCAGCGACTGGGCGTTGTGCTCGAAGCCGCCCCACGGGCGCATGCACCCGTTCAGCGCGTCCTGGCCGGCGTGGCCAAAGGGCGTGTGGCCGAGGTCGTGCGCCAGCGCGATCGCCTCGCACAGGTCCTCGTTCAGCGCCAGGTTGCGCGCCAGCGTGCGCGCGATCTGCGCGACTTCCAGCGAATGCGTCAGCCGCGTGCGGAACAGGTCGCCCTCGTGGTTCACGAAGACCTGCGTCTTGTACTCGAGGCGCCGGAACGCGGTGCTGTGGACAATGCGATCGCGGTCGCGCTGGTACTCGGTGCGTGCGCCCGGTCCCGGCTCGCGATGTCGCCGTCCGCGGCTGCGCTCCGGATGCGCGGCCCAGGCCGCGAGCTTCACGGCGTCACCGCCGCGGCCGTGCAATGGGCGGCCAGCGTGGCGCGCAGCTGGCCGGGATCGAAGTCCCCCGTGACGAAGGCGTGCCCCAGCGAGCGCAGCAGCACCAGCCGCATCCGGCCGCCGCGCACCTTCTTGTCCAGTCCCATGCGGTCGAGGAACTCGTCGGGCGTCAGGGTCCGCGGCGGCTGTACCGGCAGCCCGGCCCGGCGCACCAGCGCGACGGCGCGCGCGCCATCCTCGCCGCTGATCCAGCCCATGCGCACCGACAGATCGGCGGCCATGCACAGGCCGACGGCCACGGCCTCGCCGTGCAGCCACTCGCCGTAGCCGGCGTGCGACTCGATGGCGTGGGCGAAGGTGTGTCCCAGGTTCAGCAGCGCGCGTGGACCGGCGCCGGAGGATTCGGTCTCGCGCTCGTCGAGCGCGACGATGCGCGCCTTCATCGCGCAGCATTTCTCGACCGCCTCCGCCAGCGGCCCGGACTCGAGGGCCAGCAGCGCATCGACGTGCTGCTCGAGCCAGCGCAGGAAGGCGGCATCGCCGAGCAGCGCGTACTTGATGACTTCGGCGAGGCCCGCGCGCAGCTCGCGCGCCGGCAGCGTGCTCAGCGTGTCGAGGTCGGCAATGACGGCGCGCGGCTGGTGAAAGGCGCCGATCAGGTTCTTCCCTCGCGGATGGTTGACGCCGGTCTTGCCGCCCACCGAGGAGTCCACCTGGGCCAGCAAGGTCGTCGGCACCTGCACGAAATCCACGCCCCGCTGGTAGATCGCGGCGGTGAAGCCGGCGATGTCGCCGACCACGCCGCCGCCCAGCGCCACCAGCAGCACGTCGCGCGGGGCACGCGTGCGCACCAGCCAGTCGATCGCGGTCTCGACGGTGGCGAGCGTCTTCTGCGCCTCGCCGGCGGGCAGCTCCAGCACGTGCGCCGGGTCCAGCGGCAGGGCCTTCAGCAGCGCCGGCAAGTGCCGCTGCGCCACGTGCCCATCGGTCACCAGCCGCAGCGGGCGGCCCTGCGTCTCGATCCAGGAGCCGGGCCGGGCCAGCAGCCCGGCGCCGATGCGGATCGGATAGCCGCGCCCGCCCAGCTCGATGGTCAGCGCGCGCATCGCCGCAGGCTCAGGACGCCGCCGCCGTCGGATCCAGGTGGCGCTCGATCTCCTGCGCCAGCGAGCGCGCGTTCTGGCCGTCGGTGCTGACGGTCAGGTCGGCCACCTCGCGGTACAGCGGGTCCCGCTCGGCGAACAGGCGCTCGAGGATCTCGCGGCGGTCCCCGCCCTGCAGCAGCGGGCGGTTGTCGGTGCGTCCGGTGCGGCGCAGCTGCTGCTCCACCGAGGCGTGCAGGTAGACCACGAAGCCGCGCGCGGACAGGTGCTGGCGGCTCTCCGGGTCGAGCACCGCTCCGCCGCCGGTG
>DATLCG010000141.1:0-7213 GCA_035526525.1 Binatia bacterium
CGTCGACGCGCAGGCGCGATTCGACGCCGCCGCCGCCGATGCCGAAGTTCAGCGGCTCGGTGCGCAGCACGCCGTCGGCCAGGATCGCGTGCACCGACAGGTGGTCGATGGCGTTCTTCTTGTTGCGCAGGCTTTCGGCGGCGAATTTCACGTCGGCGTCCATCGCGCGCAGGCGCTCGAGCTTGAACGGCACGTCCGGCAGCAGCTTGGGGCTGGCCGCGCGCCGCGCGGCTTCCTGCTTCTGCCCGGCGGATGCGGTCTCGCCGGGCCCGGTGGCCGGCGGCACGCCCACCAGGCCGGCGAGATCGTCGAGGTCGAGCACTTTCGAGGTGAGGTCGGCCTGCATGTACGGCCGCTGCTTGGCATAGGTGACGTCCACACGGCCGGCGAGGTCGCTGTCTCCCATCGAGCCGACCAGGTCGTGCACGCGCCACCACGCGCCGTCGCGCAGGATGCGGGCCTTGATGCGGTACGGCGGCGTCGGCGGCAGCGACAGGCCCAGCACCGGGTACACGTCGGAGAACGACTCGCCGGCGGCCTCCAGCTGCAGGTCCGCCGCGCTGAGCGAGGCCAGGCCGGTGACCGTGCCCGTGAGCGAGGCCTGGGTGCCGCCGAAGCGCACTTTCGCGCGCAGTGGATACGGCGTGCGCGTGTCCAGCAGCGCCAGCACCGGCGCACCGACGGCCTCGGCTTCGAGTGCGAGCTTGCGGTATGTGCCGCCGGCCTGGATGCGCAGCCCGGGCTTGCCGTCCAGCGCATCGGCGGCCGTCTCCACCAGCACGCGGACCGCGCTGCCCTCCTTCGGCCGCGAGAACAGCAGCAGGCCCTGGTCCACCGCGATCGAGCCGATCTCGGGCAGTGCGGAACCAGGCTTTTTTTCGGGCGGCGGCGTCGACGGCTTGAAGGTCCAGTTGTTCTGCGCGCCGTCGCCGGATTCCTCGAGATCCACCACCGGCTTGGCGAGCTTCACTTCCGGCAGCACCAGCCGCCCGCGCAGCAGCGGCGCCATCCGCACGCTGAACTCGGCCTGCTCCACGCGCAGCATCTCGGGCTCGCTGGCCCATTCGGGGTTGGCGAAGCGCACGCCGCGCAGCCGCACGCGGATCGGAAAGCCGAGCCGCACGTGCAGGTCGTCCAGCTTGAACTGCCTTCCGGTCTTGTCCGTGACCATCCGCTCGACGCGGCCCCTGGCCCAGCCGTAGTCGGTGACGAACGCCGCCACCACCAGCAGCCCCAGCAGGGCGAGCAGGACGAGGACGCCTCGGCGGAGGGGGGACATGGTCTTGGGTTAGAGCCGCGCCGGGCGGGGCGGTTCGGTGATTCGGGTCTCGGGGCTAGGGGCTGGGGGCCAGGGCGGATCGCGGTAACTCCCGATCCGCCGTGTCTGCATTCCCCCTGGCCCGAGCCCCCACCCTCACTCCCCAATCACCTTCACCAGCACCCGTTTCCTCCGCATGCCGTCGAACTCGCCGTAGAAGATCTGCTCCCACGGCCCGAAGTCGAGCTTGCCGGCGGTGATGGCGCAGACGACTTCGCGGCCCATGAGCTGGCGCTTCAAATGGGAGTCGGCGTTGTCCTCGCCGGTGTCGTTGTGGCGCCACTGCTTCACCGGCTCGTGCGGGGCCAGCTGCTCGAGCCAGCGGCCGAAGTCCTGGTGCAGGCCGCGCTCGTCGTCGTTGACGAACACGCTGGCGCTGATGTGCATGGCATTCACCAGGCACAGGCCCTCGCGGATGCCGCTGTCGCGGATCGCGGCTTCGACCTGCGGCGTGATGTTGATGAACGCAATGCGCGTCGCCGTCTCGAACCACAGCTCGGCGCGGTGGTGCTTCATGCGCGCCGCCTGCTGCCGGCGCGGGTGCGCCTTGCGCGCGCGGCCAGGCGGGTGCGCAACCATGCCGCGAACTCCGCCTGGCGCAGGCGGCCCTCGGCCAGCGCGAGGATGCTGTCCGCCGCGGCCTGCGGTGGCGCCGCGAGCCCTGCGCCGTTGACGGCGAGGAAGGTGGCGCAGGCGGCGTGTGCCGTGCGCAGGTTGCCGTCGGCGAAAGGGCGCAGGCGCGCCAGGCAGTACGCCAGCGCCGCCGCCGAGTCCGCGAGATCCCAGGCGCCGCGCAGGCCGCGCCGCGGCAGCAGCGCGTCCTCGAGCAGCGCGGCGTCGCGCACGCCGCTGCCGGCGCCGGCGACACGGCGGTGGATGGCAAGCAGCACGGCGCGATGCAGCGGCTGCGTCATCGGGCGTCCAGCCGCTGCAGCGCCTCGCGCTCCTGCCGCAGCACGGCCTCGGCGACGCGCATCTGGCGCTCGAAGCCGCGGTCGTGCACGGCCAGGTGCACGCCGTCGGCAGTCTCGGTGGCGAACAGGAAGTCGCCCTTGCGCAGCCGCAGGCGCACCAGCAATCCCTTCGGCAGCACGACGCCGGCGGAATTGCCGACGGTGGTGATCTTGATCTTCATTCCTCCGATTTCAGCGCGGGCGCGGCGGCGAGGCAAATCCGGCAGGCGGCGCCGCGTCGCTGCACCGCGACACGAGGTGCGCAACGGGTCGCGGTTCCCGCCGCACGCGACAAAATTTCCGCCGCCGCGAGGCTCTAAGGAAGGTGCGGTGCGCGGGTTGCATTGCCGCGGGAAGGGTGTAGAACAAGGAGGGACAGCATGAAAACGCCGGATTTCGCGCGACTGGGTCCGCCGCCGTTCGAGCGCAAGGACCTGCTGTTCCTGTTCGAGCACTTCCCGGTGCCCGGCGTCAACGCCGAGGCCGCGGTGCGGATGGTGCACGAGCGCCCCAGCACGCTGGACTCGGTGCTCGACAGCCGCTACCTGTTCGAGGCCATCCGCGACCACAACGTCAGCTGGCTCGAGGTCTCGCCGCGGCTGTTCTTCAGCGTGCTGCTGCGGCGCGCGCTCGGCGGCCGGCGGCGCCGCGCCGAGGAGCGCCGCACTCTCCACTACGTCGCGCACCTGCTGGAGCTGTTCACGCGGGCGGATCGCCTGTACCGCGTGCAGCCCGGCGAGCCGCAGACCTACGAGTACGTCGTGGACCTGGTGCAGGAGGCCGCGCAGGCCGGTCCCGAGCGCGCCTTCGCGGTGCAATCGCACATCGGCAACTACGCGCTGTTCCTCGCCGGCATGTGCCGGCCCTGGATCGAGCACCGCCACCGCTACGGCCGCCGGCCGGTCGACGTGCAGTACTACTGCCGGATGGGCCGCGGCTACTACTTCATGGCCTCGCGCCACCGCATGGCCGAGCAGCTGGGCCTGCGCGAAGTGTTCGGCGAGCTGGCGGGGCGCTTCGACTATTACCGGGACGGGCTGGAACGGATGGCGGCGGAGTACCTGCCGCACTGAAGCCGTCGCCTCGGCTCAGGATGGCGGGCCGGTGTTCGCCGACAGGCTGGTCTTCCGCATCAGGCTTTCCTGCGCCAGGCTCGCGACCAGGCGGCCCTGGCGGTCGAAGACCTGGCCGCGCGAGAAGCCGCGCGCGCCCTGCGCGGTCGGCGAGTCCATGGAATACAGCAGCCAGTCGTCGGCGCGGGCGTCGCGGTGGAACCACAGCGCGTGGTCGATGCTGGCGACGACCATGTCCCTGGCGAACCAGCTGACGCCGTGCGGCAGCATCGCCGTGGACAGGAAATTGAAGTCGGAGGCGTACGCCAGCACCGCGCGGTGCAGCGCCCAGTCCGGCGCGCCGTCGCGATCCGGCAGGCGGCCCGCGGCGCGGATCCACCAGCTCTGGAACGGCGCGCGTGCTTCCGGCGCGAGCGGGTTCCACGGCGTCACCGGCTTGAACTCGATCGCGACCTCGCGCATCAGCGCCTCGCGCAGCCGCGGGTGCAGGTCCGGCTGGGCGTCGGCCCACTGCCGGCGCAGCACGTGCGCGGACTCCAGCCGTTCCGGAGGCGCCACCTGAGGCATCGGCGCCTGGTGCTCGAGCCCCGGCTCGCGTTTCTGGAAGGAGGCGATCAGCGTCAGGATCGCCGCGCCGTTCTGGATGGCCTGCACGCGCCGCGCCGCGAAGCTGCGGCCGTCGCGCACGCGGTCCACTTCGTAGACGATCGGCTGCGCCATGTCGCCGGGCCGCAGGAAGTAGGCGTGCAGCGAATGCGCCTCCTGGCCCTCCACCGTGCGCCCCGCGGCGACCAGCGCCTGGCCGACGACCTGCCCGCCGAACACGCTCTTGCCGCCGAGGTCCCGCGACTGGCCGCGGAACAGGTCGCGTTCCAGCGGCTCGAGATCGAGCAGCGCGGTCAGGTCCTGGAGCTGGCGGTTCACCGGTGGCGAGGGTGCCGGCGCGGGCCACTGTCCGGGCCCGGGTCCGCGCGCTCGCGCCGCGTCAGCGGCGCCTCGCCGAGCGGCTCCGGCTGAAGCGTCGCGTGGTCGATGCCGTAGTCGCGGCGCAGGACCGCGTTCAGCTCCGCCAGCACGGCGAGCCAGCCGCCCATGTCGCGCAGCACGACGTGGGCCGACAGCGCGATGCGGTCGGAAGTGACGCGCCAGATGTGCAGGTCGTGGATCGCGGCCACGCCGGGCACCGCGGCCATGGCGCGCCCGATGTCGGCGGTCTTCAGGTGGGACGGTACCGCCTCCATCACCACGTTCAGGCTGTCGCGCAGCACCTGCCAGCCCGACACCACGATGAGCAGGCAGATCAGCATGGACAGCAGCGGATCGATCGGCGTCCAGCCGGTGGTGATGATGACGATGCCGGACACCACCGCCGCCACCGAGCCCAGGGCGTCGCCGACCACGTGCAGCATCGCGGCGCGCGTGTTGAGCGTCTGCGGGCCGCCGTGCGTCAGCGTGCGCAGCACCGCGAGGTTCACCACCAGGCCGCCGAGCGCCACCGCGATGACGGCGCCGCCGCGCACCGGTGCCGGGTGCTGGAAGCGGTCCAGCGCGCCGATGACGATGCCGACCACCAGCCCCATCATCAGGACCGCGTTGGCGATGGCGGCCAGCACCTCGGCGCGGCCGTGGCCCCAGGTGTGCTCGGCGTCGGCCGGCTGGCGTGCGAACCACGAGGCAAACACCGCCAGCGCCAGTGCGCCGGAGTCGGTGAGCATGTGCCCGGCGTCCGACAGCAGCGCCAGCGAGCCGGCCCACCAGCCCGTGCCGGCCTCGACGAAGGCGAAGACCAGCACGGTGACGAGCGCCACGGACAGGTTGCGCGCCGGCGAGCGGTCGTGCGAGTGGTGGTCGTGCTCGTACATGGCGGCGGCAAGCCTAGCGCAGCTGGCCGCGCGCAATGGCGACGCGAAGCACTCGCACCTGTCCGGCTTTCGCGCCGGGAGGCCCCTTGCGCATGGGGTTTTCCCCTGTGGGCAAGCTTTCTCTACGCACGGAGCCTTGCCCGCGCCCCGCGCGGAGGCGCACATTTGGAGCCTGTCAGGAGCATTCCAAGTGACACCGACCAACTTCGACAAGCACCTCGCTCTCTACCGCGTGCTCGACACGGCGCGCGCCCTGGTGCGCGGCCTGGCGCTGCCCGACCTGGAGCGCCGCTGGCTGCGCACCGGCCTGCGGCTCACCGACCTGCCCGACGTGCTCACCCGGGGCGACCGCGCAGGGGACTTCGCCGTGCGCGACCATGGCGGCGAGAGGCGCGTGCATGCCGGCTGGTTCGAGCAGCGCCACCTGAACCCGTCGAACCTCGACCAGATCCAGATGCTCGCCGACTCCTTCGGCCGGCTGGATGTCTTCCGGCGCCGAGTGCGCGGGCCGTCGTTCGGCCGCCGGGCCGGCGACACCGGCCCGCTGCCGACCGCCGCCGCCTAGCCGCCCGCGGCCGCGAACGCCGCGCGCAGCTGCTCCACGCGCTTGCGGTTGGCGCCGAGGTCGGAATAACCCAGGCGCGACGCCGAGCGCACGTGGATGACGCCCGCGGCGCGGTCGAGCAGCAGCTCGACGTCGTCCACGAAGCCGAAGAAGCCCGACTCGAACTCGGCGTACAGGTAGCCGGTCTCCTGCGTGACGATGGTCACGCGCGGCTGCGCGGCGACCACGTGGCGCAGGCGCGCAAAGGCGGCGTTGGGATCGCCCTTGAATGCGAGCGGTGCGACGCGGTGCTCGCGATCCGCTGCATCCGCCTGGCTCGAGACGTTGTTGGGCTTGGCCACGGTTGGCGCGAGCCGCCCGTCGTGGACGCCGAGATGCTTCGGCCGCTGCCCCCTGAGCTTGAACATGTCGCTTCTCTCCCTGTGCGCTGGAGGCACACCCTAGCGCGTGATTGCCGCAACGTGCTTCAGCCCGCGGCTTCGGAGCCTTCGTCGCGACCGGATTGCGGCCGGGCGTCCGGCAGGAACTGCACCCCTTTCATGCCGCTGGCGAGGATGGCCTCGCGCAGCGTCGCCAGCGCCTTCGCCCGCGGCCAGCTCTTGCGCCAGACCAGCGCGATGCGGCGCTCCGGGGCGGGGCGCGTCAGCGGCCGGGCCACCAGCGCGAGCGGCTCGGCAGGGCGGTTCTCCACCGAGCTGCGCGGGACCACGGTGATGCCGAGCCCGCTGGCCACCATGTGGCGGATGGTCTCGAGCGAGCTGCCGGTCTGCGGCCGCGGGCCGTCGCCGTCCGGCTCGACGCACTTCGGGCAAGACTCGATCACCTGCTCGCGGAAGCAATGGCCGGGCCCGAGCAGCAGCAGCGGCTCCTCGGCGAGGCGCCGCGCCGGGATGGCGGTTTCCCGGCTCCAGCGGTGGTCCGGCGGCAGCAGCACCACGAACGGCTCATCGTACAGCGGCCACGCGGTCAGGCCCTGCATGTCCACCGGCAGCGCCACCACGACCACGTCGAGCTCGCTGTCGCGCAGCTGGCGCAGCAGCACGGCGGTGAAGTTCTCCTCGATCACCAGCGGCATGCGCGGCGCGCTCGCGCGCAGGCGCGGCACCAGCATCGGCAGCAGGTACGGCGCCACCGTGTAGATCGCGCCGAAGCGCAGCGGCGCGGCCAGCTCGTCCTGGCCCTCGCGGGCGAGCTCGCCGATGCGCGTGGCCTCGGCCAGCACGCGGCGCGCCTGCTCGATGATGCGCTCGCCCACCGGCGTCGGCCGCGCCTCGCCGCGGTGCCGCTCGAACAGCACCACGCCCAGTTCCTGCTCCAGTTTCTTCAGCGCCAGCGACAGCGTCGGCTGCGACACGAACGAGCGCTCGGCGGCGCGCGAGAAGTGCCGCTCCTTGTCGAGGTTCACCAGGTAGCGCAGCTCGGTCAGGGTCAAGGGCAGGGCG
>DATLCG010000157.1:0-10772 GCA_035526525.1 Binatia bacterium
ACGATCTCGATCAGCAGGCGCGGGTTGAAATGCGCCGCGAGCGCGCGCCAGGTCGTCTCGCCGATCAGCTTGTCGCGAACCAGCTCATCGCATGCAGCGAGCAGCAGCCGGCGGCGCTCCTGCTCGAACGACTGCGGCGCCCGCGCCGCGCGCACGATGTCGGCGTCCGCGAGGCCAACGCGCAGCCCGATCTCCACGTGCTGGCCCCACTCGTAGCGGCTGCGGCAATTCCAGGCCGTGCGCAGGATCACCAGCTCGCGCTCCTGAGCCGGCAGGCGCCCTCCCGGCATCAGGCGCGAGGCGAACAGCAGCCACGGCCAGAACAGCCGCGGGTTGAGATGGAACACCCAGAGCACGTCCGGCAATTCGCTGCGGCCGAAGCGCCGCGCCGCCAGCGACATCGCGCGCAGCACCCAGCCGCGCCGCGCGGCTGGCGGCACGCCGATGCGCGCAGCGGACTCGAGCCAGCCGCCCGGCGGCGCCAGCGCATCGCTGCTCACGTCGCTGGGCCCCGTGCGGGAGCGGATGCGTTGCGCACGATCTTGCGCAGGCGCCGGTTCAGGTGCCGCATGACCTGCTCGTAGGGCCAGGCGAACTTGCGCTGGAACCAGTAGCCGACGCGCACGTCGTTGGAAGTGAAGACCATGTAGCGGCGCCGGTGGATGCCGTCGAGGATTGCGGCGGCCGCAACCTCCGGCGTCACCGCCCGGCTCACGAACTCCTCGCGCAGCGCATGCCACTGCGGATCGCCCGGGTCCAGCCCGTGGACCTCGACCGAGTCCACCAGCCCGGTGCGCACGCCGCCCGGACACACCAGGCTGACACCGATGCGGTGTCGCTCGAGATCGAAGCGCAGCACTTCGCTGATGCCACGCAGGCCGAACTTGCTCGCGCTGTAAGCCGCGTGCCACGGCAGGCCGAACAGCCCCGCGGCGGATGAGACGTTCACCAGGTACCCACCGCGACGCGCGGCCATCATGGGTGGAAGGAAGCATTCCATGACGTGGACCGGCCCCATCAGGTTGACGTCGATCACCTTGCGCCAGCGCGCGTGCGGCAGCGTGTCGATGCCGCCCCAGATCGCGATGCCGGCGATGTTCATCACGACGTCGAGGCTGCCGTGCGCGGCGTGGATGTCGTGCGCGAACGCACGCACCGCGTCGTAATCTGAAATATCGAACGCGCGCTTGAATGCGACGCGCCCGCCCGCGGCGGAAATCTCCGCTGCCACCGCGTCCAGCCCCGCGGCGTTGAGGTCGGTCAGGAACAGTTCGGCCCCCTCGCGCGCAGCGGCGATGGCGGTGGCGCGGCCAATGCCGCTGGCGGCGCCGGTCAGCAGGCACTTCCTGTCCTTCAGGCTCTTCACCGGTCGGGCTCCTCGAATGCGCCTTCGGCGCCGGCGGACAGGTCGCGCCCCGCGTGGCGCAGCTCCTCGTGCGAGAAGAAGTGGGCCAGCGCCGGCAGCACCACGATCGCGCCGATCATGTTGGCGGTGAAGCCGAAGATCAGCAGCACGCCCATGTCGCGCTGGAACTGCAGCTTGGAGAACAGCCACATGGCGACGCCGGTAGCCAGGCCCACGCCGGTGAACAGCGTCGCCTTCCCGGTCGAGCGCATCTTCTGGTAGTAGGCCTCCTCCAGCGACATGCCGCGCCGCAGGCCCTGCGCCACCACCGAGTAGCTGTAGATGCCGTAGTCCACGCCGATGCCGCAGGCGAAGGCCAGCACCGGCAGGGTCGCGACCTTCTGGCCGATGCCCATCGCCGCCATCACCGCGTAGCCGAGCAGCGTCACCATCGACAGCGGCAGGATCACGCACAGCACGCCGGACAGCGTGCGGAAGCTCAGCCACAGGAACAGGATGATCACGCCGTAGACCCAGGCGACGACCGGCAGCTCGTTGCGCCGCACCTCCTCGTTGGTCGCGGCCATCACGCCGATGTTGCCGGAGGCCAGGCGGAAGGTGACGCGCTTGTCCTGCTGCAGCTCGGCCGCGTAGCGCTGCACCGCGCCGGTCAGCGCCGCGATGGTCTGCGCCTTGTGGTCGGTGACGAACACGAACAGCGCCAGCGCCGAGCAGGTGGAATTGAGGAAGCCGGTGGTGGTCGGCACCAGCGCGGTGACCTGGGCCAGCGTCTGCGGCTGGCGCGGCACGACCTCGGCGTCGAGCCGGCCTTCGTTCAGCCCCGAGTGCGCGACCTTGGCCAGCTCCAGCAGGGACAGCACGTCGCGCACGCTGGCCTGGTTGGTCATGTACCAGCTGAAGCGGTCGATCTCCGCCATCACGCCGTAGTCCACGCAGCCGTCGTCGAACGACTCGGCGATCACCTTGAGATGGTCGACGCCCATGGTGAAGTGGCGCGAGATGATCCGCGCGTCCTGGTTGAAGCGCGAGTCGGGCTTGAGCTCCGGCACGCCTTCGGTCGTGTCGCCGATCTGCACGCGCGGGTACTGGCTGGCGCCGAACACCGAGAGCGCCGCGCAGATCGCGACCACGACCGTCGCCGGCCCGCGCCGCGTCAGTACGGCCATGCGCCGGAACACGGAGTCGCCGATGCGGCTGCGCAGCTCCTGCGCCGCGCGGAACTTGTCCGGGTTGGGCAGGCGCAGGTACGACAGCACGACCGGCAGCAGCACCTTGTTGACGATGATCACGCCGAGCATGCCGAAGGCCGCGTTGAACGACATCTCGCGGATGATCTGGATGTTGATCAGGTAGATCGTCGAGAAGCCGGCGACGTTGGTCAGCAGCGCGACCACGCCGGGGATCGCCAGCGAGCGGAACGTCGCCAGCGAGGCCTGGTAACTGGTGGCGCCGCGCGTCGAGACCTCGTTGGCCCAGGCGCTGACGTACTGCACGCCGTGGCTGACCGACACCGCCATGATCAGGAACGGCACCAGCATCGCGAACGGGTCGAGGCCGAAGCCGAACGCGTGCAGGAGGCCCAGCTCCCAGGTGCAGGCGACCAGGGACGTGGCGACGACCAGCTGCGCCAGGCGCAGGGACCCGACGTAGAGCCACAGCAGCAGGCCCATCAGCACCAGAGCGACGACGAACAGCGCGCCGACCTCGAACGAGGCCTTGGTCATGTCGTCCACGACCTTGGCGAAGCCGACGATGTGGATCGAGACGTCGGGCGTCTCGTGGGTGCGGCGGATCGCTTCCAGCGCGTCGCCGACCTTGACGTAGTCCAGGCCGCCGCTCGCGCCGATGCCGGGCGCCAGCGCCTTGCCGACCGCGCGCAGGCGCTCGGCCAGCGGCGCGCTGGCGGTCTGCCGCCACACCGCGCCGGCGCGCTCGCGCGGCGACAGGCGCGACAGCGCGAGGTCACTGGTCGTGCCGCTCTCGGGGTCGTTCTCCAGCAGTTCCAGCTGCACCAGCGCCGTGGTCTGGTCCTCGGACACCAGGCGGCCGATGACGCTGGCCTTGCCGACGTTGACCCGGATGCGCTGCATCATCTCCGGCGTCGGCGCGTAGGTGGACGGGATGACGTTCTCGCCCGACAGGCCGCCCTCGACCACCTCGATGTAGAGGATGCTCGGCGAGAAGATCGAGGTGACGCGCGAGCGATCCGCCCCCGGGATGAAGAAGGCCTCGTCGGAAACCTTGCGCAGCGTCTCCATGAACGCCGGCTGGTAGATGTCGCCGCGGTTGTTGTGCAGGGCGATGAGCACGGTGTTGGCGCCGCCGAAGTCGCGGTAGTACTGCATGAACGTATGCATGTACGGGTGCTCTTTGGGCACCATCTTCAGCCAGCCCGCGTCGGGCTTGAGCTGCGCCGCGTGCCAGCCGAAGAAGGCGGTCAGCAGCACCAGCACCGCCAGCGTGCCGCGGCGCCAATGGAAGATCGGGACCTCGACGATCCTGAGGATGCGCCGGGTGAAGCTCGTCGAAACCGTCTGCGCCGTCATGGCGCTTCGCCCAAGTCCTGCACACCGCGCCGGCCAACCGCGAGCAGCCGGCCGCGGAACACGGCGGCCTTCACGATCGTCTCGGTCGCCGGCGTCGCCAGCGGCGTCAGCGTGCCGGCACCGAGGTCCAGCATCTGCGCCGCGCCGTTGAAACCCACCAGCAGCGCGCGCTCCTTGTCCACCGCAAGCGCGCCGAACACGCTGTCGCGGCGCGTGTTGGCCACGCGTCGCCAGCCGCGCGCGGCGATCTGCGCGGCATCCTCGAGGTTGGCCCGCGTGTACGGGTCCCAGTCCTCCGCCTTCATGCGCGCGCACCTGGCCAGGTCGTCAGCGACGAAGACGTTGCCGCGCATGCCGAACACCGCCAGCCCGTCCTCGCCGTGCGGCAGTGCGCCGAACCACGATCCGCCGTAAGGCGAGTCCAGCAGTTCCCAGCTGGCGCCCGCGTCCGCCGAGACCGCCACGAGCCCGCGCTCGCCGGCCGCGACCAGCGCGCCGCCGGGCAGGCGCAGCAGCGCGTTGAGGTGCATGCCGATGCCGCTGAGGACGTTGTCGCGTGCGGCCCAGGTGGCGCCGCCATCCGAGCTTTCAAGCCAGCTGCCGTAGGCGCCGACCGCGATGCCACGCGCCGGGTCGAGGAACAGCACGTCGTACAGCGCCGCTCCCTTGTCGTCGTGATGGCGCAAGGTCCAGCTCGCCCCGGCGTCGCGGGTTTCGAGCACCGTCGCCTCGTAGCCCAGCGCCCAGCCGTGACGGTCGTCCACGAAGCGCAGCCGGGTGAGCATGGTGCCGACCGGCACGTTGCGCTGCTGCCAGGCCTTGCCGTCGGCGGAGGTCAGGATCACGCCTTCCTGTCCGGCAACGACGACCCCGTCCTTCAGCGCCGCGATGTCGAGCAGGCGATTGTGCGCGGCCTTGGCAGCGGGCAGGGCGGGTGCCGGCGCGTCCGCGGCGGACGCTGACGCGCCCGCGCACAGCGCAGCCAGCAACAGCAGCGCCCCCTTCATCTGGAGCGCGACTTGCGCTGCAGCGCGCCGGGCGAGAAATAGTCGTCCGCGTAGCTGACCTCGAAGTCGCTGATCATGTCTTCGTTGGACAGCGCGGTGAGGAAGTAGCGCTTCGACTGCAGGTCGTAGATCACCTCGGGGATGCCGGTGACGGTCGGGATGAACGGCACCGTCAGCAGGTGCGCCTCCTGCACTTTCCACAGCGCGCCGCGATCGTCGTAGCAATCGACCGCGGCGATCGCCCAGGAGTCCTCGTCGAGGTAGAAGCGGCGCTTGCGGAAGCGATGGCGGTTGCCGGCGCGCAGCGTCGCCTCGACCACCCACACGCGGTGCAGCTCGTAGCGCGCCAGGTCCTGGTTGATGTGGCCGGGCCGGATGATGTCCTTGTACTTGAAGGTCGGCGAGTTGAGCAGCCAGGCGTTGTACGGGATCAGCAGCTCGCGCTTGCCGACCAGCTTCCAGTCGTAGCGGTCGAGCGCACCGTTGAACACGTCGATCTGGTCGTTGAACTGCTCGCCGTCCGAGCCGATGGACGGGTTGTCGTAGCCCACGTCCGGCGCGCGGTTGACCCGGCCCAGGCCGGGGCTGTAGATCCACGCGGCGCGCGTGTTGCCGGCGCCGCCGGCGGTCTCGTGCACCAGGATGATCTGGCCGGCGACGCGCGGCGGCGACAGCACCTCCTGCAGGTAGAGCGCGAACAGCTTGTTCCTGCCGGTGGCGGCCGGCTCCTTGAGGTTGGCGTACTTGAACTTCACGTCCTCCAGCAGCTTGCTGATCTTGTAGCTGCCGTCGGCCTTGACGATCGCCTGGTTGTTGTATCGCTTCACCGCGGAGCCGCGGAACTTGAGCTTGTGGTTCCACAGCGGCTCGGCGCCGGACTTGGGGATCGGGAACGGGAAGCCCAGCTCCGCGCCCTGCACGTCGTCCGTGCCGGCGAGCGAGGCGCGCGTGGCGTTGGCCACCGTCGCCTTGACGATGGCGTCGGGAAAGAACGCGTTGCGCGCCGACGGGTAGACGATCATCTTGTAGTCGGGGTAGGTCGCGAACATCGCGCGGTGGCCTTCCGTCAGCTGCCCCTTGTACTGCGCCAGGTTGGCGTTGGTCACGACGTACAGCGGCTTGATCGAGTCGATCATGGCCGTGGCCTTGCCCGGCGTGCGGTACTCGAGGAAGCCGCGCACGTACGACGGCATGTACTTCATCACCAGCGCGTTGGCGGTGACGCGCGTCTGCGGGTTGTCCACCAGGCCGACGATCTCCAGCATCGGCCCGACGCCGAAGGCCTGGGTCAGGCGCGACAGGAAATCAGGGTGCCTGGCCTTGATCGACTGCACCGCGGCGACGATGTCGTCGGTCAGCTGCGGCAGCTTGAGCTTGTGGCTCTTCACCTGGTCGATCAGGCCGTCCACGCTCTTGCCGCCGCGGCCTGCCAGCACCTTGTTGAACTCGGCCTTGAGGCCGGCGTCGGCCGAGAGCATGCCGCGCACCAGCTCGAGCACGCGCTCGGCCTTGGCCGGCTCGGCGTCGATGATGGCCTGGCCCTGCGCCAGGAAGTCGGCCGTGACCGCCGGATCGGTCAGCATCTGCTGGATGTCCTTGACCAGGCGCACGCGCAGGTCCTCCAGCTGCTGGCGCGTGATCTTGAGCATGTCGGGCGCGAAGGACTCGCGGCCGACCCAGGCCGGAATGGAGCCGGCGGCGTTGCCGGCGCGCTCGGCCCCGACTTCGGTCAGGTCCTTGCCCAGGTGCGCGGCCTCCGCCGCGGGCACACCGGCATGGGCGGCGCCGGCAACGGCGAAAACAGCAGCGCACAGCGAGACCCGGATCGTTCGCATCGGCACTCCTCGCACGCAATGGGCCCGGTCCTTGTAGAAGATACAGACCGGTTGTCCTGTATGTTATGTTCCGCGTGGACTGCGGTGCTGTCAACCGCCGCCAGCAGCTCCGGACCGCCGCATGCCGCAAGCCAAAAAAACGCCACGCCGCCGCGCCGCCGCGCCGCGCCGCCGCGCTCCGGCGCGGCCGAGCCAGGAGCAGCGCCGCCAGGCGACGCGGCAGAAGCTGCTCGAGGCGATGCTGCACAGCCTGGCCCGCAACGGCTACGCCGCGACCAGCGTGCGCCTGGTCACCGCGCAGGCACGCGTCTCGCGCGGCGCCTGGAGCCATCACTTCGCCAGCATGGACGAGCTGATCCTCGCCGCCGCAAAGCACCTGATGACCAAGGTCTACGAGCGCCTTGCCGCCCTGATGCTGGCCTGGGGCAACGGCGGCAACCGCATGCACGACATGGTCAGGGCGGCCTGGACCGAGTTCTTCGCCAGCGAGGTCAACGACGTCTATCTCGAGCTGCTCGTCGCCAGCCGCCGCGACCGCCGCCTGGCCGCGCTGCTCGGATCGGTGGCGAGGAACATCGACAAGGGAGTCGAGGGCATTTCGCAGCGCTTCTTCGAGCCGACCCCCGGCGCGGTCAACAGCACCTCGGAGATGCTGCTGCTGAATCGCTGGCTGCTGCGCGGCATGGCGCTGGACGGGCACATCCTGCCGCAGCCGGTGATCGACACCTACCTTGCGGCGTGGAGCCGGCTAGCGGCGACGCAGATGCGCACGCGCTTCGGCAAGGCGGCGCGGTGAAGCCGGACTACGAGGCCATCATCGTCGGCGCAGGCTTCGGCGGCATGGGCGCGGCCATCCAGCTGCAGCGCTTGGGGATCGACAAGATCCTGATGCTCGAGCGCGCCGACGACCTCGGCGGCACTTGGCACCTCAACACCTATCCCGGGCTGGCCGTCGACATCGTCTCGCTGAGCTACTCGTATTCCTTCGAGCCGAACCCGAACTGGTCGCGCCTGTACGCGCCGGGCGCCGAGCTCAAGGCCTACGCCCGGCACGTGGCGCAGAAGTACGACCTGCGCCGCTACATGCGCTTCGGCGCCAGCGTCGAGCGCGCGCAGTACGACGAGGCCCTGGGGCTGTGGCGCGTGCATCCGGCGGGCCAGTCGCCGCTGACGGCGCGCCTGCTGATCCTCGCCACCGGCTTCCTGTCGCAGCCCAAGCGGCCGGACATCCCGGGTGTGGACACGTTCGCCGGCAAGGTCATCCACACCGCGGAGTGGGATCACGCGTTCGATCTCGCAGGCAGGCGCGCCGCGATGATCGGCACCGGCGCCAGCGCCGTGCAGGTGCTGCCGAAGATCGCCGACAAGGTCGCGCACCTCGACGTCTACCAGCGCACGCCGATCTGGGTGCTGCCGCGGACCAACCCGCGCATCCCGGCGTGGCTGCAGAAAGTGTTCGCGCGCGTGCCGCTGGTGCAGCGCTGTTTCCGCTGGCTCAGCGACACGGTCCTGGAACTGGTCATGGTCACCGGCGTGCTGCACAACCGCCAGATGCCGTTCCTGACGCGGATGGTGGAGCGCGGCGCCAGGCGCTTCCTCGCGAGCCAGGTCAAGGACCCGGAGCTGCGGCGCAAGCTGACGCCCGATTACAGCTTCGGCTGCAAGCGGCCGACCTTCTCCAACCGCTACTTCAAGACCTTCACGCGCGCCAGCGTCGAGCTGGTAACGACACCGATCGCGCGCATCGAGCCGGACGCGATCGTCACCGCCGACGGCCAGAGGCGCGAGATCGACACGCTGGTGCTGGCGACCGGCTTCAACCTCTGGCAGAAGGGCAACTTCCCGGCTTTCGACGTCGTCGGCCTCGGCGGCGCCGAACTCGGCGAGCTCTGGAACCGCAACCACTACCAATCGTACGAAGGCATCACCGTGCCGGGCTTCCCGAACCTGTTCAACATCCACAGCCCGTACTCGTACAGCGGCTTCTGCTACTTCAACACCATCGAGATCCAGATGCGCCACATGGACCGCTGCCTCAAGGAGATGCGCCGGCGCGGCGCGGCCACCTTCGAGCCGACGGCCGAGGCGCAGGAACGGTTCATGCAGAGGATGCGCAGCCGCGCCGCCGATACCGTGTTCAGCGCCGGCCAGTGCGCCACGTCCAACAGCTACTACTTCAACCAGCACGGCGAGGCGACGCTGCTGCGACTGTCCTCGACGCTGGCGGCGGTGCGCCGCGCGCGAAGCTTTCCGCTCGAGGATTACCGCTTCGCCTGAGCCTACGGCGGCGACGCTTGCGCCGCGTATTCCGCCTTCCACCGCTCGACGTGATGGCGGTTGTCCTTCTGCCACGGATGGAAGCCCGGCCTGAAGTACGACAGCCACGGCAGCACGATCTTCCAGGTGACGCCCGGGCTGACGAACAGGAACCGCATCAGGCCGCGCCAGCCGTGCCAGTCGCGCTGCAGCCCGTCGTGCTTCATGAGGCGGTAGTGCGTGTACATCGTCTGCCAGATGAAGCGCAGCGTCGCCGTGAGCATGATCGCGCAGCGCAGGAAGTAGCCCTTGGGGCCGCCGCCGACGGCGAGCTGGTAGACGTCGTAGGCCACCGCCTTGTGCTCGGTCTCCTCGATCGCGTGCCAGCGCCACAGCGCCGCGATCTGCGGCGGCGCGCCGGCCAGCACGCGCTCGTCGCCGAGCAGGCTCTCGGCCATGATTGCCGTGAGGTGCTCCAGCGCGATGGTCACGGCCAGCTGTCCGGAGCGCGGCAGCAGCCGGCGCGCGAGCTTGAGCTGCTTGAGCGCCTTGGCCTCGAGCTCCACCGCCGGGTAGCCGGCGTCGGCCAGCGCCTGGTTGTAGGCGCGGTGCTCGCGCCCGTGCATCGCCTCCTGGCCGATGAAGCCGCGCACGTCCTCGAGCTGGCGCGGGGCGGTGACGCGGTCGCGGTAGTGGCGCACGCTGTCGATGAAGAACTGCTCGCCCTCGGGGAAGAACAGCGACATCGCGTTGAAGTACTGGCTGACGTGCGGGCCCAGCGGGTGCCAGTCGCGCAGCGACGCGCCGCCCAGGCCGAAATGGATGTCGCGCTGGACGACGGCTGGGCTCGCGGTGCCGGAAGCGGGGGCGGGGGCGGGAAGGTTCATGCGCGGCTCGTTTCGACGTCGGGCTTCATCATGCGTCAGGCGGGCTCGAATGCAAGCGCCGCCCAGCCGCACGCCAGTGGCGCGTCGGCCCACGATGCGGCGCGCTTCGCCCGCTACCCGGGATGAGCGGCTGGTGCCTGACCAGACCCGCTCACCCCGACCAGGCTACGGGCCCGGGATCGACGCCGTGCACGCCTCGTAGACGCGCACCGCGTCGGTCAGGTCGACCGTCACCAGCGAGCTGTCGACCGTGAACGCCAGCTCGTCGTAGGGCTGCGTGTTGAGGAAGCCCACCAGCCTGCGCACCGGGTCGGACAGCTGGCCGAGCAGGTCGAGCTCGAAGGTGTTCTGCGCGCCGTGCGTCTCCGCGGGCGCGTTGTTGCGGCGGGTGGACACGGTGAAGTTGCGCATGATCGAGGCGTCGACCGTGCCGCCCGGCACGTCGATGATGAAGGCGGCGATGCGGTTGGCCGGCACCGGCGCCGGCAGCTTGACCCGCACCGTCTCGGAGCCGCCGAGGCCCTGCGTGTCGAACGCGCCGACGTTGTATTGCAGGATCGCGAAGCTGTCGAAGTCGCGGTCGATGACGTTGTCGGGCGAGACCACGTCGCAGGTGCGCAGCAGCGGCGCAGCCGGGTCGGTCAGCGTGCACAGGATGCCGCTCTGCTGGACGCTCACGGTCGAGCCGACCGGCGCGCCGCCGGAGCACTGCCGCGCCTCCAGCACCGGCGGCGGATCGCAGGCGTCGCCGTCACCGTCGCCGTCGCTGTCGACCTGGGTCGGGTTGGGCACCAGCGGGCAGTTGTCGGAGCCCTCCGGCACGCCGTCGCCCTCGCTGTCGACCTGGGTCGGGTTGTGCACCAGCGGGCAGTTGA
>DATLCG010000159.1:0-22307 GCA_035526525.1 Binatia bacterium
CGCCAGGTCTTCGAGCGCCTCGGATTGGAGAGCCACATCACGATGAACCGCCGCAACGGCTTCTATGCCATGGTCGAGCGCATCCGTGCGCAGGCCGCTTCCGAGGCGGCCGTCACTTCCGGGCCCGGCGCGTGTCCCTAGAATGGACTGAACCGCGCACCCGCCCGTGAACGACCTTCCTTCCGTCGCCGACCTCGGCCACTCCACCCGCGACAAGCTGTACTCGCTCGGCGAGGAGATCGCGCATGCGGTGACGCATGGGCTCGGCCTGGTCGCGTCGATCGTCGGGCTCACCGCGCTGGTGGCGCGCGCCGCGCTGTACGGCAACGCCTGGCACGTCACGGCCAGTGCGATCTACGGCGCCACGCTGGTGCTGATGTACGCGGCCTCGACGCTGTTCCACAGCATCCCGCAGCCGCGCGCCAAGCACGTGCTGCGCATCATCGATCACTCGATGATCTACTGCCTGATCGCCGGCACCTACACGCCGTTCGCGCTGGTGACGCTGCATGGTCCGTGGGGCTGGTGGCTGTTCGGCATCACCTGGGGCCTGACGCTGATCGGCGTGGTGTTCAAGGTCTTCGCCACCGGGCGGTTCGAGTCGCTGTCGCTGTTCATCTACCTGGCGATGGGCTGGTGCATCGTCTTCGCGCTCAAGCCGCTGCTGCACTCGCTGCCGCTCGGCGGCCTGCTGCTGATGCTGGGGGGCGGCCTGTCGTACACCGGCGGCGTGGTGTTCTACGTGTGGGAGCGCCTGCGCTGGCACCACGCGATCTGGCACCTGTTCGTTCTCGGCGGCAGCGTGCTGCAGTACTTCGCGATCTTCTTCTATGTGATCCCGGGCCCGGGATGAGCTGGCGCGCGCCGGCCAGTCCCTGGCTCGTGCCGGCCGCCGGCTCCTGGACCTCGCGCACCACGCCGCGCCGCGGCACGCCCGGCAAGCACGTGCTGAAGCGGCGCCTTGCGCGTGACGTCGAACGGCTCGACGCCCTGCAGAACCTGTTGTACGCGGGTGAGCGTCGCTCGCTGCTGCTGGTGTTCCAGGCCCTCGACGCCGGGGGCAAGGACAGCACCATCCGCGCGGTGCTGTCCGGGGTGAACCCGATGGGCTGCGCGGTGCACTCGTTCAAGCAGCCCTCGCGCGAGGAATTGCGCCACGACTTTCTCTGGCGCTACCTGCAGCGCCTGCCGCCGCTGGGGATGATCGGCGTGTTCAACCGCAGCCATTACGAGTCCGTGCTGGTGGAGCGCGTGCATCCGGATCTGCTCGCCCCCGGGCTTCAGGGCGGGCCTGCGCTCTGGCGCGAGCGCTTCGCGGCCATCCGCGCGTTCGAGCGGCACCTGGCCGTCAGCGGCACGGTGGTGCTGAAGTTCTGGCTCAACGTGTCGAAGGCCGAGCAGCGCCGCCGGTTCCTCGCGCGGCTCGGGCAGCCCGCGAAGATGTGGAAGTTCCAGGAAGGCGACCTGGTCGAGCGCGGCTACTGGCCTGCCTACCAGCGCGCCTACCGCGAGGCGTTGCGCCAAACCTCGCGGCCATGGGCGCCCTGGTACGCGATCCCGGCGGACGACAAGCCCTACATGCGAGCCGCCGTAGCGGACATCGTGGTGCGTGCGCTGCAGAACATGCGCCTGCGCTACCCGGTCCTGGACGCGAAGCAGCGCCGCCGCTTCGCAAAGTTGGAAGCCCAGCTCGAGCGCGGCTGAAATGGGACTGCCCAGCCCCTAGCCCCCAGCCCCCAGCCCCGCCGCGAGCGGCAAGTGATGCACGTGCACGCCAGGCGCCCCGTGCAGCGCCAGTTGGACCATCGCCTCGGCCACCGCCTCCGCGCGCACCGGCCGGTACTTCGCCAGCGGGCCGACCATGAACGGCGCGATCAGCGGCGAGACCAGCTGCGCAGCGCGCTCGGCCGGGCGCCGCTCGCTGCGCGGGCCGAGCAGCAGCGACGGGCGCAGCACGTGCACCGCCTCGAACGACAGGTCGCCGACCGCCTGCTCCATGCGCGCCTTCACGCGGCTGTAGAACGCCGGCGATTTCAGCGACGCGCCGACCGCCGACACCACGATGAAGCGACGCGCGCCCGCCTGCCGGGCAGCGCGCGCCAGGTCCACGACCATGTGGTAGTCGACGCGCTCGAACGCGGCCTGCGAGCCCGCGCGGCGCAGCGTGGTGCCCAGGCAGCAGAACACGTCGTCGGCGGCCAGCGCATCGCCGAGCCCCTCGAGTTTCGTGAAATCGGTGGCCACGTGACTCAGCGAGCGCGCGGTGCGAGCCGGCGCACGGCGCCCGACCACGCACACCTGGCTCCAGCTGCGGTCGGCGAGCAGCCGCGTCAGCAGCGCCTCCCCCGTCAGGCCGGTGGCACCGGCCAGCAGCGCCTTGCGGGACATTGAAATGCCCTCGATCAACGAGGCGGGAATCTTAACGGAACCTCCGGACACTGAACTAAGCTGGCGCATGCGCCTGCGACGACTGCTGCTCCTGTCCCTGCGGGCCGCGGCGTTTGCTCCCTGCGATGGATGACGCCGGCTTCGAGCTGCATCCGCAGCTCGCCGCGGACACGCTGCCGGTCGGCGATGCGCCGCTGTGCCGCGTGCTGCTGATGAACGATGCGCGCTGGCCCTGGTGCATCCTGGTGCCGCGCCGCGCCGGCGTGCGCGAGATCTACGAGCTCAGCGACGCCGACCAGCAGCAGTTGCTGCGCGAATCCTCCCGCATGGGCCGCGCGCTGATGCAGCGCTTCGATGGCGAGAAGCTCAACGTCGCGGCGCTGGGCAACGTCGTGCCGCAACTGCACGTGCACCACGTCGTGCGCCACGCGGCCGATCCCGCCTGGCCCGCCCCGGTCTGGGGACGGCCGCCGGCGCAGCCGTACGAAGAACGCGCCGCGCGCGAACGGGTGACGCTGATTGCAGAGGCGCTGGCCGGCCTGCTGCGCTAGCTCCTGCGGCTTGGCGAAAGACGCGTTGCTTTACACTCACGCGGAAACAGGGGGGATTCCATGCGACACCTGCTGCCCGCGCTGCCGGCGTTGTGTCTCGTCGCCTCCGCGATCGCCGCCGACGATCCCGACGCCAGGATCCCGGTGCCGAAGGATCCCTACACCGCCGAGCTGCGCTCGGTCTCGCTGAAGGACCTCGCCGACCGCGGCCTCGTCACCGGCACCTGGCAGGGCTCGCCGAAGGTGCGCGAGAACAAGGCCTGGTACGACGCGCACTTCTACGACACGCTGGCGTCGCGCAAGGTCTGGCATCCCGGCACCTCGCCCTACACGCACCAGCTCGGCGACCCGGTCACCTGGGACATCGTCGTCATTCCCCAGAAGGCGCCGCCGCCCTGCACCGAGCCGCAGCCGACCGGCTACGACGCCGAGAGCTGCCGCTACGTGAATTCGCTGTTCCGGGACATCGAGAAGAAGGATCCGGCGGCGGCCCGCGTGGCGCGCGAGCAGGTGCGGCGCGGCCGCGACGTCTGGTTCAAGGGCACGTTCGGCGACCAGGACGAGGAATACCTGCACACCTCGCGCGCGGTGGGCCGCGAGAACATCTGGTACCCGTGGCTCGACACGCGCACGCGCAAGCAGCGCTTCAGCAAGTGGGGAATGATCAATGACCCCGACTGCAGCGAAGGCGACGCCAGCACGAACTGGTACGACCGCTGCCAGGACCCGAAGGCCACCGGGGTACTCGGCTACCGCAAGTACTTCGCCGATCCGGCGCTCGACGATGCCGGCAAGGTGGTGTTCGACCCGCAGACCTCGCCGTACCGCGAGGACGAGCTGAAGAAGAACCTGCGCTACGTCATCGGCGGCCCCTGCGTGCAGTGCCACGTCGGCTTCGATCCGACGCACCCGCCGAAGGACCCCAACGCGCCGAAGTGGGAAAACATCCACGCCACCATCGGCCTGCAGTACACCAACCAGCCGCTGCAATACATCATGGGCGCGCCGGACGATCACATCGCCAAGCAGGTGCTGCACGCCGCGCGCCCCGGCACCGTCGACACCTCGCTGCAGGCCTCGGACTTCCAGAACAATCCGGGCACGCAGAACAACATCATGGATTTCTTCAACAAGCGCGTGTTCGACAACGAGATGAAGGACCCGATCACCGGCGAGGTGAAGACGGCGAAGACGCGCTACGTGCTGAAGGGCGGCGAGGACTCGGTCGGGGAGCATCTCGCGCTGATCCGCGTGTACGTCAACATCGGCATGTGCACCGAGGAATGCTGGTCGCCCAACTTCCCGGTGCCGGGCACCTTCTTCGGCGAGCAATCGCACCAGCGGCCATTCCGCATCGCGCAGTGCTACAAGGACTGCGAGGCGTGGAATCACGCCGACGCCAAGATGCCGGACCTGGCCGCGTTCCTGATCACCGGCGGGCCCACCTACCTGATGAAGGCCGTGGACGTCGACGGCACACCCGGTTCCGCCTACATCGACCTGAAGCAGGTGCCGCGCGGCCGCAAGGTGTTCGCGCGCGAATGCGCGGGCTGCCACAGCTCGTTCATGGCGCCCGACAACGTGCGCGCCGACAAGGAAGCGCTGGCGCGCTTCTACGAAGGCCACGTCTTCGGCAGCGAGCAGTTCTGGCAGTACGAGTTCACCGACGAGGAGCGCGCCGCGCCGGATTTCCGCCGGAAGTACCTGGTCGCCGAGAAAGGCGGCAAGCTGCGGCCGAAGCAGTTCGCCGACGCCGCCGCGAAGGGCGATCCCGTATTCGGGCAGGACTGGCTGTCGAACGACGAGCCGACGCCGTTCGGCGTGGTCGGCACCAACATGTGCC
This sequence comes from Binatia bacterium, assembly GCA_035526525.1. GTDB lineage: Bacteria > Pseudomonadota > Gammaproteobacteria > Nevskiales > Nevskiaceae > JACPFV01. Next base: position 4,783 of record DATLCG010000159.1, read on the forward strand.
GCGCGCTCCACGACAACCACAACCAGGGCCACATCTGGGAGGAGTTCTCCTCCGAGACCTACAAGCAGCGCGCCTCGCCGGGCAGCGTGCCGAAGCTGCTCAACCGCATGGTGCCCGTGCTCGGCGGCCGGCAGGCCGGCGAGCGCCGGATCGAAGGCGGGCCGGGATACCTGAGGAATTTCTCGCTGCTGTCGGCCTGGGCCACCGCGCCGTTCCTGCACAACAACTCGGTCGGCGAGCTGACCTACCTTCCCGACGGCGCGATCGATTACACGGTGCGCGGCCGGGTCACGCAGTTCCAGCTGGCGCTGGAGGAACTGCTCACCTCGGACGACCCCGCGGTCACGCCGCACCGCCCGCAGAAGATCACGGTGACCGACCACGGCACGAAGCTGGCCCCGCGCGAGGACCAGCAGGGGCTGCTCAAGCTGCCGGTGGCGAAGGGCACGCCGGTCGGCAACTTCACCTCCTCCGACCCGCACGACCCGCTCTACATGAAGTGTCCTGACCTGGTGGAGAACCGCGGCCACTCGTTCGGCGTGGACCTGCCGAAGGACGACAAGGCGGCGCTGGCGGAATTCCTGAAGCTGATGTGAGGCCGTGAAGAGGCTTCTCGCGCTCGCTGCCCTCGCGCTGGCGGTGACGGCCGCGTGGCTGCTGTGGCCGCGGGCCGCGCCGCCGGCGGGACCCTCGATCGGCGAGCGCGTGAAGTCCTCGCGCGCGCCGGCCGGCGCCCTCTCCGCGAAAGTGATCCCCGACGAGGACCTGCCGCCTGCCGGCACGCGGTCCCTGTTCGACCACGTGCTCGCGCAGAACGATGGCATCCGGTTCCCGTTCGAAAAGCTGGTCGCGACGATCCAGTCCTACGACGGCTCGGGGCGCGCACCGGTGGCGGTGATGATCCCCTCGGGACGCTCGCTGCTGAAGGCGCAGGCGAGCTTCGCCAGGCCGCGCATCGCCTATGCCGCCGATTTCCAGGCTCCCGACACCGACGCCGAGCTCGGCCTGGCGGCCCGCGGCGAATTGTTCGTCGCCTACGTCGAGCAGGCCAACGAGCTGGAGGTCATCTCGTACAACGAGGCCGCAGGGCGCTTCGAGTTCCAGCTGGTGCAGGACTACCGCGAGGGCGGCGTGCCGCGCATCGTCTACGCGCGCCGCGCGGTGTGCACGGCCTGCCACCAGGGGGCGGCGCCGATCTTCCCGCAGCGCCCGTGGAGCGAAACCAACGGCCAGCCGGCAGTGGCATCGAGGCTGCGCGCGGCGATGAGCGCGGAGCATTACTTCGGTTTGCCCGCGGGCGTACCGCTGGCGGCACCCGAGCGGCTCGACGAGCTCACCGATGTCGCCAACTTCCTGCCGGTGGCGCAGCGCGCCTGGCTCGACGGCTGCGGCGAGGGCGCGCCCGGCGCCGCGTGCCGGCGGCAGATGCTGAAGGTGGCGCTGCTGTACGCGTCGAATCCGGGATCGTTCGATCCCGGCGGCGCCGAAGCCGCAGCTTTGCGCCGTTTGCAGGCCGCGAGCTGGCCGCAGGACGGCATCGCTGTGCCCGAACCGGACCTGCACAACCGCGACCCGCTGGCGGAGTCCGCCACCTGGCGCGCGCGTCTCGCCGCCCTGCTGCAGCCCTCGTCGTCCCGGGACGGCGCCCGCAGCAACGAGGACCTGGAGTCCTTCGACCGCCTGCCGAAGCTGCCCGTCGATCTGGACCCGCTGACTCCGCGCGCGCCGCGGCGCGTGCTGCGCGCATCGGATCTCGACGGCGCCTTCGGCCTTGCGCAGTTCCTGACCGCGGACGACGCGCGGCTGCTGGAGCGCGCGACGGCGGGCGAGACGGCCCGGCTGGCGCAGGCGGTGGCGCGCATCCCGGAGAGCGAGTTCGGCGCGGCACCGTTCTCGCGCAGCCGCGCCGTGAACGCGGTGCTCGCCGCGCTGAAGCAGAAGCCGCGCAGCTACGCCTTCCTCGACACCACGCAGATGTCGCCGCCCCAGGCGCTGGGAGTGCCGCCGCTGGCGATCGGCGCCGAGTCGCCGCTGCGGCCGTTCGAGCAGTACTGCTTTGCCTGCCATCGCGGCAATCCCTCGGCGCGTCTCGACTTCATGAGCGGCCGGGACGAGGCGGAGGTGCTGGAGCATCTGAAACGCAAGGCCGAAGTGCGAGACGTCCTCGACTGGACCCGCTACGGCGGCACCGATCGCGGGAGCAAGCTGATGCCGCCCGCCGACTCGCGCCAGCGTGCCCTGCTGTCGGCAGCGCTGCAGCAGGATCCGGCCCTGCTGGAGAAAATGCGTAAAGTGGTGCCGGCGATGTTCGACTTTTGAAGCAAAGAATCTTTCCAGCCAGGCACGCCACGATCGCCAGGGGAGAATCCATGAAGCCGACATTTCCTGGCGTTCCTGTGGCGGCCTTGGCGTGCCTCGCGACAACCTTGTGCTTCCTGCCGGCGCTTGCCCAAGCCGAGCCCGCCTTCGCGCGCATGTACAAGCAGCAGTACGGCTACGCGCCCTCGTGCAACGCCTGCCACAAGGATGGCGGGGGCACGCCGCTGAATCCGTTCGGCCGGCAGTTCAAGCAGGCGGGCATGCAGCCCGCGGCCTTCGGCAAGATCGCCGCGCTGGACGCCGACGGCGACGGCGCCGCCAACGACGCCGAGGGCAAGGCGCGCGCCAACCCCGGCAGCGCCGATTCCACCCCGGCCACCCCCGGCGCCTGGCTCGACACCGCGAGCGTGATTCCCAAGGAAGTGCAGGCCGCGTTTCCGGACGTGCGCACCTGGCTGCCGAAGGACGCACTGCTCACCGAGGCCGACATCGCGCGGGCCAGGTCCCTCGGCGCCGCGCTGACCCAGGACGACGAGAACACCATCTATATCCCGGTGCAGGACCAGCACCCCGTGGGCACCGCGATCATCTTTCCCGCGGAGTACCAGGGAAAGACTTTCTTCCTGCTGATGGCAACCGACCGCCAGCTGAAGGTCACGCGGGTGGAGCCGATGAACGTGCATGGCGTGCCGGCGGCGAAGTCGAGCAAGGTCTACGCCGCGTTCGCCGGCAAGGGCCTCGACCAGCTGCCCGCCGCGAGCGGCACCGGTCTCGACGCCGCGATCACTGCCGCGGTGAAGAAAGCGGGGACGCTGGTGTTCGTGCGGCTGAAAGGGGCCTGAAGTGACTTCGTCCTTCCGGCGCAAGCCGGGACGACTCAGCGGGGCCGCCATCGCGACCGCCGCCATGATCCTGCTCGCCGTTGCCGGGCTCGGGGCCGCCCGCGCGCTCGCCACGCAAGCCGCGCGACAGGACGCCGGCGCCACTCCGGCCGCTGGAACCAGCGCCGCCGCAACGCGCTCGACCGATGCCGCCCCGGGCTCCACCACGCAGGAATCCGGTCGGGCCGCGGACCCGGACTTCGATTTCTTTTCCGACCAGCCGCTCGCGCCGAAGGACCTGGTCGAGCTGCCGCCGGAAAAATCCCGCTGGCTCACCGTCGGCGGTCCCGCGGGACTGTTCGTCCTGTTCTTCGTCGTGATGGGCGTGTTCTGGTGGATGGTGCCATTCAAGGTCTCGACCCAGTCCATCGAGCTGCACGATTTTCCCACCGGCGTGAAGCGCGGCCTGGCCCTGGCGCTGTGCCTGTTCGGCATCGCCTTCTGCTTCGGCGCGTCGGAGATCTGGTACCAGCTGCAGCTGCACGGCTCTGCCGAGGCCTATTTCGCGCAGATGTCGCTCGGCAAGCTGATCGCCTTCACGCACGCCCACCTGTTCGGCTTCACCACCAGCTTCCTGATCATCGGCATCCCTTTCTCGATGCAGTTCAACCACGTCTGGCAATACCAGTGGATCTTTCCGATCGGCCTCGCCGCCTCGCTCACCGACGTGCTGTCGTGGTGGGGACTCAAGTACCTGGCGCCGACATTCGAATGGGTGGCGATGTTCTGCGGCGTGATGTTCTCGGCCAGCTATCTGTACATGCTGATCGCGCTGCTGCGCGTGCTATGGTTTCCCGAGTTGCTGTTCGTCAGCGACCGGGACTACCGGCAGCGCGTCGAAGAACGCGAGGCCCGTGCGCAAGAAGCGCGCTTCGACGAGGGAGATTTCTGATGCAGACCGTGGCCGGCAAGAAGGTGCTCATCACGGGCGCCGCGATGGGCATGGGCAAGCTGTATGCCCAGTACGCGGTGCAGGAAGGCGCCGGCGCGGTCGTGCTGTGGGACATCAACCAGAAGGCGATGGACGAGACCGCCGCGCAGCTGAAGGCCGCCGGCGGCAAGGTGTTTGCGTACATCGTCGACGTGTCGAGCAAGGACGCCACGCTCGCTGCCGCCGAGAAGGTGAAGCAGGAAGTCGGCGACATCGACCTGCTGTTCAACAACGCCGGCATCGTCCGCGGCAAGTATTTCTGGGAGCACAGCGACGCCGACATCTGGCTGACCATGGCGATCAACGCACTGGCGCCGATGTACATCGCGCGTGCCTTCCTGCCGAAGATGCTCGCCGCCAGGTCCGATTGCCGCATCGTCAACATCGCCTCGGCCGCCGGCACCGTCGCCAACCCGAAGATGAGCGTGTACTGCTCGAGCAAGTGGGCGGCGATCGGCTGGAGCGACTCGCTGCGCATCGAGCTGGAGAAGGCCGGCTATCCGCACGTCAAGGTCACCACGGTGTGCCCGAGCTACATTTCCACCGGCATGTTCGAAGGCGCGCGCGGCCCGCTGCTGACGCCGCTGATGACGCCGGAATACGTGACCGGCCGCGTGTGGGCGGCGATGAAGCGCGGCACGCCCATGCTGACCCTGCCGTGGACGGTGCGGCTGGGCATGTTCTGCCGCGGCGTGCTGCCGATCTGGCTGTGGGATTTCGTCGCCGACAAGATTTTCGGCGTCTACAAGACCATGGACGAGTTCAAGGGCCGCCAGCCGGGCGTCACCTCGTAAGCCGGTGCGCTGCGCGCGGGTCTCGCTCGCCGCGGCGCTGGCCGCGGCCCTGCTGCTGCCGCTGGCGGCGGCAGCCAACGACCCGCTGGAGATGCCGCCGCCGATCCGCCTGCCGAAGGCCGTCGAGCTCGGCAAGCTCAAGGGCACCATCCTGTCCGCGCTGACCCGGCGCAAGTGGGTGGCGGAGGCGGACATCGAGGGCGGCTTCGTCGCTGCGCTCCACGTGCGCACGCACATGCTGCGCATCCGCGTCGAATACGAGCCGAGGCAGGTGAGCTTCGTTTACGTCGACAGCGAGGATCTCGACTACGAGATCGACGACGGCGTGCCGTACATCCATTTCAAGGCCAACCGCTGGCTTGCCGCGCTGGCAGTCGAGCTGCAGCGGGAGCTGAACCTGGTGGCCTTCGACTACGAGCCGATCGAGGTGGTCCCGCCCGCGAGCGGCGGGGGGACCACCGCCGAGGCGCGCGCGCCCTTGCCACAGGCCGCACCGCCGGTGCCGGCGATCCCGGCCCCGCCACCGTTGCAGCCCGGCATGCTGGTGAAGCTGGTGCAGGCCCAGGAATTGCGCGAACGCCCCATGGTGGATGCCGCGAAGCTCGCCGCGCTCGCGTCGGGTACCCAGGTGCAGCTGGTCTCGAAGGTCACCAACCTGTCCGGCGAGTGGTGGCTGGTGACCGCGGGCGACCGGCGCGGCTGGCTGGTGCGGGCGGCCCTCGTGCCGCTGGCGTCCACTGCGCCGCCCTGAGGGCTGGCTACACTAGCGCCCGCCCGCCGCACCGCGCCCGCAGAGGCGCGCAGGAGAGATGCCGTGAACTACTTCGTCACCGGAGCCACCGGCTTCATCGGCCGCTTCGTCGTCGAGCGCCTGCTGGCGCGCGACGGCGCGCAGGTCCACGTGCTGGTGCGCGAGGCCTCGCAGGAGAAGTTCGAGGCGCTCAAGGCGCGCGTGCCGGAAGGGGCTTCGCGGCTGCACGCGGTCTTCGGCGACATCACGCAGGCCGGCCTGGTCTCCGACGCGGACCGCAAGAAGCTCGCGGGCAAGGTGGACCACGTGTTCCACCTGGCCGCGGTCTACGACATGAACATGGACGACGGGACCGCCGACCGGGTGAACAACGAAGGCACGCGCAACGTCGTGGCCTTCGTCAACGGGCTCGGCGGCAACGTGCGCCTTCAGCACATGAGCAGCGTGGCGGTCGCGGGCGGCGACTACTCGGGCCGCTTCACCGAGACCATGTTCGACGAAGGCCAGACGGTCGCCCACCCGTACTTCCGCACCAAGTTCCAGTCCGAAGCGATCGTGCGGGACGAGTGCAAGGTGCCGTTCCGGATCTACCGGCCCGGCGCGGTGGTTGGTCACTCCGTCACCGGCGAGATGGACAAGATCGACGGGCCCTACTACTTCTTCAAGACGCTGCAGCGGATCCGCGACCGCCTGCCGCGCTGGCTGCCCTTGCTCGGCATCGACGGCGGCAAGGTGCCGCTGGCGCCGGTGGACTACGTCGCCGACGCCACGGTCGCGATCGCGCACAAGGACGGCCTCGACGGCAAGACCTTCCACCTGATCCAGGCGCATTCACCCAGCGTCGGCGAGCTGATCGCGACGCTGATGGAGGCCGCGCACGGACCCGAGATCGCCAAGTCGTTCGACGTCCCGAAGCTGCCGGGGGCGGTCAAGGGCGTCGCCGGCCAGCTGGCCGAGCGCGTGCCCGACGGCATGAAAAAGAAGATGTCCGATGCGCTCGGCATCCCGGTGTCGGTGCTGGGATACGTCAGCACCCGCGCCGTGTTCGACGACAAGCAGGCGCGCGCCGCGCTCAAGGGTACGGGCATCCAGTGCCCCGAGCTGAAGAACTACGCGGGCGTGCTGTGGCAGTACTGGGAGCTGCACCTCGACCTGCACGTGCGCGTGTCGCGTACCGCGGTGCAGAAGCTCACCGGCAAGGTGGTGGTCGTCACCGGCGCTTCCAGCGGCATCGGCTTCATGACTGCCAAGAAGCTCGCCGCCGCGGGCGCGCGGGTGGTGCTGGTCGCGCGCACGCGCGAGAAGCTGGAGGAGACGCAGCGCATCATCCAGAAGTCCGGCGGCGAGGCGCACGTTTACCCGTGCGACCTCAACGACCTGCAGGCCATCGACGCCATGGCCGAGGCCGTGCTGAAGGACTTCGGCCACGTGGACGTGCTGATCAACAACGCGGGCCGCTCGATCCGCCGCGCGGTGATGGAATCGCTCGACCGCTTCCACGACTTCGAGCGCACCATGCAGCTCAACTATTTCGGCGCGGTGCGCCTGATCCTGCGGCTGCTGCCCTCGATGGCCTCGCGCAAGCAGGGCCACGTCATCAACATCAGCTCGATCGGCGTGCTCGCCAACGCCGCGCGCTTCTCGGCCTACGTCGCCAGCAAGGCGGCGCTCGACGCGTTCTCGCGCTGCCTATCGGCGGAGGTCAAGCACAAGAACATCGAGATCACCGCGATCTACATGCCGCTGGTGCGCACGCCGATGATCGCGCCCACCAAGATGTACGACTACGTGCCGGCCTGGTCGCCCGAGAAGGCGGCCGACACGGTGATCGACGCGATCCTGAAGCGGCCGAAGAGCGTGGCAACACGGCTCGGCACCGCCGCGCAGCTGAGCTACGCGCTATGGCCGAAGATCAACGACTTCATCCTCAACAAGGGCTTCCAGCTGTTCCCGTCCTCCTCCGCCGCCAAGGGCATGAAGGACCAGAAGCCGACGCTGGAGCAGGTGGTGTTCGCGAACGTGTTCAAGGGCGAGCACTGGTAAGCGGAAACGCAGCGGCGGGAGAACGGCGCCGCCTTGCTCCGCAAGCGGTCAGGGCGGGCGCGGGGCGGATTTCAACCGGCTGCGCCGGAGACGCCGCGCCCCGGCGCTCGCGGGGCCGCAGGAGCCGGCCCCGGCGGCGCATCCTCCCCGCGCTGCTCGCTGGTCCCCACTTCGCGGCCGAGGTTCATCGCCGTGTTCACCAGCGCCACGTGCGAGAACGCCTGCGGGAAATTCCCGGTGAAGCGCTTCGCGCGCGGGTCGTATTCCTCCGCCAGCAGGCCGACGTCGTTGCGCAGCGCCAGCAGGCGCTCGAACAGCGCGCACGCCTCGTCGCGCCGGCCGATCAGGGCGAGGGCGTCGGCAAGCCAGAAACTGCACGCGAGGAACGCACCCTCGCCCGGCGGCAGGCCGTCGCGGCTCTCGGCCGTGTCGTAGCGCAGCACGAAGCCGTCGCGCGTCAGCTCGCGCTGCACCGCCTCGATCGTGCCGACGATGCGGGGATCGGCCGGCGGCAGGAAGCCAAGCGTGGGCAGCAGCAGCAGGCTGGCATCGAGCGTGTGCGCACCGAAGCTCTGCACGAAGGCGTTGCGCGCGCCGTCAAAGCCGCGCGCGCAGACCTCGCGGTGGATGGTTTCGCGGATCGTGCGCCAGTGCGACAGCGGGCCGTCCAGGCCGTGCTGCTCGACCGCCTTGATGCCGCGGTCGAAGGCGACCCAGCACATCACCTTGGAGAACGTGAACGGCTGGCGGCCGCCGCGTGTTTCCCACAGTCCCTCGTCGTCGTCGCGCCAGATCTTCTCCAGGTGGCCGAGCAGCGCGCGCTGCAGCGCCCAGCCCGCGGCGTCGGACGCCAGGCCACCCTTGCGCGCCTGGTGCAGCGCATCCATCACCTCGCCGTAGACGTCGAGCTGCAGCTGGCCGGCGGCAGCGTTGCCGATGCGCACCGGCGCGGCGTTCTCGTAGCCGGGCAGCCACGGCAGCGTCGCTTCCGGCAGGCGCCGCTCGCCGGCGATGCCGTACATGATCTGCAGCTGCTCCGGCGCGCCGGACGCGGCGCGCTCCAGCCAGGCGCGCCAGGCGCCGGCCTCGTCGTAGTAGCCGGCGTTCATCAGGGCCAGCAGCGAGAGCGTCGCGTCACGCAGCCAGCAGAACCGGTAGTCCCAGTTGCGCACGCCGCCGAGCTGCTCGGGCAGCGACGTGGTCGCCGCGGCGACGACGCCGCCGGTCGGCCGGTAGATCAATCCGTGCAGCGTGCGCAGCGAGCCGGTCACGGCCTCGCGCCACTGGCCCCGGTAGGTGCACCGCTCCAGCCAGCGGTGACCGTCGGCGAGCTCGCGCTCGAGCGCGCGCGCGACGTCGATCGCGTCCGGCACCGGCAGGTGCGAGGCGCCGTGCGCGAGGACGAAGCTGATCTGCTCGCCCGCCGCCACCGTGAATTCGGCCTGGGTGCGCCGGTCGCGGCCGGCGAGCGGCACCGGCGAGCGCAGCACGCACAGGTCGGGCCCGGCCACGGCGCGGATGCCGCCGCGATCCGGCAGGCGCGTCACCCACGGCACCGACGCGCCATAGTCGAAGCGCAGCGCGAGGTCCATCTGCATCGGCACGCGCCCCGCGCAGCCCGCAACGCTGCGCACCAGCATGGGTCCCGGCGTGTGGTGCGGCATGAAATCCGTCACCGTCACCGTGCCGTCGGCGGTGTCGAAGCGGGTTTCCAGCACGAGCGTGCCGGGGTGACAGCGCCGCGTCACGCGTGACGGCGCCGCCGCCGGCGCGATGCGCCAGCGGCCATGGTCCGGCGTGCCGAGCAGCGCCGCGAAGCAGGCACCCGAGTCGAAACGCGGCCAGCACAGCCAGTCCACCGAGCCATCGCGCGCAACCAGTGCCGCACCCCGCCCGTCCGAAAGCAGCGCGTAGTCCTCGATCGGCGACGGCATGACCTACAGAGTCGCAATGACGCGGCGAGTTTCCGTCCGCGAAACTTTCGCCGCCGGTGCCCCTCGAAACGCGATGGATGCCTCCCACCCCCTGGCCGGCCAGGCGGCGCTCGTCACCGGCGCCAGCTCCGGCATCGGCCGGGCGGTGGCGCTGGCACTGGGCGCCGCCGGCGCCGAAGTGCTGCTGAACTACGTGGGCAACGCCGCCGGCGCCGAAAGCGCGGTCGCCCAGCTGCGTGCCGGCGGCCGCCGCGCGCTCGCGCATGCTGCCGATGTCGCCGACGAAGCCGCGGTGGTGGCGATGTTCGAGCGCGCGCGCGCCGAGCTCGGCACGGTGGACATCCTGGTGGCCAATGCCGGCATCCAGCAGGACGCTGCGTTCACGGAGATGACGCTCGAGCAATGGCGCCGCGTGCTCGACGTGAACCTGGCCGGGCAGTTCCTGTGCGCACGAGAAGCGCTGCGCGAGTTCCGCCGGCGCGGACCGCGGCCGCAGGTCTCGAGCGCCACCGGCAAGATCATCTGCATGAGCTCGGTGCACGAGGTGATCCCGTGGGCGGGTCACGCCAACTACGCGGCATCGAAGGGCGGCGTCATGTTGCTGATGAAGTCGCTGGCGCAGGAGGCGGCCCCGCTCAAGGTCCGGGTCAATGCCATCGCGCCCGGCGCGATCCGCACGCCGATCAACCGCGAGGCCTGGGAAACGCCGCAGGCCCTGAGCGCGCTGCTGAAGCTGATTCCGTACGGCCGCATCGGCGAGCCGGATGACATCGGACGCGCCGCGGTGTGGCTGGCGTCGGACGCGTCCGACTATGTCGTCGGCACCACGCTGTTCGTGGACGGCGGCATGAGCCTGTACCCGGGATTCGCCGCCGGCGGATGACGGCCTTGTAGCGCCCGCCCGTTGACGGGCGTTATCCTCGCGCACCCAAAAAACCTCCGCTTCGGGGAAAAACGATGAAACAGCCCGTCCGTGTCGCCGTCACCGGCGCCGCCGGCCAGATCGCCTACTCGCTGATCTTCCGCATCGCCTCGGGCGACCTGCTCGGCAAGGACCAGCCGGTGATCCTGCACCTGCTCGACATCCCCGACATGGTCGAGAAGCTCAAGGGCACGGTGATGGAGGTGGACGACTGCGCGTTCCCGCTGGTGCGGGGCGTGGTCGCCAGCGGCAAGCCGGAGGAAGCATTCGAGGGCGTGAAGTACGCGCTGCTGGTCGGTGCGCGGCCGCGTGGCCCCGGCATGGAGCGCAAGGACCTGCTCACCGCCAACGCCGCGATCTTCTCGGTGCAGGGCAGGGCGCTGTCGGACAAGGCCGACCGCGACGTGCGCGTGCTGGTCGTGGGCAACCCGGCGAACACCAATGCGCTGATCACCGCGAGCAACGCGAAGAAGCTGGACCCGAAGCAGATCCACGCGATGGTGCGCCTCGACCACAACCGCGCGCTGGCGCAACTGGCGGCGAAGACCAATGCGCACCCGAACGACATCGAGAAGATGATCATCTGGGGCAACCACAGCTCGACGCAGTACCCGGACCTCTCGCACACGACCGTGGGCGGCAAGCCGGCGAAGTCGCTGGTCGGCCAGGACTGGATCGAGAAGGACTTCATCCCGACGGTGCAGCAGCGCGGCGCCGCCATCATCAAGGCGCGTGGCCTGTCGTCCGCGGCCTCGGCCGCCTCGGCCGCGGTGGACCACGTGCGCGACTGGGCGCTGGGCAGCAACGGCAAGTGGGTGTCGATGGCAGTGCCCAGCGACGGCAGCTACGGCATCCAGCCGGGCGTGGTGTACGGCTATCCGTGCACGACGAAGAACGGTCAGTACGAGATCGTGCAGGGTCTGGGCGTGGACGCCTTCTCCCGTGCGCGCATGGACGCGACCGAGAAGGAGCTGCGCGAGGAGCGCTCGGCCATCGAGGATCTGCTCAAGGCGTAACACGATGTGATGGAAATCCTCCACGTCATCGCCGGCCAGCCGCCGAAGCGGGTCGCGTCGCTCGGGCCGCTGCCGGAAAAAGGCTTCTACTGGGTCGACTTCGTGCGCGACCAGGCCACCGAGTGGGCGGTGACCATGGAGCCGGTGCTCGGCTGCGAGATCAACCCGGAGCACGTGCAGGACAGTCTCAACCCGACCCACGGCTCGTTCTTCGACGGCATGCAGGGCTACGACATGCTGATCTTCGAAGGTCTTGGCCCGCGCGACGAGCCGCTGCCGGTGGAGACGCGCACCGCCGCGTTCTTCCTGTTCGACCGCGCACTGGTGACGGTGCGCGCCGCCGACAACGTCAGCATCCTGCGCGTGAAGCAGCGCCTGCAGGACAGCCGCCGCACGCCGGGCAGCCCGCGCACGCTGGCGCTGCTGATCCTGGACACCATGCTCGACCGTTTCCTCAAGGTGCGCGAGCCGTTTTCGCGCACGCTGACGAAGATGCAGGAGGACCTGCTCGATCCGACTAACCCGATGGACGACTGGGTGGTGCTGATGCAGGCCCGGCGCGAGGCGCGGCGGCTGGAATCGCTGGCCGAGGACCAGCAGGAAGCCCTGCATGCGTGGCACCGCGGCTCGCGCCTGCCCTGGCGCGACACCGAGCTGGTGCGCCTGCGCGACTCGATCCAGCACGCCGAGCGCCTGCAGAATTCGGCCTCCGACCAGGAGCGCGACCTCGAGGCGGCGGTGCAGCTGCACTTCGCTTCGATGAGCCATCGCACCAACGAGATCGTGCGCACGCTCACCGTGTTCTCGGCCATCTTCCTGCCGCTGACCTTCATCAGCGGCGTGTTCGGCATGAACTTCGAGTACTTTCCCGAGCTGCACGCGCGCTTCGGCTATCCGGTGGTGATGGGCGCGATGGCCTTGCTCGCGGGCGGCCTGCTCTGGGTGTTCCGGCGGCGCGGGTACTTCTGAAGGAATCTTCCTGCTAGGAGCGTTGCGCTGCCGTCGGCCGCGACGGCAGGACTCCGACCCGGCCGGTGGCGAGCAGGCGCTCGCCGGCCTTGACCTCGAAGGCATAGAGCCAGCCGCCCGCGTTCGACACGAGGCGGCGCGCGAGGATCGTGAGCGGCGCCGCGATGTCGTCGCAGCGCGCGACCCGAAGCTGGATGTCGCGCAGCGCCACCAGCAAGCCCGGCCGCGGCGCGCCGCCCCGGCGCCGCTCGAACAGGCCGCTGTGCACGGCAGTGGCCTGCGCGGCGTATTCCACCAGGTGCACGGCAGCGAGACGCCCTCGCTCGCGCAGCGGGTGGGCCGGATCGTGGTGCGAGCGCGCCTCGCAACGGATTTCGACGTCGTCCCACGACTCGACACTGTCGAGCAGGCACATCGAGCCCTTGTGGGGGACCAGCCGCTCGAGCTCGGCGTGCTCCACCCGCGCGCTCACGGCGTCACTTCCACGCCGAGCACGCCGCCGGTCCCCGGCAGCCCGACCACGCCGGCGCGCACGGGCGCCGGTTGCGCGAGCTGCACCAGCAGCGGCAGCGCGCGCGCCGCGGGGTTGTCGCGCCGCAGTTGCTCCAGCGCCTCGTCGGCGAGCGGGCTCTCGCGTGCCTCGACGCCGAGGCGCAGCGCGGCGAGCGTCCGCGGCGTACGCGTCCCGGTGAGCACCAGGGCCACCGCAAAGGGCTGCGTCACCGGCCGCTGCGTGGCGATGGGCGCCGGCGCGCGCACGTCATAGCAGCCGAACAGCGTGTCCAGCCCGTCTTCGGTGACCAGCGCGCAGGCTTCGACCAGCCCGGCCGCAAAGCTGGCTTCGTGCGCGGCGAGGCTGGTCGATGGGCGCTTCGAGCCGACCGCGATGCTCCAGTACCCGGCCGGAGCGTTGTGCACCGAGTTGTGGAAATCGGTGGGCGAGATCGCGCGGGCCGGCTGCACCAGCGCGGTATTGATGCGGTGCACGACGTCCAGGTCGCCGTCCGCCGAGGCGAACACCGTGGCCAGATCCGCCGCCGCCAGCGGAGTTCCGAGCAACGCGTCTTCCGCGCAGCGAAACGCCAGGCGCACCGCGGGCGTGGCGCGGCGGCGCTCGTTGGGCGGCAGTTTTTCCGGCGCGTAGGGCGCCATCTCGGACGCCGCGTACGGCGTTTCGCCCCGCAGTACCGCGAGCGACTCGCGCCACGACGGCAGCCCGGGACCGGCGACGCCGACGGCTTCGACGTAAACCGGCCTCACTGCGCGGGCCCCGCCAGCACCAGGCTGGCATTGCTGCCGCCGAAGCCGAACGAGTTGGACAGCACGCGGCGAATCGCGCCCTCGTGCGGCGCGAGCAGCACGTTGGCGCGCAGCGCCGGGTCCTTCTGCTGCGTGTTGAGACTCTGCGGCGCGAAGCCGTGCTCGATCGCCAGCAGGCTGATGACGGCTTCGAGGATGCCGGCCGCGCCGAGCGTGTGGCCGGTCCAGCCCTTGGTGGAGCTGCACGGCGTGCGCTCCCCGAACAGCGCGACGACGCCCTTGTCCTCGGCGGCGTCGTTGGCCGGTGTCGCCGTGCCGTGCAGGTTGATGTAATCCACGTCGGCCGGCCCCAGGCCGGCGCGCGCGAGCGCTGCCGCCATGGCCTGGTACGCCCCGCGCCCTTCCGGCTGTGGCGCCGACATGTGGTGCGCGTCGGAGCTCTCGCCGTAGCCGAGCAGCTGCGGCGCCGCCCGGCCCGCTCGTTCCGGCCACTCGACCAGGGCGAAGCCCGCAGCCTCGCCGATGGACAGTCCGCGGCGCTGCGCGTCGGCGGGCCGGCAGATCTGCGGCGACACCAGCTGCAGCGCGTTGAAGCCGTGCAGTGTCATCAGGCACAGCGAGTCGACGCCGCCGACGACCGCGGCGTCGCACAGGCCCGCGCGCATCGCGCGGTGCGCCGAAGCGAAGACCTTGGCGCTGGACGAGCAGGCGGTGCTGATGGTGAAGACCGGGCCGCCGAGACGCAGCTCGTGCCGCACGAACGCGGCGATCGAGAACGGGCTGTGCGTGTGCACGTAGTCGTACCAGGGCGGCAGCGGCCCTGCGGGCCCGCACTCCCGGTAGGCGAGCTCGGTCTGCTGGATGCCCGAAGTGCTGGTGCCGATGAACACGCCGACGCGCGCCGCGCCGTATTTCCTCGCCGCGGCAGCCGCCGCGTCGACGAAGCCGTCCTGCGCCAGGCCGATGCGCGCGAGCCGGTTGTTGCGGCAGTCCCACACGTCGTCGTCGCCGTCGATGCGCTCTTCGCCCGCGCCGGCGACCGGGCCGGTGAACGTGGCGAGCGTGCAGCTTTCCCACGGCGCGTCGGTCAGGCCGGTGCGGCCTGCGCGCAGCGCCGCCGCGTGCGCGTCGCGGCCGCGGCCGATGGCCGAGGTCGCGGTCCACGCCGTCACGGCGAGGGGCTGCATGCGCGCGGCGTCAGGCATTCCAGAAGTCGTAGAAGTTGAACCAGTTGTAGGGCGCGAGCCGCGCGTGGTGCTCGAGGCGCGAGGCGTAGCGCTGCACGCACTGCGCGATGCCTTCCGTGCGCTGCGCGCGCGGAATCACCAGGCGCTCGCTGAACAGCTCGAAGTGCGCATCGTAGCGACTGCCGCCGCGGTACGGGCAGAACACCAGCACCACCGGCGCCTGCAGCGCCGCGGCCAGCTGCCAAGGCCCCGCCGGAAAGCGCGCGGGCCGGCCAAAAAATTGCGCGGTCACCGTCGGCTCGCCGGCGCGGGGACGATCCACCATCAGGCCGACGCGGGCGTTCTCGTCCAGTGCCTGCTTCACCGCCAGCGCCGTGCCCGGGCCGCCGGCGGAAGCGTCGATGATCGCCGCGGTGAAACCGGGATCGATGCGCTCGAACAGCGCCGTCAGCGTCGCGCCGTGGCGGCGGTCGAGCAGCACGCGGATGCGTCCGAGATCGGACGCCGCGACGCGCAGCACCTCGAAACTGCCCAGATGCGAGACGAACAACAGGCAGCCGCGGCCCGATTCGTAGCAGGCACGGTACGCGTCCGGCGGCCGATCGATCTTCACCTGGAACTGGCCGCGCCGGTTGAGGAGGAAGAACACCCGGTCGAGCACGACCGAGGCGAAATGGTGCAGATGTCGCGCCACGTCCCGCACGGTGGGCGTGCGTCCGAGCGCCTGGGCCAGGAATTCCTGCGAGGCGCGCACGGGCCTGCCGCCGGCGGCGAGGTAATACAGCACCGTCGGATACAGCATCAGCCGTGCGAAGCCGCGGCCGAAAGTGCGCGCCGCCCACAGCAGCGCCGCCAGCCCGAAGCGCGTGCCGCGCTCGCGCTGTGCCTGCCAGCGGGGCACCGGCGCTTCAGCCACCGGCAGGCTCCCAGTAGCCGTAGAAGTTGAACCAGTTGTACGGCGCGCTGCGCGCATGGTGCGCCAGGCGGTCGGCGTAGCGCTGCACGCAATCGCGCAGCGCAGCGTCGCGCCGATCGCGCGGAATCTCCACGCGCGGCGCAAACAGCTCGAAATGGTTGTCGTAGCGGCCGCCGCCGCGGTACAGCCCGAAGCCGATCAGCAGCGGCGCGCGCAGCGCCTGCGCCAGCAGCCACGGCGAGGCCGGCAGCCGCGCGCGGCCGCCGAGGAAGTCCACCTCGACCGTCTTCTCGCCGCCTCGAAAACGGTCGGCGTTGATGCACACCATGTGGCCGGCATCGAGCGCCTGCTTGATCTCCAGCACCAGCGCCGGCCCGCCCTGGTCGGAGTCGATCGCCAGCTGCGCCATCGACAGGTTGAGCGCGTCGAACATCGAGTGCAGCCGCGCGCCGTGCGCGCGGTCCATCAGGATCTTCAGCGGCAAATGCAGGTGCGTGCCGGTCAGGCGCATCGACTCGTAACCGCCGAGATGCGACGTGAACAGCAGGCAGCCCCGCCCGCTGTCGGCGACACGCGCCACTTCCGGCGGACGCTGCTCGCTGACGCGCAGGCGCGCGGCGCGGCCGGCGAGGATGAAGATGCGGTCCACCGAGACCATCGCGAACGTGTACAGGTGCCGCAGCTCGTCCCCCACGCCCGGCGCGCGCGGCAGCACGCGGCGCAGGTAGTCGCGCGAGCTGGCGCGCACTCCCGGCGAGGTCAGCCAGAAATAGAGCACCGTCGGCAGCAGGACCAGGCGCGCGACGCCCCGGCCCAGTCGCAGCGCGATCCAGAACAGCAGCCGGGACCAGAAGCGCGTGGCGCGCTCCTGCTGCTGCTCCCAGCGCGTCGGGAGTGCGGTCACGTGCCGTCCACGCGGTATTCCAGCCGTCCCTGGACCAGCTCGCGGGCCCCCGAGCGAAGGCGGAAGCGCGCGCTGCGCGCGGCGGTGTCGATCCGCAGTTCCAGCTCGCACACTTCCCCCGGCGCCAGCGGACTGGTGAATTTCACCGCCGGCAACGCGGCCAGCTCCACTGGCGCGCCCAGCGCCGTGCCCAGCGCGGCGCGAACCCGCTCGAGCAGCAGCACGGCCGGGACGACCGGGTTGCCCGGGAAGTGGCCGGCAAGGCAGGGGTGATCCGCCGGCACCGACAGCGACTCGTGGTAGTCCATGTCACGCCCGCAGCAAGGCCAGGAGCTGTTCGCGCGGCAGCTTGCCCAGCGCGTTGCGCGGCAGCCGGTCCACTTTCTTCAGCGGCCGCGGCAGGAACACCGGGTCCATCTGGCGCGCCAGCGCGTCGAGAATCGCGGCTTCCGCGAGTCCGGGCGCGACGACCAGCGCGGCCAGCCGCGCGCGCGGCATTTCCTCGCCCGGCAGGAACACCACGCCGTCCTGCACGCCGGGCACGCCGAGCAGCTTGCCGGTGAGCTCGGTGAGCGAGGCGCGCTTGCCGGCGATCTTCACCATGTCCGTGGTGCGGCCGAGCAGCGTGATGGTGCCGTCGGCGTGCGACTCGATCACGTCGGGCGTCGCCACCGGCGCGTCGAGGTGCGGGCCGGCGA
>DATLCG010000164.1:0-8052 GCA_035526525.1 Binatia bacterium
GCGCGGATCGCTCTTGATCTGCCGCAGCACGTCGAAACCCTCGACGCCGGGCATCAGGTGGTCGAGGAACATCACGTCGGGGCGCTGGGCTGCCAGCGCCGCGATGGCGGCGTCGGGCATCTCGAACGCCTGCACCTCGTAGCCCGCGCCCTCCAGGATCTTTTTGAGCGCGAAGCGTGCCGACTTCGAATCGTCGACGACGATGGCGGTCCTGCCCATGGCGATTTCTCCCTCTCTTTCGACTGTAGCACCGGAGGGTATTCCTGCCCACGGCAGCCGGCGGATGGCCTTTCTATACTTTCCGCTCGGGGTCTTTGCCGCCCGCGTTCGCGGGCACGAGTCGGGGAAATGGGAACCAAGCCGGTCTGGGTCGGGGCGCTCGCCGCCGCCGCTTTCATCGTGGCCGGGCAGTTCTGGCTGCCGCAACCGTGCGCCGACGAAGATGACGGCGCCCGAGCCGTGTCGCGCGCGGGCTGCCTGCTGCGCCAGCACCCCGAGCCTGCGCACGCGCTGTTACAGGCGCAAGCAGGTCCGTACGCGCACTCCGGCTCCGTGCCGGCGGGCGCCTTCCGCGACGCGGTCGCTCAGAAACACGCGCTGGAAGATGCCGGCTTCAAGGTCGCGGGCGCGGGCGGCACGTGGCGCCCGTACGGCCGCGGCAACCTGCGCGTCGGCGGCGGCTACGACAACCTCGCCGCGCGCGCGGACAATTTCTTCTACGACGGCAGCCACAAGCGCCTTTTCGTCGCGATCGGCAGCGGCGGCATCTGGATGAGCGAGACCGTGGGCGGCGACGTGCGCACGCTGGGCGACCACTGGGTCTCCCTGGGCGACGCCCTGCCCACGCAGCTGACCGGCAGCGTCGCCTGGACGCCGGCCGGCGGCGATGCCGAGCACGGCACGCTCATTGCCGTCAGCGGCGAAGCGGTGATGGCCTCGAGCGGCTTCCTCGGCCTGGGCGGGTTCTGGTCCGACGATCTCGGCGGAACCTGGCACCCCGCGGAGGGCCTGCCCGACGCCGCCCTCGCCTTCCAGGCCGCCGTGGATGCCGCGCATCCCGAGACGGTCTACGTCGCGACCAGCAAGGGCCTGTTCCGCTCGGCCGACGCCGGACGCACCTTCGCCAACGTGCGTCTGCCGACGCACAACGAAGGGCTGGATTGTGCTGGCGTCGAGACGCTCGGCCCGTGCCAGTTCACCAACTTCGTCACCGACGTGGTGGTGAAGAGACCCGGCGGCGCCACCTCGGAAACCTGCGCGGCGGCCGGCTGCCCGGTGCTGGCCGTGGTCGGCTACCGCACGGGCAGCGATCTCGCGTTCCAGGACGGCCGGCCGATGGCCGGCGACAACGGCGTGTACCGCTCCGACACCGGCGAGGTGAACAGTTTCGCCAAGCTCGACGTGTCCGCGCCGGCCTCCGCGCCCGCCGGCTTCACGCCGCAGGAGCGCATCGGCCGCATCGAGCTGGGCGCCGCGGTCGGCGACGACCAGGATCACAACCTCGTCTACGCCATCGTCGAGGACGCGGTGCAGTTCAACGACGGCGTGCCGTACATCGACGCGCCGGTGGACGTGCCGGCGGTCCCGGTCGGCCTGCCGGTATCCGCCAACAGCTCGACGTTCAACGGCCTGTACGTCTCCGCCGACTTCGGCTCGAGCTGGCTGCGACTGGCCGACACCGCCGAGATCGCCTCCAATCCCGCCAGCAACTCCGACCTGATCGTGCAGGCCGCGCTCGGCTACGCCCCGGGCGTGCAGGCCTGGTACAACCTCTGGATCAAGCCGGACCCGACGCGCACGGACGAGGCCAGCGCCGCGCCGACCCGCCTCACGTTCGGGCTCGAGGAGGTCTGGCAGAACGTCACCGCGGCGCCGCTGACGGGACCCGAGCAGCAGGGCGAAGCGGACTTCGAGGTCATCGGCGCCTACGGCGGCCAGACCCATCCCGACCAGCAGGCCGGCCTGTACGTACCCACCGGCGACGGCGGCGTCTGCCTGTTCGCCGGCAATGACGGCGGCGTGTTCCGCCAGTGCGCCGCGGCCGGCGAGGACATGGACAACACGAAGTGGGCGTCGGCGAACACCGGCATCTACGCGCTGCTGCCCTACGGCATCGCGGTGGCGAAAGACGGCGTGATCTGGTGGGGCCTGCAGGACAACGGCTCCGGCAGCACGTCCACCAGCGGACGCTCGACCATGAAATTCGGCGGCGACGGCTTCTACGCCGCCGTCGATCCCGACAACTCGCGGATCGCCTACACCGAGATCGATGGCGGACGCATGCAGGTCACCACCGACGGCGGCGGCACCTCCACCACGATCACGCCCACCGGCATGACGGGCGCGAGCTTCGACAACTGGTTCGCGATGGATCCGACCGACGCGAAGCACCTGATCACCGGCGGGCAGCAGATCTTCGAGACCACGCTCGGCTCCGCCGTCAGGCCGGACACCTGGGTGCAGGTCTTCGATCTGGGCACCGATGCGGACAACGCCGCGGTGCATCACCAGACGACCGTGGCGCTGTCCGGCGCCGCTGCCTACGCCGCCTGGTGCGGGCCCTGCGGCGTCTCGGCGAACGACCCCGGACCGTTCCGCAGCGGCATCGCCACCAACGTGGACGGCACGGCACCGCCGCAGAAAGCCAACGCGGCCGGATGGCACCTGGTGGCGGCAGAAGGACTGGACCGCCGCTACATCACCTCCATCGAGATCGACCCGTCGGATGCGCGCACGATCTACGTGACGCTCGCCGGCTACCTGTCGAACCTGCGGCCGCCGGGCTCCTACCTGGAGGCGAACACGGCCATCGGCACCGGCAACGTCTTCAAGTCCACCGACGGCGGGGCGACGTTCCGCGACATCTCGGGCGACCTGCCGCGCGCCGCCGCCAACACCGTGATCCTGCGCGAGGGCCAGTTGCTGGTCGGCACGGACGTCGGGGCCTTCATCTCCGGGTCATCCGAAGGCGGCACGTGGTCGGTGCTCGGCAGCGGATTGCCGGCCTCGCCGGTGGTCATGCTGCGCACGCAGCCGGGGAACGACGCGCGGCTGTTCGCGGCGAGCTTCGGTCGCCATCTGTGGGTGTACGACCTGGACTCCGGCACCCCCACCGCCACGCGACCGCAGTACCACATCGGCGGCGCGCTGCCGGCGTCGCTGCTGCTGGTGCTGGGCGGGCTCGGGATTTTCCGGCGCCGCAAATGAAGAAGCCGTGCGGCCGAGGCCGGCCGCACGGCAAGCACCTCGCGCGTCAGCGCGGGGTGAGGGGGTTCAGGGCGTAGTGGCCGAGGTCGCGGACTTCGCCGGCTTCCACGGTGAAAGGCATCGCCATGCCGCTGGCCTCGTAGCGGCCTTCGGGACCGCCCGCATCGCGGAACGCGTACACGCCAGGCGGCAACGCGCCGGTGAACACGCCGTGCTGCCGCTGCGGATCGAGGTTCGCCGCCAGGGTGTAATCCGCCGGCTGGTCGAGCCGCTCGAGGTGTACCCGCCACTGCGGCGCATCCGCCGCGTTCACGTACTGGTACGAGAAGGTCCCGACCACCAGTGCGGGACCCGGAGCGGCGGGAGGCGCCGGCGGGGTTGCGGCGCAGGCCGCGAGCAGTGGCGCTGCGAGGGCCGGCAACCAGCGAGGGAATCGGGTCATTCGGGGCTCCCAATACTTACCCACTACGGATAGTGCTCCCGAAGGAAGGCAGACACAAGGCCCTGTGTCGGAGGTGGACGCCATCCCGCGCGTCAGCGAGGGATCTGGCAGTCAAAGAAGGATTCCTCGCTACCCTTCCAATGACAGGGCCTGCGCCCGGAAACGAACGCCTGCGACCCGACATGCCCGAACTTCCCGACCTCGCCCTCTACCAGGAACACATCGAAACCCGCGCACGGGGCCGCGAGCTCCGCGGCATCCGCCTAGGCAGTCCTTTCGTGCTGCGCACGGTGGAACCGCCGCCCCTGGAATTCGCCGGGCGGGTGCTCGAGGGGACCGAGCGCATCGGCAAGCGCATCGTGCTGGCCTTCGACGGCGAACGATATGCGGTGCTGCACCTGATGGTGCTCGGCCGGCTGAGCTGGAGGCTGCCGCAGGCACGCCTGGCGAAAGGCACGGGCCTGGTCTCGTTCGACTTCGACCACGGCTGCCTGCAGCTGGGCGAGTCCGGACACAAGCGCCGCGCGTCGCTGCACCTGGTGCGCGGCGCGGCCGCGCTGGCCCAGTTCCAGCGCGGAGGGATCGAGCCGCTGGTGGCGGATGCCGCTGCCTTCGCGGCCGCGCTCACGCGCGAGAACTTCACGCTCAAGCGCGCGCTGACCGATCCGGCCGTCGTCGCCGGCGTCGGCAACGCCTATTCCGACGAGATCCTGCACCGCGCGCGCCTGTCGCCGTTCAAGCAGACGCACGCACTGTCGGCGGCGGAGCTGCAGCGCCTGCACGCGGCGGCGCAGCAGGTGCTGCAGGAGTGGACCCGCTGGCTGCGCGAGGAAGCGGGCGATCGCTGGCCGTCGAAGGTCACCGCCTTCCACAAGGGCATGGCCGTGCACGGCAAGTTCGGACAGCCGTGCCCGGTCTGCGGCGCGCCCGTGCAGCGCATCGTCCATGCCGACAACGAGTGCAATTACTGCCCGGGCTGCCAGACGGGCGGACGCATCCTCGCGGATCGTGCGTTGTCGCGGCTGCTGAAGGACAGCTGGCCGCGCACCCTGGACGATCTCTGAGCCCTGGGCGCAATACGGCCCGCGCAGCGGTCGAAGGTTGCTCCGGCCTCTGGTCTGAGGCCCGAAACCCACTGCCGCGAGGTTTACCCATGGACAAGGCACGAATGACGGAGCTGCTGCTCCAGTCGCTGGAGCACGAGAAAGGCGGCGTGAAGATCTACGAGATCGCGCTGCGCTGTGCCCAGAACGAGGACCTGAAGAAGGAATGGCAGAAGTACCTCGAGCAGACCCGGCGTCACGTCGAGGTGCTCGAGCAGGTGTGCGGGACGCTGGACATCGGGATCGATGGCGACAAGCCGATGGGCGTGAAGATCGTGGCGATGCTGGGCGAATCGCTGGTGCGCGCGATGGAAGCGGGCCTGAAGGCCGGCGACCTGGTCGCGGCGCAGGTGCTGGCGGCCGAGTGCGTGACCCTGGCCGAGACCAAGGATCACATGGACTGGGAGCTGATCGGCGAGTGCGCCAAGAAGCTCACCGGCGAGCAGAAGAAAATCCTGCAGGCCGCCTATGACGAGGTCGAAGACCAGGAAGACGAGCACCTGTACCACACCAAGGGCTGGTGCCGGGAGCTGTGGCTCGAGAGCCTCGGCCTCAAGGCCATGCTGCCGCCCCCGGAGGAACGCAAGCACGTGAAGACCGCGATCGGCGCGGCGCGCGCGGAGCAGAGCCTCAAGCACTGATCCTGCAGCACCGGGAAAAAAGGCGCGGAGCGGTCCGCGCCTTTTTTTTGCGGGACTCCCGCTAGCCGGCCGGCTCCACGCGCACCTCCGACTTCACGGAGTTGGCGATGAAGCACTCGTCGTGCGCCTTGTGGTGCATCTGCGCAAGCTCCGCCGCCGACGGCTGGCGCTCGCCGGCGAAAGTCACGCGCGGCTTGAGCACCACCCGCGCGACCCACAGCTTGCCCTGTGCGTTCTTCTCCATGACGCCGCTGGCCGCATCGTCATAGCGGTCGACGACGTAGCCGGCCGCGCGCGCGACGTGCAGGAACCACAGGAAATGGCAGCTGGCGAGCGAGGCCACGTACGCCTCTTCGGGGTCCACCGCGGCGGCGCTGGAGTGCGGCACCGGCACCACCAGCGGCGAGGACGAAGCCTGGACGACCGCGCCGCCGTCGAAACGCCATTCGTGCACGCGGCTGTACTTGCCATCGGTGAACGGCGCGCCGTTGCGCGACCAGGACACGGACGCGGTGTAGGTGTGCTTCATGGGAGGGCGGCCTGCGGCACGGAGAAGCGGATGTTACGTTGCGCGCCGGGTGCCACTGAAAGAGAAGGCGCGGAACCTGACGGCGCCACGCCCAAGGATGCTGCAGTGTTCTGTACTACTTCTTCTTTTTCTTGGCCTTCTTTTTCTTGGCCATCGCGCACCTCCTGTGGGTAGGGAGCTACAGTCGCTCCGGCGGCGTATGAGGGCGCACGACGAAGCTCAGCTAATAGTGTCACCTTGGAATGCCGGACACAATAGGTAGTGGCCAGGGGTGGAGGCTCCGCCCGGCCCACCTCGACATGGCGGCACAGGTCCTGACCCGGGTCCTGGCCCGCCAGCCCGCCGACGCCGCGCTCCAGGAAGTGCTGCGCGCGCGACGCGCGGGCTCGCGCGATCGGCGAGCGATCGGCGAACTGCTGTATGCGGCGATCCGCAAATACTTTGCCTTGCGATGGAGCGTGGGCGAGGCCGCGACGGCCATCGAGCTGTGCGCCGCGGCCGCGCTCGCCGAGGGAATCGAGCCACCACCACTCGCCGCCGTGGACGTGACGTCGCTGCGTCGCGTCCTCGACGACCGTCCGTTGTCGCGGGCACCCGAGGCTGCGCGCCACGGCCTGTCGGAAACGGACTGGTCGCGCCTGCAGGCGCAATACGGCAGCGCCGCTGCAGCGCTGGCGCAGGCGCTGGATCGAACTGCGCCGGTGGACCTGCGCGTGAACGTCTTGAAGGCCACGGTCGCCCAGGCGCAGGAAGCACTCGCGCGCGACGGCATCGCGGCTGAGGCGGTGGCGGGAGTGCCCGGCGCGCTGCGCCTCGAGCGGCGGGCCGCGCTCGGTGCGGCGGTGGCATTCCGCGACGGCTGGGTCGAGCCGCAGGACGCGGGCAGCCAGCGCCTGGCGCAGTACCTGCGGGCCCAGCCCGGCGAGCGCGTGGCGGACTGGTGTGCCGGCGCGGGCGGCAAGACGCTGGCGCTCGGTGCCGCGATGCAGGACCGCGGCGAGCTGTGGGCACTCGACGTGGATGCATCGCGACTCGCGCGGCTGGCGCCGCGGCTGCTGCGCTCGGGCCTGAGCTGCGTGCGGACCCGGGTCCTGCGCGGCGCCCCGCCCGCGGAGACCTTCGACGCCGTCCTGGTGGATGCGCCCTGCTCCGCCAGCGGCACCTGGCGTCGGCGGCCGGACCTGCGTCTGCATGCGGCGGACCTGGCCGCGCTCGCGGCGCTGCAGGGACGCATCCTGCGCGAGGCGTCCGCCTGCGTCGCACCAGGGGGCCGGCTGGTCTACGCGACCTGCAGCCTGTGGCGCGAGGAGAACGAAGCCGTGGTGGAGACGTTCCTCGCCGG
This sequence comes from Binatia bacterium, assembly GCA_035526525.1. Lineage (GTDB taxonomy): Bacteria > Pseudomonadota > Gammaproteobacteria > Nevskiales > Nevskiaceae > JACPFV01. Next base: position 7,265 of record DATLCG010000164.1, read on the forward strand.
CGGCGGGTGGCGTGCGGACGAAGCGATGACGCTGCGGCCAGACCGCGACGGCACCGACGGCTTCTTCGCGGTGAGGCTGCACCGGTGCTGAGCCCGATCGCTGCACCACCGGCATTGCGCGACAATGCGCGCCCCATGCAGATCGGACCCCACACCATCGCGCCGGCACTGGCGCTCGCGCCCATGGCGGGCGTCACCGACCGGCCGTTCCGCGTGCTGTGCCGGCGTCTCGGCGCGGGGCTGGCGGTGTCGGAGATGACGCACACCGACCCGCGCTTCTGGCACACGGAGAAATCGCGCACGCGCATGGACCACTCCGGCGAGCCCGGCCCGGTCGCCGTGCAGATCGCCGGCGACGACCCGCAGATGCTGGCCGATGCGGCGCGCCACAGCGTCGACCACGGCGCGGACATCGTCGACATCAACATGGGCTGCCCGGCCAAGAAGGTGTGCCGGCGCGACGCGGGCAGCGCGTTGATGCGCGACGAGGCCCTGGTCGCGCGCATCTGCGCCGCGGTCGTGCAGGCAGTGCCGGTGCCGGTGACGCTGAAAATCCGCACCGGCTGGGCCCGCACGCACCGCAATGGCGCCGCGATCGCGCGCATCGCGCAGGACTGCGGCATTGCGGCGCTGGCGGTGCATGGCCGCACGCGCGAGGACCTGTTCGAGGGCGAGGCCGAGTACGACACCATCGCGCAGATCGTGGCGTCGGTGCGCATCCCGGTGTGGGCGAACGGCGACGTGGATTCGCCCGCGAAGGCCGCGCAGGTGTTGCGCGGCACCGGCGC
>DATLCG010000172.1:0-8181 GCA_035526525.1 Binatia bacterium
CCCGTTCCGGGCGAGAAGCGCAGGGTACCGGCGAAGCCGGCGCCGCTTAGGGCGCACGACGCGCAGCCTCCACCGCGCTTCGGCCCACCCACCGCAGCCCGGTAGCGAAAGCACCGGATGCCGCCGTCCGCCACCAAAAGCCGACGCACGATCTTCTCGAGCCACGGAGCGCGGGGGTCGGGCACGGCCTTCGTCACCTGAGACGTAGCCCGCACAGCGACGAAAGCGCCGTCCAGGGCATCCAGAAAACAGGTCCCCGCGTGCTACCCTCACGCGCCTGAAATCTTTGCCTCAGTGCCCCATGAGATTCCGCCTGTTCTGCGCCGCCGTCCTGTGCGCGGCTGCTGCCCTGCCCGCCGGCGCCGCGGCGCCGCTCGACCGCATCGTCGCGGTGGTCAACGAGGACGTCGTGCTGCAGAGCGAGCTCGACCAGGCCATGCAGGCCAGCCGCAAGCAGATCGCCGACCGCGGGATTGCGGCGCCGCCCGAAGACGCGCTGCGCGGCCAGGTGCTCGACCATCTCATCCTGATCCGCGTGCAGACCGAACGTGCGCAGGAATCCGGCATCCGCGTGGACGACCGCGAGCTGAACGAGGTGCTGACCAGCGTCGCGGCGCAGAACCGGCTGTCGCTGCAGCAGTTCGCCGAGGCCGTGAAGAAGGAGGGGCTGGATTACCTGGCCGTGCGCGAACAGATCCGCGACGAAGTGCTCATCAACCGCCTCCGCGCGCGCGAGATCGACAGCCGCGTGCTGGTGACCGAGCAGGACGTCGACCTGTACCTCGCCAACCAGTCGCGCCTCGACCAGACCGAGTACCGCGTGTCGCACATCCTGGTGGCGGTGCCCGATGGCGCGACTTCCCAGGTGCGCGCCAAGGCGCGGGCCAAGGCCGAGAGCGTGCTCAAGCGCATCAAGGCCGGTGAGGATTTCGCGCAGCTGGCCATCGCCAACTCCGACGGCCAGCAGGCGCTGCAGGGCGGCGACCTGGACTGGCGCGCCGGCGGCAACCTGCCCGAGCTGTTCGCCAATGCCGTGCAGGGCATGAAGAAGGGCGACGTCAGCGGCCTGCTCGAGAACGCCTCCGGCTTCCACATCCTCAGGCTCACCGACCTGCGCGGCGGCGAGGAAAAGAAGACCGTCACCGAGACGCACGCCCAGCACATCCTGCTGACGCCCAACGCGATCCGCGACGAGGAACAGACCAAGTCCCAGGCCCGCCAGGTCTTCGAGCGCGTCCAGAAGGGCGAAGCCTTCGGCGAGCTGGCGAAGAAGCTGTCCGACGATCCGGGCTCCAAGAACGGTGGCGGCGACCTCGGCTGGCAGCCGCCGGGCGTGTTCGCCCCCGAATTCGAGAAGGCGATCGAAGCGCTGCAACCCGGGCAGGTCAGCCCGCCGTTCCGCACGCAGTTCGGCTGGCACGTCGCCAAGGTGATCGAGCGCCGCACTCGCGACACCACCGACGAGTCGCGCCGCGCGCGCGCCCGCGCCGCCATCCAGAACCGCAAGGCCGCCGAGGAGTACGACATGTGGCTGCGGCGCCTGCGCGCCGAGGCCTACGTCGAGTACCGGCTCAAGAGTGACGACAAGGCGGCGGCCAAGCCTGCCGCGTAGCACGCCGCGCCGCGCCGCGTCCGCGGTGCCGCGCCTGTGGCTGACGCCCGGCGAGCCGGCGGGCGTCGGTCCCGATCTGGTCCTGATGGCCGCGCGCCGGCGCTGGCCGGCACAGCTCGTCGCCCTCGCCGATCCCGACCTGCTCGCGGAGCGGGCGCACCGGCTGCGGTTGCGCGTGCGGCTGCAGCCGATGGACCCGCAGGGACCATCGCGCCCTCATCGCCCCGGCGTACTGCCGGTGTTCCCTGCGGCGCTCGCCGCACGCGCACGGCCGGGGCGGCTCGACCCGCGCAACGCCGGGTACGTGCTGGATGCACTGCGCGCCGCGGTGGCGATGTGCGGGCCGCGCGATGCGCTGGTCACGGCGCCGGTGCACAAGGGCGTGATCAATGATTCGGGGGTGCCCTTCTCCGGCCACACGGAATTTCTCGCCGCCCTCACCGGGTCGGCCACGCCCGTCATGCTGCTTGCCGCCGGCACGCTGCGGGTCGCTCTGGCGACTACGCACCTCGCGCTCCGGGACGTGCCCGCCGCGATCACGCGCGAGCGCCTGCTGGCGGTGCTGCGGGTGCTGCATCACGACCTGCGGCACCGGTTCGGCCTGCGGCGGCCGCGCATCCTCGTCGCGGGGCTGAATCCGCACGCCGGCGAGCAGGGACACCTGGGCCGCGAGGAAATCGACACCATCGTGCCGGCGCTGGCCGTGCTGCGCGAGGAAGGACTCGACCTCGCGGGTCCGCTGCCGGCGGACACCCTGTTCACGCCGCGCCAGCTGGAGCGCGCCGACGCGGTGCTGGCCATGTACCACGACCAGGGCTTGCCGGTGCTCAAGCACGCGGGCTTCGGCGAGGCCGTGAACGTGACCCTGGGCCTGCCGATCGTGCGGACTTCGGTGGATCACGGCACCGCGCTGGATCTCGCCGGCACGGGCCAGGCCGAGCCGGGCAGCCTGTACGCGGCGATCCGCATGGCCATCGCACTCGCGGCGCGCGCCTGACGGTGGGCACGGTTCCCGGCCGCGCAGCGGTCCACGGCCCGAAGAAGCGCTTCGGCCAGCATTTCCTGCACGACCCGGGCGTGATCGCGCGCATCGTGCGCATCCTGGCGCCGCGGCCGGGACAGCCGCTCGTGGAAATCGGTCCCGGGCTGGGCGCGCTGACGGTGCCGGTGCTGGAAGCGGCGGGCGCGCTGCGCGCCGTCGAGCTGGATCGCGACGTCATCCCGCGGCTGCAGCAGCGCTGCGCCGGCAAGGGCGCGCTGGACGTGCTGCAGGCCGATGCGCTGAAGGTGGATTTCCGGGCGCTGGCGGCCGGCACGAAGCTGCGGCTGTTCGGCAACCTGCCCTACAACATCTCGACGCCGCTGCTGTTCCACCTGCTGGATCATTCCGGCGCGATCGAGGACATGCACTTCATGCTGCAGAAGGAAGTGGTGGATCGCATGACCGCCGCGCCGGGCTCGCCCGACTATGGCCGGCTCACGGTGATGCTCGGGGCGCGCGCCCAGGCGGAGGCCCTGTTCACCGTGGGCGCGGGGGCGTTCTCGCCGCCGCCGAAGGTCGAATCGGCGATGGTGCGCCTGCGTCCGCGGCCCGCCAGCTACGCGATCCCGGACTTCGCGCGCTTCGAGGAAGTCGTCCGCCGTGCCTTCGGCCAGCGCCGCAAGACCCTCGCCAACGCGCTCAAGGGCGTACTCGACCCCGAATCGATCCGCCGCGCCGGGGTGGACCCCGGCGTGCGCGCCGAGGAGCTCGCACCCGAGCAGTTCGCCGCCCTCGCGGCGCTGTCCAAGGCTGGTGTACCTTGATCCGAATGTGCGGGCGGAGGCGGCGATGAGCTACCGGCATGTGCTGACGGCTGTGGAGACGCACGAGGACGGCCGGCGCGTGCTGGCACGCGCGCAGGCGCTGGCGAAGGAGTCCGGCGCGCGCCTGTCGGTGCTGCACGTGGTGGAGTACCTGCCGGTGGACCCCGCCGGCGATGCCCTGCTGACCACCCCGGTGGACCTGTCGCGCGAGCGTGCGGCCCAGGCCGAGGCGCGGCTCCGGGAGTGGTGCACTGGCCTCGGCATCGGCCACGAGCAGCTGCGCGTCGTCGTCGGCGCGGTCACCCCGGAGATCCTGCGCGCCGCCCAGGAGGGCGCCGTGGATCTCATCGTGGTCGGGCACCTTCCCCGGAAGGGCCTGTCGGCGCTGTTCAACCATACCGAGGAAGGCGTCGTGCACAAGGCGCCGTGCGACGTGCTGGTCGTGCGGCTGGCGGCTTGACGCTCTCGCTCTAGCGCGCCGTGGCGACGTACGCCATCGGCGACGTGCAGGGCTGCTTCGACGAGCTGCAGCGGCTGCTCGACGCGGTCCGCTTCGACCCGTCGGCAGACCGTCTCTGGTTCACCGGCGACCTGGTGAACCGCGGTCCGAAATCCCTCGAGGTGCTGCGCTTCGTCCGCGGCCTCGGCCAGCGCGCCGTCAGCGTGCTCGGCAACCACGACCTGCACCTCGCTGCGGCGGCGCGCTCGGGCCGCGTCCGGCCGCGCGACACTTTCCAGGACGTGCTGGCAGCGCCCGACCGGGAGGAACTCATCGCCTGGCTGCTGGCCCAGCCGCTGCTCCACGCGGCGGACGGATTCCTGCTGGTGCACGCCGGTTTGGCGCCGGACTGGGACGAATCGCAGGCCCTGGCCTGCGCCGCCGAGGTGCAGGCGATGCTGCGGTCGCCGCAGGCCGACGCCTTCCTCGGCGGCGAAATGTATGGCGACCAGCCGGACCGGTGGAGCGCCCGGCTGCGCGGGGTCGAACGCCTGCGGTTCTGCATCAACTGCTTCACGCGCATGCGGTTCATCACGCCGGAAGGACGCCTGGACCTGAAGCCCAAGGGCGCACCGCACGACGCCGCAGGGCTGCGGCCCTGGTTCGCCGCACCCTCCCAACGCCGCAGCACCGTGCTGTTCGGGCACTGGTCGGCGCTCGGCCGGGTGGCCTGGCCCGAGTGGCGCGCCTGGGGCCTCGACACGGGCTGCGTCTGGGGACGGCAGCTGACCGCGCTGCGTCTCGAAGACCGCCAGCTGTTCTCGGTGCCCGCCGCGCAGGCCTACGGCTCGGACTGAATCCGCGCTTTCGTTCGCTTCAATGCCGCGAGCGGAATACCGGCGTCTCGCCGGGCGCGAGCTCGCGCTCGGTCAGCAGGAAGCGGGCGATGGCCGGCAGGATCAGGATCGCGCCGAACATGTTGGCGGTGAACATGAACACCAGCATGTAGCCCATGTCGCGCTGGAACTGCAGGTCCGAGAACAGCCAGGTGGCGACGCCGAGGCCGAGCGTCACGCCGGTGAAGACCACGGCCTTGCCGGTCATCCGCAGCGTCTTGTAGTACGCCTCCTGGTACCTGAACCCGGCGGCCACGGCGTCCGCGAACGTCGCATAGATGTAGATGCCGTAGTCCACGCCGATGCCGACCGCGAGCGCGACCACCGGGAGCGTGGCCACCTTCATGCCGATGCCCTTGATCGCCATGATCGCGTAAGCCATCCACGACACCAGGGCCAGCGGCAGCATGATGCTGATGACGCTCGGCAGCTTCTCGTGCCAGAACGACAGCACCACGCAGACGATGATCGCCAGGTACACGTAGAACAGGATGCGCTTCTCGAGGCGGTGCACTTCCTCGTTGGTCGCCGCCATCACGCCGATGTTGGCCGACGCCATGGCGAAATTGACCGGGCACATCTTGTCCAGCTTCTTGAAGGCCTCGACGCTGGCGTCGCGCTTCGCCGTGAGATCCTTGATGGTCTGGCTGGCGTCGATCTGCGCGTCCTTCATGCCCATCTTGCGCATCTTCTCGGCCGTGCGCCGCACCAGCTGCGTGTTGACGCCGACTTCGCGCCGCGACAGCGTCTTCTTCGCACAGTAGTCGGCGTTGGCGTCGGGGTGGGTTTCGTAGAACTCCTTCGCGTTCTCCTCGTTGTAGCGCTCGACCTCGGAGACGATGTGCGAGATGGTGCCGGCGCGGTGGTCCGAGGTGAAGATGATCACCGGCAGCGCCGAGCAGTCCGGGTTGAGCATGCCGCTCGAGGTCGGGATCGGCGTGATCGCCTGCACCATCGTGTACTGGTTGCGCGGCAGGATGCGCCACTTGGGGTTGGCCTCGGAGTAGGCCGCGTTGACCTTGCGCGCCGCCCACGGCAGGGACACCACCTGCGACACCTTGGCGGTGTTCTCCATGCGCCAGCCGAAACGGTCGATCTGGTCCATCACCTCGTGCTTGATGCAGGCCTCGGGATCGGCCTCCGCGATGACCTTGAAGATGTCGGTGCCGATCGAGAAGTTGGCCACCACCGCCGCGGTGTCCTTGTTGTAGCGCGAGTCCGGCCGCAGCTCGGGCACGCCGGCCTGGCTGTCGCCCACCTGCAGGTCCTGGCCCTTGTAGAGACTCCAGCCGAACAGCACGGCGCCCAGCAGCAGCACGGTCACGGCGGGGCCGACGCGCGTCATGTTCGACAGCAGGCGCCACAGGCCGTCGAACACGGCGTCGCGCTTCTCCTGCTTGCGGATGAAGGCGTCGAGGTCGCCGATCTTCACCCAGGTCAGCCAGATCGGCATCATCACCTTGTTGGTGAGGATGATGGCCGCCATGCCGAGCGTGGCGTTGATCGACATCTCGCGGATGATGTCGATCGGCACCAGCATGATCATGGCGAAGCCCGCCACGTCGGTCATGATCGCCATGGTTCCGTAGATGGCGAGGCGCCGCCACGTCTCGAGCGAGGCGTCGAAGGGCGAGCGCTGGCTGGTGTGAATCTCCCCGACCCAGGCGTTGACGTACTGCACGCCGTGGCTGACCGACACCGCCAGGATCAGGAACGGCACCAGGATCGCGAACGGGTCGAGGCCGAAGCCGCACAGCTTGAGCAGTCCGAATTCCCAGATCACCGCGGTGATCGAGCACGCCAGCGGCAGCCAGGCCAGTCGCACCGAGCCGATGTACATCCACAGCAGCACGAACGTCATCACCAGCGTCAGGCCGAAGTACATGACGACTTCGAGCGTGGCGTCGATGACGTCGCCGACCACCTTGGAGAAACCCAGGATATGGACGCTGACGTCCTCGTCCTGGTACTTGGCGCGGATGCTCTGCTCGAGCTGCGTCGCCACCTTCTTGTAGTCGAGCTTCTGCCCGGTGACCGGATCGACCTCGAGCAGCTCGGCGAAGATCATCGCGCCGTGCTGGTCCTTGGTGGTATAGCGCCCGATGATCCCGGACTTGCCGACGTTCTCGCGCACCACCTGGAACATCTCGGGCGTCGGCGCGTACTCCGCGGGGATGACGTTGCCGCCCTTGAAGCCGCCTTCCACCACCTCGATGTAGCGCACGTCGGGCGTGAACAGCGAGGACACGCGCGAGCGGTCGATGCCCTCGAGGAAGAAGATGTCGTCCGTGACCGACTTCAGCTTGGTCAGGAACTTCTCGTTGTAGATGTCGCCCTTGCCTTCCTTCTGGATCAGGGCCACCAGCACGGTGTTGGCGCCGCCGAAATCGTCCTGGTACTGCTTGAGCACCTGCATGAACGGGTGCTCGAGCGGGATCGACTTGTCGAAGCCGGCATCCTGCTTGATCAGCACGGCCTGCCACGCCAGCAGCGCGGTGATCGCGAGCAGGATGAACATCGTCAGCTTGCGCCGCGCGTAGATCAGCGGCTCGATGGCGCGGAGGATCTTTTCCGCGGTGGACAGGTCGCCCTTCTCGGTCGTCATGACGCTGCGGCTCCGCGAACTACTTCAGGACGACTGACTGCACGCCCGATTCGCCCACCACCAGCAGGCCGTCGCCGAACGGCAGCGCGCCCGACAGCGGGGTGCCCGCCGCGGCCTGCAGCATCTTCACGCCGCCCTGCGGATTGACCAGCAGCACCACGCCGTTCAGCCCGACCAGCGCGAACTGGCCATCGGCCAGCACGGTGCCGCCGAACATCGATGCGACGGTTCCGGTATCCACCTTCTGCCACTTGCCGGCGCGCACATCCGGATTCATGTAAACGTTGCCGCGCAGCCCGTACACCAGCGCGCCCTTCGGCCCGAAGGGCAGCGCCCCGAAGAACGTGCTGTCGTACGGCGACGCCAGCTTCTTCCAGGTCTTGCCCTGGTCGGTGGACAGACCGAGCATGCCCTGCTCGCCGGCGATGAACAGGTCGCCGCTCGTGAGTTTCGTGATTCCGTTGAAATGCAGTTCTTCGCCGCGGATCGCCGGTGCATCGACGTCGTGCCAGCTCGCGCCCGCGTCGGCGGTCTCGCGCAGCAGGCCGTAGGCGCCGACCGCGAAGCCGTGCTGGCCATCGAGGAACAGCACGTCCATGAAAGGCTTTTCGAGTGCGGGCTCGAAGTTCTGAAGCTCCCAGGTCTTGCCGCCGTCCTTGGTGTGGACGATGGCGGCGTCGTGGCCGACGGCCCAGCCGTTCTGCGGATCGGAAAAGGTGACCGCGGTCAGCGCCGCGCGCACCGGCACCGCCATCTGCGTCCATTCCTTGCCGTCGCCGGACACCAGCACGTCGCCGCGGTCGCCCACCGCCACGTAGCGGTT
>DATLCG010000174.1:0-3025 GCA_035526525.1 Binatia bacterium
GAGGCCCGCCGGTGAACGCGGGCGTTGGCAGTCATGAAAGACGGAACCCCGCTGCAACGCCTTGAGTACATGGGTTTCAGAAAAGTTGGCGCCTGGTCGCATAACGGTGAGGTCTTTAAATGCGCCCTCACCGATTTGGGCGATTCAGCAAACATCTTGTATGCCTTCGTTTCGAACGGTTCTGTTCTCTACATCGGCAAGACAGTTCAGCCATTAAAGCGCCGCATGTACGGCTATCAGAATCCGGCCCTAACCCAATCCACGAACATAAAAGCGAACAAGCTCATTAAAGAGGTACTGGGCGCATCGGCAACAGTGGAGATCTACGCACTGCCAGATAACGGTCTCCTCTACTACGGCGGCTTCCACGTGAATCTGGCCGCCGGTCTGGAAGACAATCTGATTAAGGCACTCGCGCCACCGTGGAACCGTGGTGGCGCATGACTGCCAACTAAGGTGTTCCAGCCGACGTCTTTGCCGCCGCTTCGCGGCGTCAAAGCCGCGGCTGAACACCGGCGTTGTACCTCCTAAAGTCATGCGCGCACTCGAACTGAAGGTTCCGCCGCCAGTGGTGACATTGATTACGGCGGGCGCCATGTGGGGGGTGTCGCGCCTCGACGCGTCCTTGTCCTTGCCGGCGGACGTGCGCGTTGACGCTGCACTTATTACGGGTGTGGTCGGCCTGGCCGTCATGTTGGCGGCGGTCTGGTCGTTTCGTCGCGACCAGACAACGATCAATCCCATGCGACCGCAGGAATCGTCGAAGCTGGTCTCTACCGGGGTCTTCGCTCTGACACGCAACCCAATGTACCTCGGCATGACCCTGCTTCTGGTCGCGTGGGCTGCATATCTCGCGACCGCCTGGGCGCTCCTGGGCCCGGTGCTGTTTGTCGCCTACATCACGCGGTTCCAAATCCTGCCGGAAGAGAGAGCGCTGTCTGGGTTATTCGGTTCTTCGTTTGCAGCGTACATGGCCAGGGTTCGTCGGTGGCTATGAGGCACAAGGAAGGCGGCTCTTCGTCGCCGGCAGGCTGAGGCCGCTCACGCCTGCAGCAGGTACACGCCGAACCTCTGCTCCGCATCGTGCCACTCGCGGCCCGGCGCGAAGCCGGCCTCCGTGGCCAGCGCCGCGAACTCCTCCGGCGCGTACTTGTACGAGTTCTCCGTGTGGAGGGTCTCGCCCGCCCGCAGCGAGAAGCACTGGCGGTCCACGCAGACGATCTGGTCGCGCCGGCTCTGCAGGTGCATTTCGGCGCGGCCGCGCCAGGGGTCGTAGAGCGCGAGGTGCTGGAAGGCGCCGAGGTCGAAGTCGCCGCCGAGCTCGCGGTTGATGCGGGTCAGCAGGTTCAGGTTGAATGCGGCCGTCACGCCGCGCGTGTCGTTGTAGGCGCGCTCGATCACGGCCGGATCCTTCTTGCGGTCGACGGCGATCAGCGCGGCGCCGCCGGGTCCGACCTTGCGGCGGATGCGGCGCAGCAGCTTGAGCGCTTCCGCCGGGTCGAAGTTGCCGATGGTGGAGCCGGGGAAGTACACGACGGTCCGGCGCGCGCGCGGCATCGCGCCCGCGGTCGAGTGCGTCAGCGGCAGCGGCGCGGTGAAATCGGCCAGGCAGGCGACGATGGGCAGGCCGGGGATGGCGTCGCCGACGGCCTTGGCGCTCGCCTCGATCTGCGCCACGCACAGGTCCACCGCGACGTAGCCCGCGGGATCGGTCATGGCCCGCAGCAGGCGCGTGCTCTTTTCGGCCGTGCCGACGCCGAACTCCACCAGCAGCACCTGCGTGCCGAGCGCGCGGGCGATCTCCGCGGCGTGCGTCTCCAGGATCTCCAGCTCCGCGCGCGGCGGGTAGTACTCCTCGAGCTGGCAGATCTGGTCGAACAGCGCGGCGCCGCGGGCGTCGTAGAAATACTTCGGCGGGATGCGGCGCGGCTTGTGGCGCAGGCCGGCGAGGACGTCGGCGCGGAAGGACTCCGCGGCCTCGTCCTGCAGGTGGATGGCGAGGTCGTTCATGCGTCGCGTGCCAGGAGGATGCCGGTGAATTGCCAGCGCGCGGCCGGCGGGAAGAAGTTGCGGTAGCTGGCGCGGGCCAGCGCGCGCGGCGTGGCGCAGGATCCGCCTCGCAGCACCATCTGGCCGCACATGAACTTGCCGTTGTACTCGCCGACCGGTCCCAGCGGCGCGCGGTAGCGCGGGTAGGGAGCGTAGGCGCTGGCGGTCCAGTTCCACGCGCCGCCCCAGTCGCCGGCCGGATCGGCCGGATGCAGTGCACCGTCCTCGAGAAACTGGCCGCGCGGCGCGGCACCGGCGTGCGCGTGCTCCCACTCGAACTCCGTCGGCAGCCGCGCGCCGGCCCAGCGCGCGTAGGCGTCGGCTTCGTAATAGCTGACGTGGCAGACCGGCGCACCGCTTTCCAGCGGCCGGTCGCCGTGCAGCGTGAACCCGTCCGACAGGTCAGCGGACCCGTAGAGCGGGCAGGCGATACCGTTGGCACGCACCCAGTCCCAGCCGTCGGACAGCCAGCAGCGCGGATGCTGGTAGCCGCCGTCGAGGATGAATTCCATGAACTCGCCGTTGGTGACGCGCCGCGTCGCGAGCTCGAAGGGTTCCAGCCACACGCGGTGACGCGGGCCTTCGTTGTCGAAGGCGAAGCCGGGACCTTCGTGGCCGATCGGGACCAGGCCGCCCTGGTGGCGGCTCCAGGCGATTTCCCGGACGGGCTCAGCGCGGACGGAAGGGGTCGGCTCGCGCTCAGCCTGCAGCGCAGGCGCCGCGCGATACGCCGGCCGCGCGGGCTGCAGGAAGAACGCGTGCTTCAGGTCGGTGAGGATCAGTTCCTGGTGCTGCTGTTCGTGCTGGATGCCGAGCTCCAGCAGGTCCTCGCGGAATGCGGACGGCAGGCGGGCGATGGCGGCGTCTACGTGCTCGCGCCACGCGAGCACTTCCTTCAGCGAAGGCCGCGACTGCAGGCCGCGGCGCTCGCGCGGTGGCGGCGGGGCGATGCCCTGGTAATAGGAATTGAACTGCT
>DATLCG010000034.1:0-4706 GCA_035526525.1 Binatia bacterium
CGTTTGAGTTCGCCGTTAGCGACCGACGTTACGACTTTGGCGATACCGCGCACCTGGCCGGTCAGGTTCGACGCCATGAAATTCACCGAGTCGGTCAAATCTTTCCACGTGCCGGCGACGCCCTTTACATCGGCCTGACCACCGAGGCGCCCTTCCGTTCCTACCTCCCGCGCAACGCGCGTCACTTCCGCGGCAAACGAGTTCAACTGGTCGACCATCGTGTTGATGGTGTTCTTCAACTCGAGAATCTCGCCTTTCACGTCCACCGTGATCTTGCGCGACAAGTCGCCGCGCGCGACCGCCGTCGTCACCTCGGCGATGTTTCGCACCTGCACCGTGAGGTTGGTCGCCATCGCGTTGACCGAGTCGGTCAGGTCTTTCCAGGTACCCGCAACGCCCGGGACGATCGCCTGGCCGCCGAGCTTGCCTTCGGTGCCCACCTCGCGCGCCACGCGCGTCACCTCCGCAGCAAAGGCGTTGAGCTGATCCACCATGGTGTTGATGGCTTCTTTCAGCTGCAGGATTTCGCCCTTCACGTCCACTGTGATCTTGCGCGACAGGTCGCCGCGGGCGATGGCGGTCGAGACCTCGGCAATGTTGCGCACCTGGCCGGTGAGGTTGCTGGCCATCAGGTTGACGCTATCCGTCAGGTCCTTCCAGGTCCCGGCCACGCCGGGCACGATGGCCTGGCCGCCGAGCTTGCCTTCGGTGCCGACCTCGCGCGCCACCCGCGTCACTTCCGACGCGAAGGACCGCAACTGGTCCACCATGGTGTTGATGGCTTCCTTCAGCTGGAGGATTTCGCCGCGCACGTCCACGGTGATCTTGCGCGACAGGTCGCCGTTGGCGACGGCGATGGTGACGTCGGCGATGTTGCGGACCTGGCCGGTGAGGTTCGAGGCCATGGAGTTCACCGACTCGGTGAGCTCCTTCCACACGCCGCCGACCTCGCGGATCTGCGCCTGGCCGCCGAGCTTGCCCTCGGTGCCGACCTCGCGCGCCACGCGCGTCACCTCGTCGGTGAACACGCCGAGCTGCTGGATCATCGTGTTGACGATGGTGGCCGAGCGCAGGAACTCGCCTTCCAGCGGGCGGCCGTCCACGTCCAGGCGGACCGTGGTCAGCAGGTCGCCGCGCGCCACGGCGGACACCGCGCGCGTCATTTCATTGGTGGGCCACAGCAGGTCGTCGATCAGCGTGTTGACCGACGATTCCATCTCGCCCCAGGCGCCGCTGTCGCGGCCGAACTTGGCGCGCTTGCGCGTGTTGCCCTGCTTGCCGACCACGTGGCCGACCTTGGCCAGCTCCTCGGCCATGCGCTCGTTGGCGGCGACGATGTCGTTGAAGGTGTCCGCGATCTTGCCGTCGAGGCCGGTGCGGTCGCCCGGCAGGCGCACCGAGAAGTCGCCCGAGCGCATCGCCTGCAGTGCCGCCAGCAGCGCGTGCGGCTCCAGGCCATTGGGCCGGACGGGGGTCGGGATCAGGTTGGGAACGGCCGCGGGGGCAGTCAGACCGCCCACGCCAGGATCGCCTGCACTCATGTTCTAAAACCCCCTCGGTCCGCTGAATCGGCGGACCGCCTTGCAACGATGGATCGGCGTCGCGGGCGGCGATCATCGCAGAGGGACTTTCGCCCATGCGTGACTCAGGTCACAGGGCTTGTGCGCGGCGGTGCGGGGCCTACGGGCGGCGTGAAACGGCGGACGAGGAGCCGGGGAAACGCGGGCTTCAGCCGGCCTCGAACTGGTAGTGCCCGACCCCCCATTGCCGCCCCCGGTCGTAGCCGAACAGCTCGGCGACCGCCATGAAGAACATGCGCCAGCGCTGCACGCGCAGCCGGGCCTCCGCGCGGGTGGCGCCGCCGCCGAGCGCCTCCAGTACCGCCGTCCTGTGCGCGTCCAGGTTCGCCAGCCAGGCCTCGCTGGTGCGCTGGTAGTGCTCGCCGGACAACCACCAGCGCTGCCGGATCTGCAGGTCGCGCGGGTAGTGCAGGAACAGGTCGTATCCCGGCATCATCCCGCCGGAAAAGAAATGCCGCGCCATCCAGTCCGTGGGGCCCTCGGACTCGAACGGGTAGGCCGCGTGCCGGTGGCAGAACACGTGCGCGAACAGCAGCCCGCGCGGGGCCAGCCATCCGCGGATGCGGCGGAACAGCTCGGCGTGGTTGCGCACGTGCTCGAACATCTCCACCGACACCACGCGGTCGAACGCGCCCTGCGGGCGGAAGTCGTTGACGTCGGCGGTGATCACCTCGACGTTGCGCAATCCGCGCTCCGCGGCACGCCGCAGGATCCATTCGCGCTGCGGCGCCGAGTTGGACACGGCGACGATCTGCGCGCGCGGCAGCGTGCGCGCCATCCACAGCGTGAGCGAACCCCAGCCGCAGCCCAGCTCGAGAATGCGCTGCCCGTCCCGCAGCTGCGCACGCTCGCAGGTCAGCTCGAGCATCCCGCGCTCCGCGTCGGCGAGCGTCGCGGTCTCCGGCTGCCACAGCGCGCAGCTGTACTTGAGGTGCGGCCCGAGGACCTGCTCGAAGAACGGCGGCGGCACCTCGTAGTGCTGCAGGTTGGCCTCGCGCGTGGCCACCGCCAGCGGTCCCGCCGACCATTGCGCGACGCGGGCGCGCAGGCGTGCGTCGCAGGCTTCCGGCTCGTGCGCCTGCTCGTCGCGCAGGCGCTGCGCGCACAGCCGACGCATGCCCGCGCGCACCAGGCCATCGGGCAACCAGCCGCGCTCGCACAGGGCGACCAGCAGCGGCTCGGCGGGCTCGGTCATGGGCAGGGCGGCGCTATGGGTCATTCCGGTCTCCGGTCGCCAGCCTGTACGCGCCGGCGCGTCGCGCGGATGCAGCATTCGCGCAAGAAAAACGATTGCGGTGCGTGCGGGTGACCGTCATCATCATCGCGTCCACCGCAACGTCCCCCGCTTGTCCGATCCCGTCTCGCCAGAAGCGCTCCTCGCCCGCGTCGCACGCCGCGACCGCGCGGCCTTCGAGGAGCTCTACCGCCGCACCGCGCCGCATCTGTTCGGCGTGGCCGTGCGTATTCTCGGGCAACGGGCGCTGGCCGAGGAGGCACTGCAGGATGCATTCGTGCAGGTGTGGCAGAAGGCCGGCGAATTCCGGCCCGAGCGCGCCCAGGCGAGCACCTGGATGAGCTCGCTGGTGCGCTACCGCGCGCTCGACGCCCTGCGCCGCACCGGACGGGAGACGCCGCTCGACTCCGTACCCGAGGCCGCGCTGCCCCGCATCACCCTGGACCCGCAGACCGAGCCGGCGCTGGAGCGCTGCCTGGGACAGCTGCCGGCCGAACCGCGCACCTGCATCGCGCTGGCCTTCGTCGAGGGCTGCAGCCACCCGGAAGTGGCGCAGCGCGTCGGCAAGCCGCTCGGCACGGTGAAGAGCTGGATCCGCCGCGGACTGGCGCAGCTCAAGGACTGTCTCGAGACATGAGCTGCCGCGACCCGTCCGTCCGCGACGCGCTGGCCGCCGAGTACGCGCTGGGCACGCTGCGCGGTCCTGCGCGCGAGCGCTTCGCGCGCTGGCTGGCCGAGGATCCGGCCCTGCGCGAGCGGCTGGTTTTCTGGGAGCAGGCGCTGGCCCCGCTGGGCCGCGGTGTCGCGCCGGTGACTCCGCCCGACCGCGTCTGGCAGAACGTCTCGCGCACGCTGGGCTTCGCGGCGCCTGCGCGGCGCCGGCGCTGGCCTCTGGCGCTGGCGGCCGGAATCGTCATCGCGCTGGCGGCCGGCGTGCTGGTCCGGCAGCAGTTCGTCTTCACGCCTTCGGTGGACGTTGCCTTCGAAAGCGAGCAGCACCAGATGCTGTGGCAGGTGCAGGCCGACGTGCAGCACGGACGCATCGCGGTGCGGGCACTGAGCGACGTCGCCCTGGCCAGCGACAAGTCGATGGAATTGTGGCTGCTGCGCGGCAAGGACCAGGCGCCGGTGTCGCTGGGCCTGGTGCCGGTGCGTAGTGGCGAGCGCCGCGAAGTGCGCATGGAGCTGGCCGAAGGCACGGCGTTCGCCGTGAGCCTGGAGCCGCGCGGCGGCTCGCCGACCCACCTGCCGACCGGGCCCGTGCTCTACGTGCGGGCGTTCGACCGGCCGGCCTGAAACCGGGGCGAAGCCGCCCCTCAGAACGGGATGTCGTCGTCCTCGAACGACTTCTCGGCCACCGCGGCCGGCGCGCCGGAAGCGCGCTTCTCGCCGCCACCGCCACCCCCTTCGAAGCTCGCGCTGCCGCCGCCGCCCGGGCGGCCGCCGAGCATCTGCATCTCCTGCGCGACGATCTCGGTGGTGTAGCGGTCCTTGCCTTCCTTGTCCTGCCACTTGCGAGTGCGCAAGGCGCCTTCGATGAAGACCTGCGACCCCTTGCGCAAATACTCCGCGGCGATTTCGCCCAGCTTGTCGTAGAGCACGATGCTGTGCCACTCGGTGCGCTCTTGTTGATCGCCGGTTTGCTTGTCTTTCCAGGACTCGCTGGTGGCGATGCGGATGTTGGTGACGGCTTTGCCGCTCGGCATGTAGCGCGTGTCGGGATCCGCGCCCAAATTGCCCACCAGAATGACCTTGTTAATCCCGCGCGCCATAGAGCAGCCTCGAATTCTTTGAAGGCGGCGATTGTAAACGCGCCGGACCGGTCACGACAGAACTTCTAAGTTGGCCGAATGGCCCTTATCGACGCCGAATTGGCTCCGCAGTTGTGCCTT
>DATLCG010000035.1:0-17368 GCA_035526525.1 Binatia bacterium
GATGCAGGCGCTCAACCCGGCGCTGGTGATGCTGCTGATCCCGTTCAACAACCTGGTGCTCTACCCGGCGCTGCGGCGCGCCGGCTGGGAGCCGACCGCGCTGCGGCGCATGGGCGCGGGCATCGCCTTCTCCGGCGTGGCGTGGATCGTGGTCGGCGCCATGCAATTGGTCATTGATGGCGGGACGCCGCTGTCGATCGCCTGGCAGGTGCTGCCCTACGCGTTCCTCACCTTCGGCGAGGTGCTGGTATCGGCCACTGGCCTCGAGTTCGCCTACAGCCAGGCCCCGCAGGCCATGAAGGGCACGATCATGAGCTTCTGGAACGTGACGGTGACGGTCGGCAACCTGTGGGTGCTGGTGGCCAACGCCGGGGTGCGCAACGAGGCGGTGCTTGGGGGCATCGCCGGCACGGGCCTGTCCACCAATGCCTTCCTGATGTTCTTCTTCGCCGGCTTCGCCTTTGTGGCGGCGCTGGCATTTGCAGCGTATGCGCGGCGCTACCCGGTGGCGGATTACTACCGGCCGGCGTGAAGGCTCGGGACCTCAGCTCACCCGACCGGTCGCGGCTTACGCCGCTCCTACAAAAGAAGCGTCCACATGCCAGTCGTCACCGAAATCAACCAAGGCCTCGTTCCGGTCCGCGTCTGGACCGACGAGATCGAGCACTCGGCCTTCGAGCAGCTCATCGCGATGTCGAAGATGGACATCGTGCACCACCACATCGCGGTCATGCCGGACGTTCACTTCGGCATCGGGGCAACGGTCGGGTCGGTCATCCCGACCAGGAGCGCGATCATTCCGGCCAGCGTCGGCGTCGACATCGGCTGCGGCATGTCGTACGCGCGCCTGTCGCTGCGGGTGGAGCAGCTGCCCGACTCGCTGCGCGCGGTGCGTGCCGCAATCGAGGACGCGGTGCCGGTCGGCATGGCGATGCACGAGCACGTCCCCGATCCCGGCGCGCTGCGACCGCTGCTCACCGGCTTCAAGCAGGTGATGGAGAGCGCGCCGAAGCTGAACGCCATGATGAAGGACCCTGGGAAGACCATGCGCCTGCAGGCTGGCTCGCTCGGCGGCGGCAATCACTTCATCGAGCTGGTCCACGATGAGGCCGGCAACGTCGGCGTCTTGCTGCACTCGGGCTCGCGCGGCATCGGCAACAACATCGGCAGGCACTTCATCGAGATCGCCAGGCGGGAGATGGAGGCGCTCGACCGGCAGCTGCCGAACAAGGACCTCGCCTACTTGCGCGAGGGCACCGGGTCGTACGACGACTATTGCTTCGCGGTCGAATGGGCGCAGAACTACGCGCGCATCAACCGCGAGGTGATGATGGGCCTGGTGCTCGACGCGCTGCGCAAGGTGCTACCGCCTTTTGCCGTCACCACCGAGGTGGTGAACTGCCACCACAACTACGTGAGCACGGAAGAGCACTTTGGCGAGACGGTCCACGTCACCCGCAAGGGCGCGATCCGGGTTCGTGAAGGCGAGCTCGGGATCATTCCCGGCTCGATGGGCACGCGCTCCTACATCGTGCGCGGCAAGGGCAATGCGGACAGTTTCGACAGCTGCTCGCACGGCGCCGGCCGGCGCTTCTCGCGCGGCGCAGCGAAGAAGCAGTTCGGCCCGAAGGACATCGCCGAGCAGACCGCCGGGGTCGAGTGCCGCAAGGACCTTGGCATCGTCGATGAGCTGCCGGGCGCGTACAAGGACATCGACAAGGTGATGGCGCAGCAAAGCGACCTGGTCGAGGTTGTGCATACCCTGAAGCAGTTGGTGTGCGTCAAGGGTTGATCGGCCCGGCGGGGTTTCAGGGGCTGCGTGCCGCGCTCCACCCCGGCAACTGCTCCGGCGCCATCGGCCGCGCAATCCAGTAGCCCTGCAGCAACTCGCATCCCAGCGAAGCCAGCAGCTCCGCCTGTGCTGCGGTCTCGACGCCGACGGCAGTCGTTTCCAGCCCCAGCGATCCGGCCAGGCGCAGCGTGCGCCGCACGGTTTCGATCGCGCGGGGCTCGAGCGGCAGGCGGCCGATCAGCTGCCGATCGATCTTGATGCCGCTGATCGGCAGGCCGTCGAGCTTGGCGAGCCGGTAGCCGGGCTCCGCGCCCACGTTGTCCAGCGTCACGCCGACTCCGAGCGCGCGCAGTGCCGCCAGCACGTCCAGCGGCGGCGCCTGGCCGGCCAGCGTCGTCTCGCTGACCTCGACGCGCAGGTGCGCCGGCGGCACGCCGGCGACGCGCAGCAGGCCTTCGACCAGGCGCGGCAGCTCCGGATCGTGCAGCGCACCGGCGCTCACGTTGACCGCGATCGGCAGCGTCAGCCCAGCGGCGCGCCAGACGCCGGCGGTGCGAACGGCGACCGCTACGAGGTAATCGTTGAGCGAGCGGACGATGCCGCTGGCGTCGGCGATGGCGATCAGTTCCTGCGGCGGCACCGGCCCGAGCTGGCGGTCGCTCCAGTCGGCCAGGAACTCGGCGCAGCGCAGCTCGCCGCCGGCCACGCTGACCATGGGCTGCACGCGCGCGCCGATCGCGCCGTGGCGGATCGCGCGCTCGATGTCGCCGACGGTCACGCCGTGCTCGGCGCCGGGCGCCGCCGCCGGTGCGGCCAGCTGCGCCAGCAGGTTGCGCAGCGACTCGCTGCGCAGCGGCTTGCCCATCCCGCCGATGACGCGCAGGCCGCGCTCGCGGCACAGTGGGCCGACGGCGCGCAGGGTCGCCTCGTCCACGCTGCCGAGAATCACGATCACGGCGTTCGACTGAACTTGCGCGATGGCGCGCAGGAACTCGCCCTGCTTCTCGCCGGGCATCTTCAGGTCGCAGACGATGACGTCATAGTGCGCGCCGGCGAGCAGCGCCCGGGCGCTGGCGCCGTCCGCGGCGACGCGCACGTCGGCGACGCCGAGTTCCCGCAACTGCGCCAACAGCCCCGCGCGCACAAACGGGTCGTGCTCGATCACCAGCGCCGAGCTGAACTGTGCGGGCGCGGCGCCGGGTTGGCGGGGGGATTTCATGCGTTTCATTCTAGTGGGGGGCGTCTGGGTCACCGGTGCCGTCCCTCGGCAACGCACGACCGTTGCGCTCGTGGGCTGGACGGGCTTGTCGGAACGGTGGGTTGCGCTGCGCTCCACCCACCCTACACCCCATTCTTTTGTAGGAGCGACGTGAGCCGCGACCGGCGTTCCGCAGAAGAAAGGTCGCGGCTCACGCCGCTCCTACAGGGCATCGAGCGGGTCCTTACACCCCTGGGCCGGCCCGCCAGGCCGTGCCCCCGGGCTGCTTTCCCCAGCGCGGTCGGCCGCAAGACTTGCTACAGTTGTGACATCTTCTACACAAAGATGAACAGACGCCGTCCGTGAGTGCCCGTCCCAACAGCCGCCGGTCATTGCGAAAGTCCCTTAAAGGACTGTCCGCGATACTGCCGATCCTGCTCGCCCTGGGCAGCGTGACGGTCCACGCGGCGCAGGCGCCGGCGGCGCCAGCGCGGATTCACAAGCAGGGGCACCACCATCACCCGGCGGCCAAGGCTGCGCACAAACCCGCACGCAAAGTATCTCGCAAGGTCTCGCACTCGCGGCGCAAGGCGCGGCGCCATATCGTTCCGGCGATCCCTTCCAACGGCATGCGGCTGGGCTTGCGCAATACGGACGATGACCTCGCCCTGAAGTCGAGCGCGGCCTTCGTGGTGGACCAGGACACTGGCGAGACGGTGGCAGTCAAGAACCCGGACGTGGTCCTGCCGATCGCTTCCCTGACCAAGCTGATGACCGCGCTGGTGGTGCTCGACTCCGGCCTGGCGATGGACGATGCGCTGGAGATCGGCGCCGAGGATGTGGACACCGAGAAGAAGACGCGCTCGCGGCTCAAGGTCGGCACCCGCCTGAGCCGCGCCGAGATGTTGCTGCTGGCGCTGATGTCGTCGGAGAACCGCGCGGCCATGTCGCTTAGCCGTCACTACCCCGGCGGGCGCGCTGCCTTCGTCGCGCAGATGAACAAGAAGGCGCAGGCGCTGGGCATGGCATCGAGCCACTTCGCGGACCCGGCGGGCCTGTCGCAAAAGAGCGTCTCGACCGCGCGCGACCTGCATCGCCTGGTGAAGGCGGCCTACGCGCAGCCGGTGATCCGCAGCTACACGACGCAGGCGCAGAGCACTGTGCGCGTCAACGGCCGCACGCTGACCTTCATCAACAGCAACCGCCTGGTGCGCAAGGCCGGCGACTGGGACATCGAGCTGCAGAAGACCGGCTTCACCAACGAGGCCGGGCGCTGCCTGATCATGCAGGCCACGGTGCTGAGCCGCCGACTGGCGATGATCTTCCTCGACTCCACCGGCGCCCTGACGCGCTACGCCGATGCCGCGCGTGTCCGCAAGCGCGTCGAGCGCGAACTCAAGGCCGCGCAGCGCCATCCGAAGAGCCCGGTCGCAGCTACGGCTGCGGCTTCGTAACCGCGGTCCGCTGCGCCATCCCCTCGGTCACCTCGGCGACGATCATCGTCGCCAGCCGCTCCAGCAGTTCTCGGCCTTCCTCTTCGGTCGCCAGCGCAGGCGCGCCGGCGTAGGCCGAGTCCATCCCCATCTCGGTGAAGCGCCGGACCCCGGCCTTGATCGAGTCCGACAGGCTGATCGGCACTTCCGGCAGGCTGGCCTGGATCTCGCGCCGCACCGAGCCCGGCTCCGCCGCGAGCATCAACGCAGTTTCGTAGCGGCCGGCGTGGCACTCGCCGCGCTTGAACTCTTCCGACAGCGTGCGCGCCCAGCGCCGGCTCAGCGGGCAGGCGACCGAGCATTGTCCGGCTGCGAAGCGCTGCGCGGCCGCGAGGATTGCCTGATAGTGCCCGGGCTCCAGGTGGTTGTTGACCAGGCAGACGTGGGCCGCGCCGTTGTCGAGGAAGCCCTTGGCCACTGCCTCCAGATAGGCCGTCAGGATCGAGGCAGGGATACTGATCGCGCCCTTGAAGCCGGCGGCGAAGTCGGTGACACCGTACGGCACGGCGGGCGCGATGAACACGGTCGTGCCTTGCGCTTCGAGCACCCGCGCGGCGACCTGCGCGCTGGCCTGCGAGATGATCGTATCGGTCAGCAGGCCCAGGTGCGGGCCGTGCGGCTCGACCGAGCCGACCGGCAGCAGGATCACCAGCGGCGCGCCGGATGAGACGGCGCGCGCGAACTCCCCGGTCGTGACCCGGGCCAGGCTGTAGTCGGTCATGTCTTGAGCGCCTTGCGGTCCACCTTGCCGCGATCGTTGCGCGGCAGGTCGTCCACGAACTCGACGACGCGCGGCCACTTGTAGGTGCCGCGCCGCTCGCGCACGTGGGCCTGCAGCTCCTCGGCCAGCGCCTGGCCGCGGTGCGCGGCGGCGAGCACGACCAGCGCCTTGGGCTTGGTCAGGCCGTCGACTTCGTACGGCACGACGACGCACGCGGCCACCGCCGGGTGCTGCAGCAGGCACTCCTCGATCTCTTGCGGCGCCAGCCAGCGGCCGGCCACCTTGAACAGGTCGTCGGCGCGCCCGCGGAACCACAGGTAGCCGTCGGCATCCTTGGCGAACAAATCGCCGGTGCGGCACCAGTGGCCGTGGAAGGTCTGCCAGCTCTTGGCACGGTCGCGGTAGTAGCCCTGCGCGACGCTGTCACCCTTTACCCACAGCACGCCGGTGTCGCCGGGCGCGCACTCGGCGGCGCCCGGGCCCTCGGCGTCGGCCGGCAGGACCTTGAGCTCGTAGCCCTCGACCACGCGGCCGAGCGAGCCGGGCCGGATATCGCCGGGGCGGTTGCTGCAATAGATGTGGAACATCTCGGCCGAGCCGATGCCGTCGTAGATGTCGGTGCCGTAGCGCTCCAGCGCGCGGCTCAGCAGCGTCGGCGGCAGCGCCTCGCCAGCGGAAAGCTGGAAGCGCAGGCAGCCGAGGTCCAGCTCCGGCACTTCCGCGAGGAGCTTGCCGAGCATGGTCGGCACGTTGGTCAGCACGCTCGGGCGGTGGCGGTCGATGGCACGGCACAGCGAATCGACGCTGGCAGCTTCCGAGAACAAGGCCGTGGTCGCGCCGACCGCGAACGGGAAGAAGAGGTTCGTGCCGGTGGCATAGCCGAAGTACAGGCGCGGAACGCTTACTGTCACGTCGTCGCGCGCGTAGCCGACGGTCGCCTTGGCGTAGACCTCGGTGTTGAAGGCGAAATCGCGGTGGCAGTGCATCGCCGCCTTGGGCCGCCCGGTCGAGCCGGAAGTGAACAGCCAGCAGGCCATGTCGTCGCGGTGCACTTGCGGGCGCGGCAGGGCGAGCACTTCGCCGCGGGCGATCGCCTCGCTTGCGGCGATCACCGGGAAGCCTGCGCCGCGCAGCGCTTCGGGGACCGGGGTTGCTTCCTCGGGGTCCTCGCCGGTGATGGTGTCGGGCACCAGCACCAGCGCGCGCAGCGGCTGGCCGAGCAGGCGCTTTGCGAGTGACTGTGCGACACCGGGCAGCGTGACGATCACCGCGGGCTCGATGTATTCGATCACATAGTCCAGGTCTTCGACTGGCGCCACCGGGTTGCCCATGGCCAGCACGCCGCCCGCGGTCCAGGTCGCAAAGATCGACCAAGCGAACGGCGGGCAATCCGGCAGCACGATGTAGAGACGCTCGCCCGGGCGCAGGCCGGCGCTCTGCAGGTAGCGGCCGAGCGCGGCGGAGCGGCGCGCCACCTCGGAATAGCTGTAGCTGCGCGCGCCGTACAGGATCGCAGCCTTGTCGCCCAGGCCCTCGCCGAGCCGGTCGTAGAGGAAGTAGTCGGCGAGGTTGAAGTGGTCGGGGAAGGTGGGGGTCATACCTTTCCTCCCCTCCCCCCTCGCGGGGGAGGGGCCGGGGGAGAGGGGGCGCGCGGCACAGCCGCGCGTTGCTGCGCAACGAACAGCACGCGCCTTACGGCGCGCCCCCTCTCCCGGCGCTTCGCGCCACCCTCCCCCGCGAGGGGGGAGGGAAGCATTGCTAGCGGTATCTCACACATTGATCACCATTTCCGCCGCCCTCTGCAGGTTGCGCTCCAGCTGCTCATACCCGGTCAGATACTGCACCGGCACGCGCACGGCGTCGCCCCGGTAGCGCTGTTGCGCGGCGGCGCGCAGGGTCCAGTTGGGGTCCATCAGGTGCGGGCGCGCCAGGCAGCACAGGTCCGCGCGGCCGGCGGCGAGGATGCTGTTGACGTGGTCCACCTCGTAGATGTTGCCGACCGCCATGGTTGCGATCTGTGCCTCGTTGCGGATCTGGTCGGAGAACGGCGTCTGGAACATGCGGCCGTAGACCGGCCGGCCGTCGGGCGTCGTCTGCCCAGCCGAGACATCGATGATGTCCACGCCCGCCGCCTTGAAGGCGCGCGCGATCTCGACTGCCTCGGCGGGGGTCACGCCCAGGTCGCCGACCCAGTCGTTCGACGAGATGCGCACCGCGATCGGCTTGTCCTGCGGCCACACCGCGCGCACAGCGGCGAACACTTCCAGCGGATAGCGCAGGCGGTTGGCAAGCGAGCCGCCGTACTCGTCGGTGCGCCGGTTGAGCACCGGCGTGATGAAGGCCGACATCAGATAACCGTGTGCGTAGTGCAACTCGATCATGTCGAAGCCGACGCGCTCGGCGCGGCGCGCGGCGGCGACGTACTCCTCACGCACCCGGTCCATGTCGGCGCGGGTCATGGGGCGCGGCACCTGGTTGGCCGGCGAGTACGGCACGGGTGAGGGACCGACGATTTCCCAGTTGCCGTTGGCGAGCGGCTGGTTGTCGCCCTCCCAGGAGACGCGGGTCGAGCCCTTCGGCCCGGCATGCCCGAGCTGCAGGCAGAACCTTGCCTGGCTATGGGCGTGCACGAAGCCGACGATGCGCCGCCAGGCCGCTTCCTGCGCCTCGTTCCACAGGCCGGCGCAGCCGGGGCTGATGCGCGCCTCCGGGCTGACGTCAGTCATCTCGGTGTAGACCAGCCCGGCGCCGCCGCGCGCCAATGCGCCGTAGTGCACCAGGTGCCAGTCGTCGGGCAGGCCCTCGACCGCGCTGTACATCGACATCGGCGAGACCACGATGCGGTTGGCGAGCGTCATGCCGCGCAGGTGGAACGGGGTGAACATCGGCGGGACTTGGTGCTCGCCGGCGTCGGTTTTCGAGGCGAACGAGCGCTCGACCTGGCCGAGCCACTCCGGATCGCGCAGGCGCAGGTTCTCGTGGCTGACGCGCTGGCTGCGGGTGAGCAGCGCGTAAGTGAACTGCCTGGTGTCGTAGCCCAGGTAGCGCTCGATGTCCTCGAACCACGACATCGAGTTGCGCGCCGCGCTCTGCAGCTTGAGCGCCTCGACCTCGCGCTCGGCCTGGTAGCCCTGCAGGGCCTGCTGCAGCGGTGCATCGGAATCCAGGTGCCGCGCCAGGCCGATCGCGTCCTCGAAGCCGAGCTTGGTGCCGGAGCCGATCGAGAAGTGCGCGGTGTGCGCGGCGTCGCCGATCAGCACGACGTTTTCGCGGACCCAGCGCCGGCACAGCACGCGCGGGAAGCGGATCCAGGCCGAGCCGCGCACGTGCGCGGAGTTGGTCAGCAGCGCGTGACCGCCCAGATGCTGCTCGAAGATGCGCCGGCAAGTCTCTGCGCTCTGCTCGTGGCTCATGCGCTCGAAGCCCCAGGCCTCGTAGGTCCGGGGGCTGCACTCGACGATGAAGGTCGAGGTGTCGCGGTCGAACTGGTAGGCGTGGGCCCAGACCCAGCCGTGCGGAGTCTGTTCGAACATGAAGGTGAAGGCGTCGTCGAAGCGCTGGTGCGTGCCGAGCCAGACGAAGCGGTTGGGGCGCAACTCGATGTCGCACTGGAAGCCAGCGCGGTCGGCGTTGCGGATTTGCGAATTCAGCCCGTCGGCGGCCACGATCAGGTCGGCGTCCGGGAAGCGCGTGTGCAGATCGCCGGCGGCAACTTCGGACGAGTAGTGCAGCGCCACGCCCAGTTCCGCGGCGCGCGCGCTGAGGATTTCCAGCATGCGCCGGCGGCCGATGCCGATGAAGCCGTGGCCGCCGGAGCGCTCGACCTGGCCGCGGATCTTCACGTCGATGTAGTCCCAGCGGATCAGCTCGCCCGCCATGGCCGCGGCGCTCACCGGGTCATTGGCCGCGAGGTTCTCCAGGGTCTGGTCGGAGAACACCACGCCCCAGCCGTAGGTGTCACCCGGCCGGTTGCGCTCGTAGACGCTGACCTCGTGCTGCGGGCCGCGCAGCTTCATCGAGATGGCGAGGTACAGGCCGGCTGGGCCACCGCCAATACAGACCAGCTTCATCGGCACCCCGGCAGATACTTTTACACGTCATGGACATTACACTACCTTGCGGGGCAGGCAAAGCCGCGAGCAAATCCACGATGCGTGCGAACCGATTCGATCCGGCGGGGTTCACGCCCAGCCACTTCCGCTGGGCCTGGGACGACGGCGTCGCCACCATCACGCTCGACACGCCCGCGCGCAAGAACCCACTGACCTTCGACTCGTACGCCGAGCTGACGAGCCTGTTCCGCGAGCTGCGCGACGCGCCGCAGGTCAGGGCCGTCGTGCTGGCCGGGGCCGGCGGCAACTTCTGCTCGGGCGGCGACGTGCACCAGATCATCGGCCCGCTGACCAAGATGGACATGCCGGGCCTGCTGGCCTTCACCCGCATGACCGGCGACCTGGTCAAGGCGATGCGTGCCTGCCCGCAGCCGGTGATCGCGGCGGTGGACGGCGTCTGCGCCGGCGCCGGTGCGATCCTGGCGATGGCCTCCGACCTGCGCTACGGCACGCCGCAGTGCAAGACCGCGTTCCTGTTCACGCGTGTCGGGCTGGCCGGCTGCGACATGGGCGCATGCGCGCTGCTGCCGCGCATCATCGGCCAGGGCCGCGCCGCGGACTTGCTCTACACCGGCCGCAGCATGAGTGCGCAAGAAGGCGAGCAGTGGGGCTTCTTCAACGCGCTGGTCGCGTCGGAATCGTTGCTGGCAGAAGCCATGGCGATGGCGCGGCGCCTGCGCGACGGCCCCGGCTTCGCCCACGGCATGACCAAGACCATGCTCCACCAGGAATGGAACATGGGCATCGACCAGGCGATCGAGGCCGAAGCGCAGGCGCAGGCGATCTGCATGCAGACCGCGGACTTCCGCGCCGCCTACGAGGCCTTCGTGGCCAAGCAGGCGCCGGTGTTCAAGGGCAATTGAAGTGAGCGACCGCAGCTTCCTGGACTGGCCTTTCCTGGAGGAACGCCACCGCAGCCTGGCCCGCGAGCTGGAGGCCTGGGCGGCCGAGCACGTCGCGGATCACGATCACGATCAGGCCGGCGTTGACGACGCCTGCCGCGCGCTGGTCAAGGCGCTGGGCCGCGGCGGCTGGCTGCGCCATTCGGTCCCCACCGACGGCCGGCCGCTGGACGTGCGCAGCCTGTGCCTGATCCGCGAGACCCTGGCCCGGCATTCGGGCCTCGCTGATTTCGCCTTCGCCATGCAGGGCCTGGGCAGCGGGCCGATCAGCCTGTTCGGCAGCCCGGCGCAGCAGCGCGGGTATCTGGACCCGGTGCGTGCCGGCGACAAGATCGCCGCCTTCGCGCTGACCGAACCGCAGGCGGGCTCGGACGTCGCGGCGCTGGCGACGCGCGCGCTCGCCGACGGGGACGGCTACGTGCTCGACGGCGAGAAGACCTACATCTCCAACGGCGGCATCGCCGATTTCTACGTGGTGTTCGCGCGCACCTCGGGCGAGGGCGCCAGGGGCATCAGCGCCTTCATCGTCGACGCCGGCACGCCTGGCCTGGAGATCGCCGAGCGCATCGCGACGATCGCGCCGCACCCGCTGGCTCGCCTGCGCTTCCAAGGCTGCCGCGTGCCGCGCGGCGCGCTGGTCGGCGAGCCCGGGCAGGGCTTCAAGGTGGCGATGGCGACGCTCGACGTGTTCCGCACCACGGTCGGCGCTGCGGCGCTGGGCTTCGCGCGCCGCGCACTCGACGAGGCCCTGCAGCGCGTGCGCGGGCGCGAGCTGTTCGGCGCGCCGATGAGCGCGCTGCCGCTGGTGCAGGCGCAGCTGGCCGAGATGGCGCTGGACATCGACGCCAGCGCGCTCTTGGTCTACCGCTCGGCCTGGGCCCGCGACAACGGCGCCGCGCGCGTGACGCGCGAGGCCTCGATGGCCAAGCTCTACGCGACCGAGGCCGCGCAGCGCGTGATCGACCAGGCGGTGCAGCTGTTCGGCGGGCTCGGGGTCACGCGCGGCGTGACGGTCGAGCGCCTGTACCGCGAGATCCGCGCGCTGCGCATCTACGAGGGCGCATCCGAAGTGCAGAAGCTGGTGATCGCGCGCCAGGTGCTGCAGTGAGCAAGATCCTGCAGCCGGACGGCTGGGTGCGCCCGCGCGGCTACTCCAACGGCATCCTGGCGCAAGGGCGCTGGCTGTTCGTCGCCGGCCAGATCGGCTGGGACTCGCAGGAGCGCTTCACCAGCGACGACTTCATCGAGCAGGCGCGCCAGGCGCTGAAGAACACGGTCGCGGTGCTCGCCGCCGGCGGCGCGCGGCCCGAGCACATCGTACGCATGACCTGGTACATCGTCGACAAGCAGGAGTACCTGAGCCGGCAGCGCGAGTTCGGCGCGGCGTGGCGCGAGATCATCGGAGCGCACTACCCGGCGATGGCGATGGTCCAGGTGGCGGCCCTGATCGAGGACCGCGCCCGGGTCGAAGTCGAAACCACCGCGGTCCTGCCCGATGCGTGAAGCCCGCCGCCGCGCCGGCGACGCGCACAGCAAGAACGCGCTGCGCGCCTGGATCCAGCTGACCAAGTGCGCCAAGCGCATCGAGGGCCAGATCAACGGCCACTTCGTCGGCGAGCACGAGTCTTCGCTGTCGCGCTTCGACGTCCTGGCCAACCTCGCGCGCATGCCCGGCCGCGCGGCCAGCCCCACGGAGCTGTCGAGGATGCTGCTGGCCTCCAAGGGCAACATCACGCGCCTGCTGGACCGCATGGAGGACGACGGCCTGATCCGCCGCACGCCGCACGCCAGCGACCGGCGCGTCAGCAACGTCCACATGACCCGCGCTGGCGCCGCGCTGTTCGCGCGCCTGGTCCGCGACCACGAGGACTGGACCAACAGCATCTTCAGCCCGCTCGACAACGGCGAGCTCAAGCAGCTGATCGGGCTCCTGGGCAAGCTGCGGCTGCGGGTGGAAGGGTTGGCGCAACGGACGCAGGCACCGACCTTGCCTCGCTCCTCTCCCCCCTCGCGGGGGAGAGGCCGGGAGAGAGGGGGCGCGTCGGAGGCGCGTGCAGTGAATACCTGAGAGGCACGCGCGGCTGCGCCGCGCGCTCCCTCTCCCCAGCCTCCCCGCAAGGGGGGAGGGAGAAAAAACCGTCAGCTCACGGGAACGATGCCGCGCCGCGCCGGCACCCACCACACCAGCCCGAACAGCAGCGTCGAGAACACCACGCGCAGCGCCCGCGGCCGGCGGGCCTTGAGCATGTGGAAGGCCAGCGGGATCTCGAGCGCGTGCGCGGCCAGGATGATGGCGGCCAGCAGCACGAGGCGGTGCGAGTAGTGGCCCTGCGCGACCAGCACCAGCGCGGCGGCGTACAGCGCCAGCAGCGCCAGCATCGATACGACCCAGAAGCCGCGGTTGTTGGTCATTGCGTTTCCCCTCGTCAGTTCTGCCAGTAGACGAACTCGTCGTCCGGCGCTTCCTGCTGGTCCAGCGTCTTGTCCACCAGCACCGGCATCTCGACGAACGAGGGCCAGGCCGGCTCCTGCATCTGCGCATCGTGCGCCGCCAGCAGCGCCTCGAGCTCGGCGCGCCTGGCCGGCTCCTTGTCGGCCAGGTTCACCTGCTCGGTCGGGTCGGCGTCGAGATGGTAGAGCCAGGACTTCTTCGGGCGCTCCGCCATCTGCAGCTTCCAGCCGTGGTCGATGACCATGCGGTAGCTGCCGTCGCGCCAGAAGATCGTGTCGTGCGGCGGGCCGGCCTGCGCGCCGGAGAGATACGGCAGCAGGTTGACGCCGTCGATCGCACGGCCGGCGGGCAGCGTCGCGCCGGCGGCGGCGGCGAAGGTCGGCAGGAGGTCGAGGCTCGACACCGGCGCAGCCAGCGCCGTGCCGGGTGCGATGTGCCCGGGCCACATGGCGAAGTAGGGCACGCGCACGCCGCCCTCGAACAGGGTCAGCTTCCAGCCGCGGAACGGCCGGTTGACCTCGGGCAGGCCGATGTAGTTGGGCGCGCCGTTGTCGCTGGTGAACACGACGATCGTGTTCTGGTCCAGGCCCTCGTCCTTGAGCGCCTGCAGCACGCGGCCGACGCTGCGGTCGAGCGCGCGCACCATCGCCGCGTAGACCCGCTCGCGATGGTCCGGGATGTCCGCGGCGAGCGCGTCGTAGTCGTCCTTCAGCGCCTGCAGCGGCGTGTGCACCGCCCAGTGCGCCAGGTACAGGAAGAACGGCCGGTTGCGGTTGGCGTGGATCGCGCTGACCGCTTCGTCGGTGTAGTAGTCGGTGAGGTAGCCCTTGGGCTCGAACCAGTCGCCGCCGTTGTAGCTGGTGGCGTAGCGCATGTTGGGCCACAGGAACTGGTCGATCGGGTCGAAGTCCTGCCTGGAGTTCACCACGCGCGGGTCGTCCAGCGGCAGGTACAGGCCGCTCTCCATCATCAGCGTCTCGTCGAAGCCCTGGGCCTGCGGGCGCATCTGCGGCGTGCTGCCCAGGTGCCACTTGCCGATGTGCATCGTGTGGTAGCCGCGCGCCTTCAGCACCTCGGCGACCGTGACCTCGGCCGGCGGCACGCCGAGCTGGTCGAAGTCGGCGATGCGCGCGGCGACCTCCGGGTGGACCACGATGCCGTGCTGGCGGCGCGGGTCGGCCAGCATCGGCGCGACGCGCGCCATGTTGCCGGGCGTGGGCGTGTACTCGAAGCCGAAGCGCGAGGGGTAGCGCCCGGTCATCAGCGCGGCGCGCGAGGGCGAGCACACCGCGTTGCCCGAGTAGCCGCGCTCGAAGCGCACGCCGTCGCGCGCGATCGAGTCGATGTGCGGCGTCGGCAGGTGCGCGATGCCGGCGCCGTTGGTGCTGACGTCGTTGTAGCCCAGGTCGTCGGCCAGGATCACGATGATGTTGGGCGGGCGCTGCGCAGCCGGCGCCTCGGCCTGCGCCGGCCCCTGCACCCACGGCACCGGGCGGTTGGCGGCGCGCGGGTGGTGGAGGTCGGTGAATACCCCCAGCGCGTGCAGCAGGATGGTCTTGCGCGCCGCGAACAGGCCGGCGATCGCCACCGCCACGACCACCGCGGCGATGGCGAGGAACCTGCGCCAGTTCATCGGGCGGCTCCGGTGGCGGTTCCGCGGTAGCGCAGCCAGCGCCGCAGCAGCAGGTGCAGGCCGGCGCCGAGCAGCGCCAGCAGCACGGCGGCCGCGCCGCGCACGAAGATCATGCTGAAGGCGGCACGCACCGGGAACACCTGGGTGCGCTCGATCGAGGCCCACTTGTGCACGCCGACCGGCTTGCCGGCCAGGTCGGCCACCATCTCGAGCAGGTCGCGGCGGCTGCGGTAGCGCACGATGGCGATGCGCTGCCACTCCATGTCGCCGGCCTGGTCCAGGAAGCGGCCCTCGGGCGCGCCGATGAACACCGGCACGTTGCCGTGGCGCAGCAGCAGCGGCGCGATCGCGCGGTTGTAGCGCGCGTCGGCGTCCAGCGCGCTGCCGGTGTACGGCGAGCCCGGCGGGTAGAGCGCCTGCTCGCGGAAGCGGATCAGGTTGAGCATGTAGAACTCCTTGCCGTCGTCGGAATCGGCCAGCGTGTGCAGTCGCTCGAGCAGGTGGCCGTCGCCCTCGCGCGCGCCGGCGGCATTGCGCTCGATGCGTGCGAACAGCGCGTCCTTCTCCTGCGGCGTCATCGGCGCGCCGGCGCCGCCGTACCAGGCGACGAAGGCGAGATAGAGCGCGAGCAGCGCCAGACACAGGATGCGGGGACCGGAGAGCATGGCGTTCTTCAGTTGGGCTGGTCGGAGGCGCGCGCCAGCGGCGGCGCCAGGCTGCGCGCGCAGCGGAAGCCCACGTGCATGTGGGCGGAGTCGGGCGCGGCATGGCCGCGCGAGGTCAGGCGAAAGCCGTAGCAGAACTTGGGGTCGCACAGGAACGAGCCGCCGCGCTGGACCTTCTCGCCGCTGCGCCCGGCAGGCCAGGCTTCGTTGCGCTGCGGGTAGGGGCGGTACCAGTCCTCGGTCCACTCCCAGACGTTGCCGGCCATGTCGTGCAGGCCCAGCGCGTCGGGCGCGAAGGCGCCGACCGGCGAAGTCGCGCGGTAGCCGTCGTCGGCGGTGTTGATCACCGGGAACACGCCGGTCCAGACGTTGGCGCGATAGCGGCCGCCCTGCGCAAGCGCGGCGCCGAATGCGTGCGCGCCGATCTCCGGTGCGCCGCGGCGCGCGGCGTACTCGTACTCGATCTCGGTCGGCAGGCGCTTGCCCTGCGCCGCGCAGTAGGCCTGCGCGTCGTCCCACGACACCTGCGTCACCGGGTGATCCCTTGGCGCGGGCGCGCCGGACGGCCCCAGCGGGCGGCGCCAGTCGGCGCCCGGCACCAGCTGCCACCGGCCGGTGCCGAAGGTCATGACCGCGCCGCTGCCGAGGCGCTCGGCCTGCGTGCGATAGCCGCGCTGCGCGACGAAGCCGGCAAAGGCGGCGACCGTGACCGGCGTGCGGTCCAGCTCGAAGGCATCGACCGGAATCGTGAAGGCCGGGCGCTCGTCGGCGCGGCCCTGGTCGGAGCCGATGCGCGCCACGCCGGCGGGAACCGTGCGCATCGCATCCGGCGCGGCCTGCGCCGGCAGCGGCAGCGCCAGCCAGGCAAGCGCTAGCAGGCTGGCGGCGTGCTGCTTCACGCCGCGCCGTCGACCAGCGCCGCGCAGCCTGCGGACGCGAGGCTCGCGCGCACCCAGGCCTGGTCGGCGGCCGCAAGCGTCGCGAAGTGCTCGTGCAGCCAGCGCAGGCACTTGGCCTGGTACGGGAACACCTTCTGCTGCCACTCGACGCCGCGGATGCTGCAGCTGACCGTATCGCTGCCGGCGGCGCGCGCCGCGGCGTTGGCCAGCAGGAAGGGCAGGTAGGTTTCTCCGATCTCGCGCAGCAGCGGCAGCAGCGCCGGCAGGGCCGCGTCGCGCGCCAGCCACTGCGCGTCGTCGGTGCGCCAGCCGGACAGGTCGTCGAGGCGCTCGGTCCACGACACCACGCGCGGCGCGCGCTCGCGCGCGATGCGCATCGAGGTGGGGTCGAACAGGCACAGCTGCGCGAGCTGGCCGTAGAGCGCGAAGTCTGCGGCCGCGGGCCGGCCGCCGAACAGGAACATGCGCGTGCCGATCAGCGCATCGAGCAGGCCGAGCAGGCGCACGTAGCCGTCCTCGATCACCGGCGCGGTGGCGGGATTGGAGCCGACCACCCAGAGACGCCCGGTCTGGCGCCGGGTGAAGAAGCTCGCGGCCTGCGCGAGCTGCGCCTCGCCCACGGCCGGGTCCATCAGCTGGACGATGTGGTGGCCGGCCCAGGCGACGCCCGGCGCATCGGCCCAGCGGTAGTGGAACATGAGCTTGGTGCACCACTCGTCGGCGTAGTCCTCTATCAGCGCGTCGAGAAACTCCAGCGCCGCGTCCGGCGGCAGCACCGAGCGGCCGGCGTGCTCCTTCTCCAGCCGGCGGATCTGCGGCGTGGAGTCGACCATCGCCTCGGTCATGTCGTCGCGCTCGTCGTGCCAGACCAGCACCGGGATCACCTCGACCGGCACCTTGGGCGGTGCGACGTACTCCGGCCCGCGGTTCACCACCCAGCGATGCGCGATGCGGCGGTAGCGCAGCAGCGCGCGCATCTTGCGCGAGTACGGCGAGCCGTCGTGGCCGATCAGGGTAAGGGCGGCGCTCATCGGCGGCCCCGCGGCGCCGCTGGCGCCAGAATGAATTGCCCGTTGCCGCGCGCCATCGACCCCTCCCGCCCCACAGACCTGCCGCCGCTATACGCAGGTGCCGATTATGGTTAGGATATTTACATGGTGTCAATAATAATGATCGCGGGCGCCCGGTGAGCCCCTGGGGCCGTCGCCTGGCCTGGGGCGGCGCGGCGCTGGCCGCGGCGATCGGCGGTGCGCTGTCGGCGCGGCCCGCGATCGAGGCGATCGCCGGGCACGGCGCGCTGCACAACGGCCCGTGGACCACGATGGCCGCGACCGGCAGCGCGCACGCCAACCCCTCCGAGCGCGCCGCGGTCGCCGTCGCCGGCATTTACGCGCTGTCGCAGGACGAGGCGATCTACTTCACGGCCTTCACCGACGATTCCGGCGCACCGCTCACCGGCCGCTGCGCCTACCGTGTGCACGGCGCGCCGCCGGCCGCGCGC
>DATLCG010000040.1:0-20240 GCA_035526525.1 Binatia bacterium
TCGCTGGATGCTCAACGGCAAGGAAGTGGACCGCGTCCCGCTCGACATCGCGGGCGGCCGCGAGCAGGGCTATCGCGCGTGGAGCTTCAAGCGCGGTTTTCCCGAGGATCCGCGCGGCGAGTGGGAAGTGCAGGCCATCACCGACGGCGGACAGCTGATCGGGTCGGTGCGCTTCGAGGTGATCGGGATGGACGCGGAACCGGCCCTTTCGCCGGCGGCCGCGCTTCCGGCCGCGCCTGGAGCACCGGCAGCAGCAGGAGCGGCCGAGGCGCCGGCGATGCCGTCCGTCACGGAGCCGGCGGCAACCCCCGCGGAACTCTCGCCCGCAACACCCGAGTCCACTGCGGATCCCGCGACGGATGCGCCGCCCGTCGAAGAGCCGCCCGAGAAACCCGCTGCGGGCGCCGCGGCGCCGGACTGAGCCTCAGCCCAGTTCCTTCAGCCCCTGGATCATCTTCACCATCACCGCCTGCGCATCGCCGTAGACCAGCGCGGTGTTGTCCTTGAAGAAGAGCTCGTTCTCGACGCCCGAGTAGCCCTTGCCCTGGCCGCGCTTCACGACGTAGACCTGCTTGGCCTGGTCGACGTTGAGGATCGGCATGCCGTAGATCGGCGAGGACTTGTTGGTGCGCGCCGCCGGGTTCACGGTGTCGTTGGCGCCGACCACGATGGCGACATCGGCTTCCTTGAACTCGCCGTTGACGTCTTCCATGTCGTGGATGATGTCGTAGGGCACGCCGGCTTCCGCGAGCAGCACGTTCATGTGACCGGGCATGCGGCCGGCCACCGGGTGAATCGCGAACTTCACGTCGACGCCCTGGGCCTGCAGCAGCTTCACGAACTCGTAGAGCTTGTGCTGCGCCTGCGCCACCGCCAGGCCATAGCCCGGCGCGATGATCACCTTGCTGGCGTACTTCATCTGCGCCGCGGCGTCGGAGGCTTCGGCCGACTTCATGGTGCCGGTGACCGTATCGCCTTCGCCGCCGACGGCGCCGAAGTTGCTGAAGATGACATTGCTGACCGAGCGGTTCATGGCCTTGGCCATCAGCAGCGTCAGCAGCGTGCCGGCCGAGCCGACCACCATGCCGGCGATCATCAGTGCCGGGTTCTGCAGCACGTAGCCTTCGAGGCCGACGGCCAGGCCGGTGAAGGCGTTGTAGAGCGAGATCACCACGGGCATGTCGGCGCCGCCGATCGGCATCGTCATGAACACGCCGAACACCAGCGCCGCGATGAAGAACGCCACGGTGAACGCCGGCGGCGCATGGCCGTGCTGCGCGAAGACGATGTAGCCGCCGATGGCGAGCGTCACCAGCATCACGGCGCCGTTGACGGCCTGCAGGCCGGTGTAGCGCCAGGTCTTGCCGATGCGGCCGTCGAGCTTGGCCCAGGCGATGAGCGAGCCGGCGAGCGACACCGCGCCGATCAGGCCGCCGAAGATGGTCACGACGTAATGCAGCAGGCCTTCGTCGGGCCCGCCGCTGCGCGGCGGCGCCAGCAGCACCATCGCCGCGATCGCCGCCGCCGAGCCGCCGCCCATGCCGTTGTAGAGCGCGACCATCTGCGGCATCGCGGTCATGGCGACGCGCTTGCCGCTCCACCAGGCCCAGGCCACGCCGATCAGCAGCGCGGTCGCGGCCAGCGCGGCGTTGGCGCCGAGATGCGGCCGCGCGGCCTCGTGCACGCCGAAGTAGTAGAGGAAGCTGGCG
This sequence comes from Binatia bacterium, assembly GCA_035526525.1. Classification (GTDB taxonomy): domain Bacteria; phylum Pseudomonadota; class Gammaproteobacteria; order Nevskiales; family Nevskiaceae; genus JACPFV01. The sequence continues at coordinate 1,710 of DATLCG010000040.1, forward strand.
AGGACCGCGACCAGCATGCCGTAGCCCGCGACGACGATGCCCGAGCGCGCCGTGACCGGCGAGGACATGCGCTTCAGGCCGTAGATGAAGAGGAACGCGGCCGCGAGGAAGCTGGCGTCGATGATGAGGTAGGCGCTCATGTCACTTCGCCCCGGCCGGCTTCTTGTCCGACGGCTTGAACATCTCGAGCATGCGCTCGGTGACGACGTAGCCGCCGGCGGCGTTGCCGGCGCCGAGCAGCACGCCGAAGAAGCCGATGGCCTGCTCGAGCACCGAGGTGGCGTTGAGCGTGGCGTAGATCGCGCCGACCACGACGATGCCGTGCACGAAGTTGCTGCCCGACATCAGCGGCGTGTGCAGGATGGACGGCACGCGGCCGATGATCTCGTAGCCGGTGAAGGCTGCGAGCATGAAGATGTAGAGCGCGACGAAGCCGGTGATGGTGACGCTGGCGTCCATGGTCAGCCCTCCACCGCTTTCTTCGCGGCTTCGTTCTTGATCTGCCCGGCGTGGGTGAGGCACGACTTGGCGACCACCTCGTCCTCCCAGTTCAGGGTGAGATTGCCGTCCTTCACGATCAGCTCGAGGAAGTTCAGCAGGTTCTTGGAGTACAGCTCGCTGGCGTGCTCGGCCAGCAGCGACGGCACGTTGAGCGGCGCGACGATGGTGACGTTGCCGACGCGGATCGTTTCGCCCGCCTTGGTGTACTCGGTGTTGCCGCCGCCTTCCGCGGCGAGGTCCACGATCACGGCGCCGGGCTTCATGCCGTCCACCTGCGCCTTGTTGATCAGCTTCGGCGAGGGCCGGCCCGGGATCGCCGCGGTGGTGATGATCACGTCGGCCGCCTGGATGTGCTTGGTGACGACCGCCGCGATCTTGTCCTTCTCTTCCTGCGTCAGCTCGCGGGCGTAGCCGCCCTGGCCGCGCGCGTCGACGCCGGTGTCGATGAACTTGGCGCCGAGCGACTCGACCTGCTCCTTCACTTCGGGACGCACGTCGTAGCCCTCGACCCGCGCGCCGATGCGCCGCGCCGTGGCGATCGCAGACAGGCCGGCGACGCCGACGCCCATGACCAGGATCGTGCCGGGCCGGATCGAGCCGGTGGCGAAGGTGGTCATCGGCAGCATGCGGCCGATCTGCGTGGCGCCGAGCAGCGCGCCGTAGTAGCCGGCCAGCGCCGCCTGCGAGGACAGCGCGTCCATCGCCTGCGCGCGCGTGATGCGCGGCACCAGCTCCATGGCGAAGCAGGTGATCTTGCGGTCGCGCAGCACCTTGACCAGTTCGGCCTCGCGATGCGCGTAGACGAACGACAGCAGCACCGAGCCTTCGCGCAGCGCGCGCGCCTCGTCGAGCGAGGGCGGCTGCACCTTGAGCACGATGTCGGTCGACAGCTCGCGGGGGCCGACCGCGACGCCGGCCTTGGCGTAGAGCGCATCGGGAATCAGCGCGGCATCGCCGGCGCCGGCCTCGAGCGCGAGATCCGCGCCGAGCTTCTTCAGCCGCGCCGCGACCGCCGGAACCAGCGCCACGCGGCGCTCGTTGGGACGGTTTTCCCGCGGTACGGCGATCTTCACCGCCATTGGCGACTCCCCTGGTGACCCGAGATGGTGACGCCCGCCCCGCGCGGACGTGATGCAGCGCGAAAAAGTCTAGCCCATGGTCGCCGCGGCCGCAGGGCTAGCTTTCGGGAGGCGCCCCGGCCGGATGCGCGCCGGGCGCCGCTTTCTCCGCGGCGAGCGCGTCGAAATCGCCGGCCAGGTCCCGCAATTTCTCCTGCAGGTGGCGGCGCTGCCCGGCGGACAGGCTGGCGGAGATGTCCGCCAGCAGCGAGACCCAGACCTTGCGGTTGTACTCGGCCATCTCGGCCATGGCCTTGGCGTGCGGCAGCCGCGGATGCGCGAACAGCTCGCCCAGTTCGCGCTCGAATGCCGGCTCGCCGCGATGCGCGAGCACGGCGCGGAACAGCGCGTTCCAGTCCTGCGCGTACTGCTGCCAGATCGTGCCGGAGTAGTGGCGCTGCCTCGACCAGGCTTCCACGCGCTGCTTCTGCGGCTTGTCGAGCGAGCCGATCCAGCGCTTGAGGTTCTTGATCATCTGGTCGCGCGCCTGCTCGGCGATCTCGTCGGCGTCCAGGCCGGATTCTTCCTTCGCCCGCTTGAGGCGCTGCTCGGCGAGCTTGTCGAGCATGTCCTTCACCTGCTCGTCGCTCATGGAGCTCAGCACCGCGGCCATGTCCGGCGTGGCCTCGCGCAGGGCGCGCATGCCGTGCTCGCTGGAGCGCATCAAATACTGCGAGACCTGCTCGGGGGACAGGGGCTCGCCTGCGGTGGCCGCTAGTTCGCGCAGGTCGCGTGCGTAGAGCTTCAGCTGCGTGGACCGGTGCCAGGCCCAGAACGCCTGGAAGCGCTCGTCGAACAGGGCCTTCTGCGGCGGCTCGAGGTCGACGTAGCGGTTGAGCTGCCAGCCCACCACCCAGTCCATGTTGTTGTAGGCCAGGCGAGTGGCGGCGCATCCCGTCGCGATCAGCGCGGCAGGGACAAGGAGGGCAAGCCGGCGGGCGAGTTCGGCCATGGGAGTGGAGTGCTAGTCTGCGGACGCGCCAGAACCCGCTCAGGCGGGGCTGCGCCGCGGGTTATGGGGATGGGGCATCGATGCGCCAGTTTAGTTCCAGCATCCGGCTGCGCTTGCTCGCCGGCTTCGGCGCCATCGCCCTGCTGATGGCGGGAGGTGCGCTGTACTTCGGCCAGTTCGTGCAGCAGCAGCGCGAGGGGCTGGAAACGCTGCGCAACGAACAGGAATCCTTCCAGACCCTGAACCGGATGGCCACCGGCTTCACCGGCTACCAGGCGGCGGTGCTCAATCGCGAGACCACGCCCGCACAGATCCAGTCCGCCTGGGACGCGTTCCGCCAGCGCCTCGACCGCTACGCCTTGCTCGCGCCCGAACCGGCCGCACGGCTGGATCGCCTCAGCGACGAATACCGCCAGCGCGCCGAAGCGCTGCGCGCGCTGCAGGGCGGTCGCGACGCTGCGGCAATCCAGGCCGCGATCGTGGCAACGCGCGACACCGTGATCCGCATCGGCGCGGTGCTGCGCGAGTCCTTCGACTCGGTGGACGCGCGCTACAAGGCGCTGCTCGCGGGACAGCTCGAGGCGCAGCGGCTCTGGGACCGGCGCCTGCGCTGGCTGACGCTCGCCGCCGTCGGCCTGCTGCTGCTGTACGCGGCGTTCCTGCTGCGCGCGATCGTGGGACCCATGACCGCCGCGGTGCGCGGCATCAAGGCCGTGCGCGCGGGCGCGATGCCGGACCGGCTGCCGCGCGGCGGCGAGTTCTCCGAGATCGGCAGCGCCATCGACGAGCTGGGCGCGGCCACGCGCGCGGTGCACCGGCTGGCGTACACCGACGCGCTCACGGGACTCGGCAGCCAGGCGGGCTTCGCGCAGGCGCTCGCTGCGGGGCTGGCGGACGAGCAGGGCGCGCCGCGCCCGCTGACCGTGGTGCTGGTGGAAGTCACGCAGCTGTCGATGATCAGCTCGGCGCACGGCCCGGCGGTGGCGGATCGCTGCCTGGAGGCGCTGTCGCAGAAGCTCGGCGGGCTGCTGGGCGAGGGCCGCGCGCTGTCGCGCGTCGGCGATACGCGCTTCGCCTTCTACGTCCCCGGCGTGCCCGATCGCGACACCGAGATGTGGGCCGAGAACCTGATGTCCTCGCTGGCCGAGCCGATCGGCGTGGAAAGCCTGCGGCTGCGCGTGTCGCCCTGCGCCGGGCTGGCCCGCTGTCCCGGCGACGGCGCCGATGCCGCGGCGCTGCTCGCCTCGGCCGAGACCGCGCTGGCGAGCGCGCGCACGCGCAAGGACGGCCGCGCGGCGTGGTTCGACCGGGCGCTGGCCGACAGCTTCCGCGCCGACCTGCTGCTGGCGCACGAGCTGGAGCGCGCGCTCGCCCACGACGAGTTCGTGCCGTACTACGAGCCGGTGATCAACCTGGCGCGCGGCGAGGTCATCTCCTGCGAGGCGCTGGTGCGCTGGCGCCACCCCGAGCGCGGGCTGCTGCCGCCCAAGGACTTCGTGCCGCTGGCCGAGCGCACCGGCCAGATCGCGCTGGTGGACGACCGCATGTTCGAACTGGCCGCCCAGCAGCTCGGCGCGTGGCGCGACGCCGGCCACAACTTTTCGCTGTCGTTCAACATTTCGCCGCACACGCTGATGCCGGTGACCGTTGACCGCATCCGGCGTCGGCTGACCATGGCGCGCGTGCCGGCGCACCGGCTGATCGCGGAGCTGACCGAGACCGCGATCATCCAGCACGAGCAGGACACGCACCAGGTGATCCGCGACCTGCACGCGCTCGGCACCACCATCTGCCTGGACGACTTCGGCATCGGCTACTCGTCGCTGTCGTACCTGATGGCGCTGCCGATCACGCGGCTCAAGGTGGACCGCAGCTTCGTCGCCGAGATCGGCCGCTCGGCGACGGCCGAGCGCATCATCGAAGCCACGCTGCTGCTGGCGCAGCAGCTCGGCATCACGGTCGTGGCCGAAGGCGTCGAGACCGTGGAGCAGATGAAGTGGCTGCTCGAGCGGCGCTGCATCCGCCAGCAGGGCTGGCTGTTCGCCAGGGCGCAGCCGGCAGCGGAGTTCGAAGCCTGGCTGCGCCAGGTGCCGGAGCAGCTGGCCGCACTGCACGACCAGCTCGACGCCGCCGCGGCGTAAGGCCGCCGGTCGAAGGCGCTACGCGACCTCGACCATCTGGAAATCGGTCTTGGCCGCGCCGCAGTCGGGGCAGGTCCAGGTCTCCGGCACGTCTTCCCAGCGCGTCCCGGGCGCGATGCCCTCTTCGGGCAGGCCCTTGGCCTCGTCGTACTCGAAGTCGCAGATCAGACAGCGCCACTTGCGCATGGGAATCCCGGAGATTTCGCCCGCTGGAAAAACATCGGCGGCGCCGCGAGGCGCCGCCGGGCGCGAATCTTAACGTCTACGGCTGCCCGGGAGTGAGGCGGCCGGATAACTTGTCGCGCAAGGACGGCTGCACGTTGGCGCGCCGCAGGTCGCCGCCGTAATGCGCGACGACTCGCGGGTCCATCACGCGGAACCACAGCGGCGGGAAATACGAGAGCAGTACCATCGACGCGTAACCGGAAGGCAGCTGCGGGCTGTCGTCGAAGTGGCGCAGTGCCTGGTACGAGCGCGTGGGATTGGCGTGGTGGTCCGAGTGCCGCTGCAGGTGGTACAGGAACAGGTTCGTGACCGTGTGATTGCTGTTCCAGGAGTGCCGCGGCTCGCAGCGCTCGTAGCGGCCGTCGGGCAGCTTCTGCCGCGCCAGGCCGTAGTGCTCGAGGTAGTTCACCGATTCCAGCAGCGAGAATCCGTAGACGGCCTGGATCGCCAGGAACGGCAGCACCTTCCAGCCGAGCGCGAAGGACAGCGCGCCGTACAGCAGCACCGTCAGCGACCAGGCCTGCAGGTTGTCGTTGCGCCAGTGCCAGGGGCCATGACCCGCGCGGGCCAGCCGCGCCTTCTCGATGCGCCAGGCCGACGCCAGGCTGCCGAACACGGTGCGCGGCAGGAACTGCCAGAAGGTCTCGCCGTAGCGGGCGCTCGCCGGATCTTCCGGCGTCGCGACGCGCACGTGGTGGCCGCGGTTGTGCTCGACATAGAAATGGCCGTAGGCAACCGGCGCCAGCGCGATCTTCGCCAGCCAGCGCTCGACCGGATCGGTCTTGTGGCCCAGCTCGTGCGCCGTGTTGATCGACGTGCCGGTCACGCCGCCGACGGACACGGCGAGGCCGAGCCACTCGTGCCAGGCCAGGCCGCCGGTGACCGACATCCAGGCGCCCCACACGAAGGTCGCGTACTGCACCGGCAATGCGGCATACACCGCCCAGCGGTAATAGCGGTCCTGGACCAGCGAGGGCACCGCCGACTCCGGCGGATTCGAGCGGTCCTCGCCGATGGCCCAGTCGAGGAAGGGAATGACGCCGTAGACGAACAGCGGCGCGTACCACCAGAAAATGGACCAGCCGGTGTTCTGGTAGAGGAAGTAGCCGCCCACCGGCAGCGTCATCACCAGGATGCCGAGCAGCCACAGGTAGCGCTTGGCGTCCGTCCACGCCGGGGCGGGCAGGGCCGCAGTCGTCATGGCGCTCTCTCCGCGGGGTTGAACGATCGTTCAATTCCATGCTCGCGCTCGGGAAACGGGCCGTCAAGGCAGAAATCGGCATATCCGCCTATGCGGATATGCGGATAATGCTCTAGGATGGCCCATGGCCGACGACGCCCGCTCGCCGCAGGACAGTGCCGCCCGGCTCGAAGCCGAGGTCCGCCGCCGGATTCTCGTGCTCGACGGCGCGATGGGGACCATGATCCAGGGCTACGGGCTCGACGAGGCCGATTTTCGCGCCGCGCGCTTCCGCGAGCACGCGCGCGACCTGAAGGGCAACAACGACCTGCTGGTGCTGACGCAGCCGCAGATCGTGCGCGAGATCCACCGCAAGTATCTCGAGGCCGGCGCCGACATCGTCGAGACCAATACCTTCAACGCCAACCGCATCTCGCAGGCGGATTACGGCCTGGAGGAGCTGGCCTACGAGATGAACCGCGACGCTGCGCGCCTGGCGCGGCTGGAGTGCGAGGCGATGACGGCGCGCACGCCGGAGCAGCCGCGCTTCGTCGCCGGCGCGCTCGGGCCCACCAACCGCACCGCCAGCATCAGCCCGGACGTGAACGATCCGGGCAAGCGCAACGTCACCTTCGACGAGTTGGTGTCGGCGTACTCCGAGCAGACGCGCGGCCTGATGGACGGCGGCGCGCAGTTGCTGGTGATCGAGACCGTGTTCGACACGCTCAACGCCAAGGCTGCGATCTTCGCGCTCGAGCAGGTGTTCGACGAGAAAGGCACGCGCCTGCCGATCATCGTGTCGGGAACGATCACCGACGCGTCGGGCCGCACGCTGTCGGGCCAGACGGTCGAGGCCTTCTGGAACTCGATCCGCCACGCGCGGCCCTTCGCCGTGGGCCTGAACTGCGCGCTCGGCGGCCGCGAGATGCGGCCCTACATCGAGGAACTGGCGCGCATCGCCGACTGCCACGTCTCGTGCTACCCGAACGCCGGATTGCCGAACGCATTCGGCGAGTACGACGAGAAGCCCCACGACACCGCCTGCATCCTCGAGGACTTCGCCGCGGCGGGCTTCGTCAACCTCGTCGGCGGCTGCTGCGGCACCACGCCCGAGCACATCGCCCACGTCGTGCGACACGTGCGCGGCAAGGCGCCGCGCGTGGCGGCGTCGCGCCCGGCGGCGCTGCGCCTCGCCGGACTGGAGCCGCTGAACGTCACGCCCGAGCTGAACTTCGTCAACGTCGGCGAGCGCACCAACATCACCGGCTCGGCGAAATTCCGGGAGCTGATCAAGTCCGGGGACTACGCCAGCGCGCTGGCGGTCGCGCGCCAGCAGGTCGACGCCGGCGCGCAGATCCTGGACGTCAACATGGACGAGGGCATGATCGACGGCCCCGCCGCGATGACGCGCTTTCTCCAGCTCATCGCCGCCGAGCCCGACATCGCCCGGGTGCCGCTGATGATCGACTCCTCCAAGTGGGAGGTGATCGAGGCCGGGCTGAAGTGCGTGCAGGGCCGGCCGATCGTGAACTCGATCTCGCTGAAGGAAGGCGAGGAGAAATTCCTCGCGCAGGCGGAAGCCTGCCGCCGCTACGGCGCGGCCGTCGTGGTGATGGCGTTCGACGAGCAGGGCCAGGCCGACACGCTGGCGCGCCGCACGGCGGTGTGCGAGCGCGCATTCCGCCTGCTGACGCAGCGCGCCGGCTTTGCGCCGCACGACATCGTCTTCGACCCGAACATCTTCGCGGTCGCCACCGGCCTGGCCGAGCACGCCGCCTACGGCGTGGACTTCATCGGGGCCACGCGCTGGATCAAGCAGCACCTGGCCGGTGCCCGCGTCTCGGGCGGCGTCAGCAACGTCTCGTTCTCCTTCCGCGGCAACAACCCGGTGCGGGAAGCGATCCACGCCGTCTTCCTCGATTACGCGCGCCAGGCCGGCATGGACATGGGCATCGTCAATGCCGGCGCCCTGCCGGTGTACGGGGAGATCGACGCCGAGCTGCGCACGCGCATCGAGGACGTCTTGCTGAATCGCCGTGCCGACGCGACCGAGCGCCTGATCGAGATCGCCGAGCGGCAGAAGACCCGGGAAGCGGGCAGCGGCAAGCGCGAGACCGAGGATGCATGGCGCGCGCTGCCCGCCGCCGAGCGGCTGAAGCACGCCCTGGTCAAGGGCATCGATGCGTTCGTCGAGCAGGACACCGAGGAGGTGCGGCGCGAGATCTCCGCGCGCGGCGGCCGCCCGATCGAGCTCATCGAAGGGCCGCTGATGGACGGCATGAACGTGGTCGGCGACCTGTTCGGCGCCGGCAAGATGTTCCTGCCGCAGGTGGTGAAGTCGGCGCGGGTGATGAAGAAGGCGGTCGCGTACCTCGAGCCGTTCATCAAGGCGGAGCGCAAGGAGGGCGAGGCCGCGCGCGCCGTGGGCCGCATCGTCATGGCGACGGTGAAGGGCGACGTGCACGACATCGGCAAGAACATCGTCGGCGTCGTGCTCCAGTGCAACAACTTCGAGGTGCACGACCTGGGCGTCATGGTGCCGGCGCAGAAGATCCTGGAGAAGGCCAGGGAAGTGCAGGCCGACCTGATCGGGCTGTCCGGCCTGATCACGCCTTCGCTCGACGAGATGGTGCACTTCGCGAAGGAGATGCAGCGGGTCGGGCTCGACCTGCCGCTCCTGATCGGCGGCGCCACGACCTCGCGGGCGCACACGGCGGTGAAGATCGCGCCGCAATACGGCGGCCCGGTGATCTGGGTGAAGGACGCCTCGCGCTCGGTGCCGGTGGCCTCGGCGCTGCTGACGGCCGCGCCGCGCGCGGCGCTCGCCGCGGAGACGAGAAAGGAATACGACGCGATCCGCGAACGCCATGCGCAGAAGCACGCGCAGGAGCGGATGCTGCCGCTGGCCGCCGCGCGCGCCAACGCCAGCCGCATCGACTGGACCGGATATGTGCCGCCGCAGCCCCGGCGCACCGGCGTGATCGCCGTCGACGACGTCGGCGTGGCCACGCTTCGCCCCTACATCGACTGGCAGCCGTTCTTCATCTCCTGGGAGCTGAAGGGACGCTATCCCGACCTGCTGCACAACCCGGCGTCCGGCGAGGCCGCGCGCAAGCTGTTTGCCGACGCGCAGGCGATGCTCGACCGCATCGAGCGCGAGCGCTGGCTCGGGCTGCGCGGCGTCTGCGGCCTGTTCCCGGCCAACGCGGCCGGCGACGACATCGAGGTCTATGCGGACGACACGCGCACGCGGGTGCTGCAGACGCTGCGCCACCTGCGCCAGCAGGGCGAGCATCGCGCCGGCGTGCCGAACCGCTGCCTCGCCGACTACATCGCCCCGAAGCACGGCGGCCTGCCCGATTTCGTCGGCGGCTTCGCGGTGACCGCCGGCATCGGCTGCGCCGAGAAGGCGGCGGAGTTCAAGCGCGCGAACGACGACTACAGCGCGATCCTGCTGGAGTCGCTGGCGGATCGCCTCGCCGAAGCCTTCGCCGAATTCCTGCACCAGCGCGTGCGCAAGGAGCTGTGGGGCTACGCCGCGGGCGAGGCGCTCGGCAACGACGCGCTGATCGACGAGAAGTACGCCGGGATCCGCCCGGCGCCCGGGTATCCCGCATGTCCCGAGCACACGGAGAAGGGCACGCTGTGGCAGCTGCTCGATCCCGAGCGCAACGCCGGCATCCGGCTGACCGAAAGTTTCGCCATGTGGCCGGCCGCTGCGGTGTCCGGCTGGTACTTCTCGCATCCCCAGGCGCAGTACTTCGTGGTCGGGCGCATCCAGCAGGACCAGGTCGCCGACTACGCACGGCGCAAGGGCTGGGACCTGAAGACGGCGGAAAGATGGCTGGCGCCGAACCTGGCGTACGAGCCGGAAGACTGAGCGCGTCACGGACGCGCGCGCGCCGCAAAACTAGAATCCGGGGATGAGTCCCGTTCGCCTGCGGCTGCTGTCGTACAACATCCAGATCGCGACGCAGCACGCCCATTACGCCCATTACCTCACGCGCGCGTGGCGGCACGCCCTGCCGGGCGACGACATGCACCCGACCCTGGATCGCATCGCGCAGGTGGCGCGGGGATTCGATTTCGTCGCGGTGCAGGAAGCGGACCGCGGCTCGCTGCGGACGCGCTCCATCAACCAGATCGAGTACCTCGCCCACGCCGCCGGCTTCCCGCACTGGGGCGACACGGTCACGCGCAACTGGGGACCGCTGGCGCAGCACAGCCACGGCTTCCTCAGCCGCTTCCGTCCCCAGCGGATCGAGGATTACGCGCTGCCCACTCCCATCCCCGGGCGACGCGCGCTGCGCGTGACGCTCGGCGACGATGCCGGCGGCCTCACGCTGCTGGTGACGCACCTGTCGCTCGGCCGGCGCTCGCAGGAGCGGCAGCTCGAATTCCTCTGCACGCTGGTGTCCCCCGGCGTGCCGACCGTGCTGATGGGCGACCTCAATTGCGACTGCACCGCGCTGCACGACCATGCGGGCCTGCGCCGCGCCGGTCTGCGCGCCGCCGACACGTGCCCGCCGACCTTCCCCAGCTGGCGTCCGACGCGCGACATCGACCACATCCTGGCTTCGCCGCAGGTGGCGCTTCGCGACGTGCGCGCGTTGCCGCATCCCCTGTCCGATCACCTGCCGCTCGCGGCCGACGTCGAGGTGGCCGGAGCGCCGCACGACGCACGGTAGGATAGGGGCGGGGTTCGGGATTCAGGGGATCGTCGTGGCGCGCCGCAGGAACGAGTCGCACTGGCTGGACGCACCGGGCTGGTGGAAGAAATGGAAGCCGTTGCGCTGGCTGGCCATCGGCGGCGTCGCGGCCGCCGTGTTCTCGGTGACGTGGACGGTGAAGACCTACGTCCTGCCGGTGCCGCATGCCGAGACCGAGCGCTTCACCGGCCACGCCGCAGATCCGGTGCCGATGCTGGGCGGCCTGCGCAGCTACGACAGCCTGGAGGCGGTGCGCGCGCGCCTGGACGCGGCGAAGGCCGAATACAAGGTCGAGCAGCGCCACGCCACGCCCAGCTCCAAGTACCCGCCGCACGATCGCGACACGCTGGTCGCGGCGAAGTACCTGCACCTGGGCACCGAGGGCGTGCTCACGCTCGAGTTCTTCAACGACCGGCTGTACGAGGCCCAGTTCGTGCCGGGGGAAGCGGACCCGTACGCCGACCGCCTGCACGCCTCGGACCGCCGGCTCAAGCGCGACCGGGCCGGCCGCGCCGAGCAGGTCATGGGCGCGCTGCGCGTGGCCACCAACGTGGATTTCGCCGGCACCGACGTCGGCCGCAACCTGCAGACCAAGCCCTTCGTGCTGTGGCAGGACCTGCGGCTGGTCGCCGAGCTCGACGAGTGGGACCGCCGCTTCGTGGCGCTGCCGCCGCCGTCGAAGCGCTGAACCGGCTTCAGCGCGGAGCCGCGCGGCCCGGCATCAGTGCTCGTGCCCGCCCGGCCCGTGGACGTGGCCGTGCATCACTTCCTCGTGCGTGGCGTCGCGGACGTCCTTCACTTCCACTTCGAAGTTGAGCGTTTCGCCCGCCAGCGCGTGGTTGCCGTCCACCGTCACCATGTCGCCCTGCACGCGGACCACGCTGACGACGCTCGGCCCGCTGGGCCCGCCGGCCTGGAACTGCATGCCGGGCTGCAGATCCTTCACGCCGCCGAACGCACGGCGCGGCACCTGCTGCACCAGCGATTCGTCGCGCACGCCATAGCCCTGCTCCGGCGGCACCGACACGCTCACCTTGTCGCCCGCCCGCTTGCCCTCGAGTGCCTTCTCCAGGCCCGGAACGATGTTGCCGTTGCCGTGGATGTAGGCCAGCGGGCCATGACCCACGGAGGAGTCGAGCACTTCGCCGCTGGCGTTCTTCAGGGTGTATTCGATGGAGACGACTTTCTGCGCAGCGATCTGCATGGGCCTGCCGGATGCAAAGGGGCGGCAATCCTAGCGCAGAGCCCGCCGCGCTTTCCCGAAGCAACCCTTTTTGGGCATGCCGCATCTTTCGATACAGGCTCGGAGCTACCAGATTGGCGAAGCCGGCTACGCGGGTCGTCGTTTTCGCCAGAGTTTGGTCGCGACAGGTGAAAGTCGCAGTGCGGCCTTGCAGGCCGCGGGCTCCGAGCCAACCAAATCAATCAGTTGCAGTTTCGCGAGGCTTGGCACGCCGCTTGAGACAAGCGAGTCGAGCCGTCGCAGAACACAGGAGATCAACATGAACAAGAAGATGACCGCCGTTCTCGCCGCTGCCCTGCTGCTGTCGCCGCTGGCCCAGGCCCGCGCCGCCAACCTCGAGCTCGCCTACGTCATCGCGCTGCAGGGCGACCAGGCTTTGCACGCGATCCGCGGCGAGCTTGCGCAGGTGAGGGCGCTGCCCACCGGTGGCGCCGTCGCGTCACGGCCCGGCGCCATGCTGCGCACCTCGGCTCCCGGCCGTGCGCCCGCGTCAGGCGCCGGATCCGCAGGCGCCGCCGCGCGCTGCGCCCAGTAAACTCGCACCCCTTCAGACGTCCGGGGGATCGGACGTCCTCACTCGTGGACCCGCACCCATGAAACCCGCTCTCGCCCGCGCCGCCGGCGTGATTCTCGCGCTCGCCCTTCTCGCAGGCTGCGACGACAAGAAGGCCGAACAGAAGAAGGAAGAGGCCGCCGTGCCCGTGGAGACCGCGCCGGTCAAGGTGGGCGCGATCGACGCGGCCTATCGCGGCACCGCCACGCTCGAAGCGGAGGACGAAGCCACCGTCAACGCCAAGACCGGCGGCGTGATCCAGCAGGTGCTGGCCGAGGAAGGCCAGCGCGTCGCCGCCGGGCAGGTGCTCGCGCGAATGGAAACCGAGCGCCTGAAGCTCGAGGTCGCGCGCGCCAAGGCCGACGCCGACAAGGCCCAGGAAGCGCACGACCGCAACACGCGCATCTTCGAGAAGAACCTCATCAGCAAGGATCTCTACGACCAGTCGCGCTTCGCGCTGGAGTCGGCCCAGGCGGCTTACCACCTGGCGAAGCTGACGCTGGACGAATCCGAGATCCGCGCGCCGATCGCCGGCGTGGTGTCGGCGCGCTTCATCAAGGCGGGCAACACCATCGCGCCCGGCAACCAGACGTTCCGCGTCACGCGCATGGACCGGCTGCGGGCATCCATCTACGTGCCCGAGCGCGACATCCACAAGCTGGCCGCGGCACAGCCGGCGACGCTGCAGGTCGACGCATGGCCGGACAAGGTCTTCAAGGGCGCGATCCTGCGCGTCAACCCGGTGGTGGACGCGCAGTCGGGCACGGTCAAGGTGACCGTGGCGATGCAGCCGGGACAGCCGGAGCTCAAGCCCGGCATGTTCGGCCGCGTCGAGGTTCTCTACGACCGCCGCGACACCGCGGTGCTGGTGCCGAAGGACGCGGTGCTCACGGAGGACGCGGCGCAGGCCGTGTTCGTGGTCGCGCAGAACAAGGCGCACCGCCGCGCGATCCGCACCGGCTACGCCGACGCAGGCTACTTCGAGGTGCTCGAGGGCCTGAAGGCCGGCGACCAGGTCGTGGTCACGGGGCAGGCGAACCTCAAGGACGACGGCCGCGTGGAAGTCGTGAACGCGGGTCCGAGCGGATCGTCGAGCGCGCCCGCCGCGGCGATGGCCAACAAGTGAGCCGCATGCGCCGCAAGAGCCCGCTCTGGTGGCTGGCGCTCGGCGGCCTGGTCGCGGCCGCGGTGTTCGTCGTCGCACTGCAGTGGACTGATCCGGCGGACCTGGCCGTGGAGCTGCACGGCCGCACGATCGAAGGGCCGCAGGCACTGGCCGTGATCGTGCTCGTCGGCGTCGCGCTGGTGCCGGTGCTCGCGCTCGTGCTGCTCGGCGTGGCGCTGGCGGCGGGCGCGGCGGGCCTGGCCGCAGTGCTCGGTCTGGGCGCGGCCGGCCTCGCGCTGCTGGTGGCCGGCGCGCCCCTGCTGCTGCCGGCGCTGCTGCTGTGGCTGCTGCTGGCGCCGCCGCGCCGCCGCGCGCGGCCGCCCGCCCAAGCCCTGCCCGTTGCCTCCACGCCCGGCTACCCGGTGTTCCGATGAACATCATCGAGCTGGCGACCCGTCGGCCGGTCGCCATTTCGATGCTGACCCTGGCGGTGCTGCTGTTCGGCTTCGTGTCGCTGTCGCGGCTCGAGGTGACGCTGCTGCCGAACCTGTCCTACCCGACGCTCACCGTCCGCAGCGAGCTGCCGGGCGCCGCACCGACCGAGATCGAGACGCTGCTGTCGAAGCCGGTGGAAGAGGCGCTCGGCGTCATCAAGAACGTGCGCCAGGTGCGCTCGGTGTCGCAGGCCGGGCGCAGCGACGTGACCCTGGAGTTCAACTGGGGCACCAAGATGGACTTCGCGGTGCTCGACGTGCGCGAGAAGCTCGATGCACTGGTGCTGCCGAAGGAGGCGCAGCGCCCGATCGTGCTGCGCTTCGATCCGTCGCAGGACCCGATCGTGCGCCTGGGCCTGTCGCTGAAGCAGGGCGCCGCGAAGGCCCGCGACGCGGACCTCAAGCGCCTGCGCCGCGTCGCCGAGCAGCAGGTGCAGAAGATGCTCGAAGGCGTGCCCGGCGTGGCCGCGGTCAAGATCAGCGGCGGCCTCGAAGACCAGGTCCAGGTGCTGGCCGACCTCGCCAAGCTGTCGCAGCTGAACCTGACGCTGGAGACCGTGGCCGCGCGCCTGTCGGCGGAGAACGCCAACATCTCCGGCGGCCGCGTCGACGAGGGCACGCTGTCCTACCTGGTGCGCACGCTCAACCAGTTCAAGAACCTCGACGAGATCCGCGACACCGTGGTGGCGACGCGCGACGGCCGCCCGGTCTACGTGCGCGACGTCGCCGAGGTGCACTCCGGATTCCGGGAGCGCGAGGCCATCATCCGCATCGACGGCCAGGAAGCGGTGGAGATCGCGCTCTACAAGGAAGGCGATTCCAACGCCGTGACCGTGGCCAAGGCGGCGCTGGCGCGGGCCGAGACCGTGCGCAAGGCGCTGCCGGGCGATCTCGCGCTGACCACGCTGTACGACCAGTCGGTGTTCATCCAGCAGGCGATCCGCGAGGTGATGCACGCCGCGATCGAAGGCGGCCTGCTGGCGATCCTGGTGCTGTACCTGTTCCTGCGCAACGCCTGGATCACCGCGGTGATCGGCGTGGCGATCCCGATCTCGGTCATCGCCACCTTCAACGTCATGTACGGCGCCGGCGTGTCGCTCAACATCATGTCGCTGGGCGGCATCGCGCTGGCCATCGGCCTGCTGGTGGACGACGCGATCGTGGTGCTCGAGAACATCACGCGCAAGCACGAGCAGGGCATGCCGCTCGGCCAGGCCACCGTCACCGGGGCGCGCGAGGTGGTCGCGGCGGTCACCGCCTCCACGCTCACCACGGTCGCGGTGTTCTTCCCGATGGTGTTCGTGCAGGGCATCGCCGGCCAGCTGTTCGCCGACCAGGCGCTGGTCGTCACCGGCTCGCTGATCTTCTCGCTGATCGTCTCGTTCACCGTGACGCCGATGCTGGTGGCGCGCGAAGCGCGCACGACGCTGCTGGTACCGGCGCGGCCGGCGCGCTCGCGCGGCGAGGTGATGGGCGCACCGCTGCCGCCGCCGTCGAAGCACCTGCCGACGTTCGGGCCGTGGCTGCGGCCGCTGCGCCCGGTGGCGCGGGCGCTGGCGTGGTTCCTCGGCGCCGCGCGCCATTTCGTGTTCGAGCTGCTGGTGCCGTGGGTGATCCGGCCGCTGCTGTGGGTGTTCGGCGGGCTGGCCTGGGCGCTCGGCTTCGTCCTGCGGCCTGCCGCGGCGGCGTGGCAGCGCGGGTACCAGAAGCTGGAGAACCGCTACGTGCCGCTGCTCGAGTGGTCGCTCGCGCACCGGGGTCCGGTGCTCGGCACCGCGGCGCTGATGTTCGGACTGTCGCTGCTGCTGCTCACGCGCATCGGCGTCGAGCTGCTGCCGCCGTTCACGCAGGGCGAGTTCCGCACGGAGATCACGCTCGCGCCCGGCACGCCGCTCGAGCGCACCGACGAGGTCCTGCAGAAGCTGTCGGCGCGCATGCACGGGCAGGCCGCGGTCGCCGCCAACTATTCGGTCGCGGGCACCGGCAACCGGCTGGATGCCTCCGCCGAAACCGGCGGCGAGAGCTTCGGCGTGCTGAACCTGGCGCTGCAGCCCGGCGCCTACGACCAGGAAGCGGCGCTGATCGGGCAGCTGCGCCAGCCGCTCGACGCCATGCCCGGCGTGAGCTACCGCTTCACGCGCCCGACGCTGTTCACGCTGAAGACGCCGCTGGAAGTGGAGATCGCCGGCTACGATCTCGAGGGCATCGGCCGCGTCGCCGACCAGGTGCGCGCGCGCATGCTGGCCTCCGACCGATACACCGAAGTCGCGACGACGCTGAAGCCCGGACATCCCGAGTTGCAGGTCGTGTTCGACCAGGAGCGCGCCGCCGCGCTCAACCTCAACACGGCCGACCTCGCCTCGCGCGTGGCGCGCGCGGTGCAGGGCACCGTGGCGACGCGCTACCGCCTGGAGGACCGCGAGATCGACGTGCTGGTGCGCGCGGGCGAGAGCGACCGCCACAACGTCGAGGCGATCCGCAACCTGGTCATCAACCCGGACAGCACGCATCCGGTCACGCTGCAGGCGGTGGCCGAAGTGGCGCAGCGCAGCGGCCCGAGCGAGATCCGCCGCGCCGACCAGCAGCGCGTGGTGGTGCTGTCGGCGAACCTGGTCTACGGCGACCTGGGCGAGGCGGTGACCGACCTGAAAGAGACGATCGGCCACGTCGCGCTGCCACCCGGCGTCACCGCCGAGGTCGCCGGGCAGAGCCAGGAAATGAAGGTGTCGTTCCGCTCGCTGCAGCTGGCGCTGGCGCTGGCGGTGTTCCTGGTCTACCTGGTGATGGCCAGCGAGTTCGAGTCGCTGGTGCACCCGTTCGTCATCCTGTTCACGATTCCGCTGGCGGGCATCGGCGCGATCCTGGCGCTGTACCTGACGAACTCGGTGATCAACGTCATCGCGCTGATCGGCATGATCATGCTCGCCGGCATCGTGGTGAAGAACGGCATCGTGCTGATCGACCTCGTCAACCGGCTGCGTGACGAAGGCATGGACCGCACGCGCGCGCTGCTCGAAGGCGGCCGCGCGCGCCTGCGCCCGATCCTGATGACCACGCTGACCGCGATCCTCGGCCTGCTGCCGATGGCGATCGGCGGCGGCGAGGGCGCGGAAGTGCGGGCGCCGATGGCGATCACCGTGATCGGCGGCCTGCTGGTGTCGACGATCCTCACGCTGGTGGTGATCCCGGTGATCTACACGCTGCTGGACCGGGACGAGCCGGCGGCCGAGCTGCGGCCGGCCGTGCAGGAATGATCCTCCTGTCATGTCCGGGATGACACGGCGGCGCCCATGAACATCACCGAGATCTCGCTCAAGCGCCCGGTCACGGTCTGCATGTTCTTCCTGTGCGTGACGCTCATCGGCCTGATGGGCGGCGCGCGGCTGCGGCTGGAGCTGTTCCCGGACATCGAGTTTCCCGGGCTCAACATCAACGTGCCGTACCGCAACTCGACGCCCGAGGAAGTGGAGCGGCGCATCACCCGGCCGATCGAGGAGGCGCTGGCGACGCTGTCCGGCATCGAGCACATGTCGTCCACCTCGCGCGACAGCGGCGCCGACATCGAGATCCGCTTCAAGATCGGCGAGGACATGGCGGTCAAGGGCGTCGAGGCGCGCGACAAGATCGACGCGATCCGCGCCCAGCTGCCCGCCGACCTCGAGCGCATCCAGGTGCAGAAGTTCGCGGCGGGGTCGATCCCGATCCTGACGCTGCGCGTGTCGGCGGAGCGCGACCTTTCGGGCGCGTACGACATGCTCAACCGCAACCTGAAGCGCCGCCTCGAGCGGCTGCCGGGCGTCGCGCACGTCGAGCTCTACGGCGTGTCGCCCAAGCAGATCCGCGTCGAGCTCGCCGCCGACCGCGTCGCCGAGCACGGCGTCGACATGCGCTCGCTCGCCGAGATGCTGCAGAAGGCGAACTTCTCGATCACGGCCGGTGACCTGATCGATTCGGGCAAGCGCTATTACGTCAAGCCGGAAGGGCGCTTCGCGCGCGTCGACGACGTCGCCGACCTGGTGATCTCGCGCAGCGGCCTGCGCCTGCGCGACATCGCCGACGTGCGCTACGCGCAGCCGGAGCTGACCTTCGGGCGCCACCTCAACCTGCGCAACGCGGTAGGCCTGGACGTGTTCAAGGAAACCGGCGCCAACCTGGTCGACGTCGGCGAGCGCGTGAAGGCGGAGGTCGAGGCGGTCAAGCACCTGCCGGAGATGTCGGGCATCAGCCTGATCAGCTTCCAGGACTCGGCTCACGACGTGAAGCAGTCGCTGTCGGACCTGCTCGAGGCCGGCGAGATCGGCGCGCTGCTG
>DATLCG010000058.1:0-32560 GCA_035526525.1 Binatia bacterium
CTGCGGAAACGTCGGCCAGTTCGCGAACTTGGGCAGCGCGCGGTAGATCTCCTCGTCCTCGTAGATGTTGACGAAGGCGAACTCGACGCCGCACGACTTGATGGCCTGCACCGCGCGCGCGGAGAAGCCGCACTGCGGGAAATCGGGCGTGCCCTTCATGTAAAGGATGATCGGGTTGTCGCTCACCTGCTTCTTGATGCGTTCGAGGGCGTCCATGGCGTCGCGGAGAATCTCGGGCGTCCAGAAAGGGCGCGCATTATAGCCCCCGAGCGATTGAACGCCGCCGCAGCCTTGCCGTATAGTCGCCGCCGCTAAATGCCCGATTCACAAGGGCGATTCGACGGAGAGACCGATGAATCCGCTGGACACCATCAAGGGAACCCTGATCGGCGGCGTGGTGCTCGCGCTGGCGCTCGCGGCGCTGGTCGCGGAGCACAACGGTTTGAGCGTGCCCACGCTCGCGCGCTGGCTGCACATCGGCGCCGGCGTGGCCTGGATCGGCCTGCTCTACTACTTCAATTTCGTGCAGGTGCCGGCGCTGGCCGAGGCCGCCGCCGACAAGGGCGGCCCGGGCGGCGCGGGCGTGTCGAAGTACGTCGCGCCGCGTGCGCTGCTGTGGTTCCGCTGGGCCGCACTGGTCACCTGGCTGTCGGGCGCGTTCTACCTGTGGCGCGCGGGCTGGCTGCTCGGCGCGTTCACCTTCGGCATGGCCGGCGTGCTGCCCCCGCACCACAACGCCATCGGCATCGGCGCGTGGCTCGGCACCATCATGCTGTTCAACGTGTGGGTCCTGATCTGGCCCAACCAGAAGAAGGTGCTGGGCCTGGCGCCCGCCACCGACGACGAGAAGGCGAAGGCTCGCCGCCGCGCGTTCCTCGCCTCGCGCACCAACACCCTGCTGTCGCTGCCCATGCTGCTGTTCATGGTCGCCTCGGCGCACGGCCTGCCTTTCTAGGGCGGCCGCGGAACCTTCCAGCCCGGCGCGCGCCGGGCTGATTTCTTTGTGGGGCCCCTCATGCAGCTGCAGCCCGCCCAGCAGAAAGTCCGCCATTTCCTGAAGCTCTCGGACCTCGGACCCGCCGAGCTGCGCGGCCTGATCGCGCGCGCCATCGAGCTGAAGGCCAATCGCCACTCCGCGCACAAGCCCCTCGCCGGCCGCACGCTGGCGATGATCTTCGCCAAGGCCTCCACCCGCACGCGCGTGTCATTCGAGGTCGCCATGGCGCAGCTCGGCGGGCATGCGCTGTTCCTGTCGCCGCGTGACATCCAGCTCGGCCGTGGCGAGCCGCTGGCCGACACCGCGCGCGTGATCTCGTCCATGTGCGACGGCATCATGATCCGCAACGACTCGCAGGCCGAGCAGGAGCAGGTCGCGCGCTACTCGCGCGTGCCCGTGATCAACGGCCTGTCCGAGCTGCATCACCCCTGCCAGCTGCTGGCGGACCTGCAGACCTTCACCGAGCAGCGCGGCGACATCGCGCGCAAGACCGTGGCCTGGCTCGGCGACGGCAACAACGTCTGCAATTCCTGGGTCGAGGCCGCGCGCCTGATGGGCTTTACCCTGCGCATCGGCTGCCCCGAGGGCTTCGATCCGGATCCGAAGCTGGTGGCGCAAGCGGCGCCGCACGTCGAGATCCAGCGCGACCCGCGGTTCGCGGTGGAGAACGCCGATCTCGTCGTCACCGATGTCTGGACCAGCATGGGCCAGGAGGAGGAAAAGGAGCGGCGCCACGCCGCGCTGGGCCCGTACCAGGTCAACGCGGGGCTGATGCAGATGGCCCGACGCGACGCGCTGTTCATGCATTGCCTGCCGGCGCATCGCGGCGAGGAAGTCGCCGCCGACGTCATCGACGGCCGCCAGAGCGCGGTGTGGCAGGAGGCGGAGAATCGCCTGCACGCGCAGAAGGCGCTGCTCGAACTGCTGATGCAGCCCGCCGGCGGCGCGGCCGGTCCCGCCGGAACCGCCAGCACCATCGGCGCGTGGAAATCCTCGTCGCGCCTCGCATGAGCCGTGCAACAATCGCCGCGATGCCGCTGAAAGGGCCGAAGCTTCCGGACGACCTTGCCGACAGCGTGCGGCGCGCGCTGGCCGAGGACGTCGGCGCCGGGGACGTGACCGCGCGGCTGGTGCCCAAGGACGCCGAAGTACAGGCGGTGATCGTGGCGCGCGAGGCGGCCGTCCTCTGCGGCTGCGCCTGGTTCGAGCAGGTCTTCGCGCAGCTCAGCGACAAGGTAAAGGTCGAGTGGGACGCCGCCGACGGCGCCTCGGTCCGCGCCGAGCAGCGGCTCTGCGTGCTGCGCGGCCCGGCGCGGCCGTTGCTCACCGGCGAGCGCACCGCCCTGAACTTCCTGCAGACGCTTTCCGGCACCGCGACGCTGACGCGCAAGTTCGTCGAGCGCGTGCGCGGCACGCCGGTGAAGATCGTGGACACGCGCAAGACCGTGCCCGGCCTGCGCGCAGCGCAGAAGTACGCGGTGGTCTGCGGCGGCGGCGACAACCACCGCTTCGGCCTGTACGACGCCATCCTCATCAAGGAAAACCACATCGCCGCGGCGGGCTCGCTGACGGAGGCGGTCGAGCGCGCCCGCGCGCTCAAGGCCGGCGTGCCGCTCATGCTGGAGGCGGAGAACCTCGGCGAGGTGCAGGCCGGGCTCGATGCCAAGGTGGACCTGCTGCTGCTGGACGACTTCCCGACGCACCTGCTCAGCAAGGCGGTGGCGATGGCGCGCGAGTACCGGCGCTTCAACAAGGCGCAGACCGTGCTGGAAGCGTCCGGCGGCGTGAACCTCAACAACGTGCGCGCCATCGCCGACACCGGCGTGGATCGCATCTCGGTCGGCGGCATCACCAAGCACGTGCAGGCGGTGGACATCTCCATGCGCTTCGTCGACGACGTCGACGCATTCGAAGAAGCGCCGCGCAACAAGCGCTCGCCGAAATAGCCCCTTGGCGGTCTGGCTCGACCAGGCTTTGCTCGCCGCGACCGACGCGCTGTACGCGCTGCGTCCGCTGGCATCCGTCACGCCCGCGCAAGCGGCCCGCACCCGCATCGTCTCGCACCGCGGCGAGCGCGACGACCGCACGGTGTTCGAGAACACCTTCGCCGCCTTCGACCGGCTGCGCGGCACCGGCGTCCACGCGCTCGAGTGCGACGTGCGCTGGACCGCGGACCTGGTACCGGTGGTCTACCACGACGCGGACCTCGGCCGGCTGCACGGCGACGCGACGCCACTGCGCAGCCTCACGGCCGACGAGCTGCGCGCGCGGCGTCCGGAGATCCCGCTGCTGGCCGAGCTGGTGCGGCGGTACGCGGACGAGTTCCATCTCATGATCGAGGTGAAACCCGAGCCGTACCCGGACCCGCCGCTGCAGGACCGGCGCCTGGCGGAGGCGCTGGCACCGGCGCTGGGTACGGGCCGCTGCCACGTGCTGAGCCTGCAGCCGGCGCTGTTCCGGCATCTGCCGTCGCTGCCCGCGGAGCGCACGATGAGCGTCGCGCGCTTCGATGCCGCGCCGCTCGGCGCGGAGGCACTGGCGGCGCGACGCGGAGGCTTTTCCACGCATTACGCGCTGCTGTCGCGGGCGGCCATCGGCCGGCACCACGCGGCCGGCCAGTGCATCGGCTGCGGATTCCCGCGCTCGCGCGCGGTGCTGCACCGCGAGATCGCCCGGGGCGTGGACTACGTGTTCACGAACCAGGCATTGCGGCTGGAACGCTGGCGGCAGGCGCTGCTCGCGGCAGTGCCACGCCCAGGAACTCCAGCACCGCGGCGTTGAAGGCTTCGGGCTGCTCCAGCGGCAGCCCATGCCGGGTGCCGGGGAACGTGATCGCGCGCGAGTCGCGCAGCGTCGCCACGAATTGCGCCGTCGCCGGCGCCTCGAAGTAATCCTGCTCGGCCGCCAGCACCAGCACCGGCATGGACAGCTGCTGCAGCCGCTCCGTCACCGACCAGCGCGTCAGCGCGCGCACCGACTGCAGGTACACGTTCTTGTCGTTCTGCGCATTGCGCCTGGCGATCTTCTCGCGCAGCCGCGCCTGGTCCGGCCGCGGGAACAGCCGCCGCGCCATCACCTCGGCGAGCCCGCGCGGGCCGACCCAGCTCATCATCAGCAGGCGCGACCAGAGCATCCAGCGCTTGGCCAGCGTGTCGGTGCGGAAGCTCGGCAGCGTGTTGGCCAGCACCAGGCGCGGCACGCGCCCCGGACGATCCAGCGCCATCTGCATCGCCACCGCTCCGCCCATCGAGTAGCCGAGCAGCAGCGGCTGCGCCACCCCGAGATGGTCGAGCAGCGCCCAGGTGTCGCGCGCGAATCGCTCGACGCCGTAGTCGCCGCTGCGGTCGCTGGCGCCGTGCCCGCGCAGGTCCGGCGCGATCACGCGGAAATGCCGTGCAAAGGCCGGGATCTGGTTCTCCCAGTCCTCGCTGCTGGAACCGAGTCCGTGCAGCAGCACCAGCGGCGTGCCACGGCCGGCTTCGCGGTAATACAGGCGGACGCCCGCGTCGCGGAAGACGCCCATGTCAGCCCTGCAGGATCAGTGCCGGCGCCCGCCGACCGAGGGCACGCAGAAGCAGCGCGCGTAGATGCCGCGCGGATCGTCGTTCATCCAGCGCAGCGCCGTCGCCAACTGCGCCAGCGGCGGCTGCGCCGCCAGCTGCAGCACGCCCTGCGCCGCGCCCTGCAGGCCCGGCCATTGCGCGCGCACCAGTGCCTGCGCGGCGAACTCGAGCAGGGAATCCACCAGCGGGTACTCGCGCTGGGGCCGGTACTCCTCGAGCCGATAGTCGCCGGGATCCAGGCCCGCGAGCCGCACGGCGGAAGCCACGGCGTCGTTCAGGCCGCCGACCTGGTCCACCAGGCCGAGCTTGACTGCATCCGCGCCGCTCCAGACGCGGCCGCGTGCGATGTCCTGCACTTTTTCCACCGGCAGCTCGCGGCCTTCCGCGACGCCGTCGATGAACATGCGATAGCCCTGCTCGATCTGCGCCTGGATCACGGCCGCGGCCTCCGGCGGCAAGGCGCGGTCGCCGCGGAAGGCGCCGGCCAGCGGCGAGGTGCCGAGGCCGTCGCTGTGGATGCCGAGCTTCTCCAGCGGCCGGTTGAACGTCGGCCACAGCGCGAAGATGCCGATCGAGCCGGTCACCGTGGTGTCGTGGGCCCAGATTTCGTCCGCGACCATCGACACCCAGTAGCCGCCCGACGCGGCCACGTCCGACATCGAGACGACGACCGGCTTGCCGTCGGCCTGCAGGCTCTGGATGCCGCGCCGGATGTGCTCCGATCCGAACACGCTGCCGCCGGGAGAATTCACCCGCAGGACCACCGCCACGGCGGACTCGTCCTCGCGCGCCGCGTCGAGCAGGTCGGCGATGGTCTCGGCGCCGGCGACCCCCGGCCCGCTCTCGCGGTCCGCGATCTCGCCCTGCACCACCACCAGCGCGATGGTCTTGCCCGGGTGCGCGAGCTTGCGCTTCTCGTGCCCCACCGCCGACAGGTAGTCGGAGAAGTGGATCTGGCGGAAGCTGCCGTGGTCCTCGTCCCAGCCCACGGTCTCGGCGATGCGGGCGCGGAACTGCGGCAGAGTCTCGACCGTGTCCACCAGGCGCGAATCCTTGGCCAGCGTGGCGGCGTCGCCGCCCGCCGCCTTCAACGCCTGCGGCAGGCCCACCACGTAGTCCTGCACGGCATCGTCGCCGAGCTCGCGGCCCTTGGCGATGCCGCGGCCGTAGCTCGACCACAGGTCGGTGAGCCAGTCGCGGTTGGCCTCGCGCGCCTCCGGCGACATGCCGTTGCGCTCGAACGGCTCCACCGCCGACTTGTACTCGCCCACGCGGAAGACGTTGACGTCCACGCCAAGCTTGTCGAGGCCTTCCTTGAAGTAGTTCTCGTAGACGCCCAGGCCTTCGAGGATGACCATGCCGAGCGGGTCCAGCGAGACGTGGTCGGCCTGCGCCGCCACCAGGTAGGGCCCCTGCTCGTAGTAAGGACCGTAGGCATACACCGGCTTGCCCGCCGCGCGGAAGCGCTGCACCGCATCGCCCAGCTCCTGCAGCTGCGCCAGGCCCGCGTTGTCGAGGGAATCCAGCTTGAGCACCGCCAGCGGGATGCGGGGATCCTTGGCCGCCTTGTCGAGCGCGTCGGTGACGTCGCGCAGCAGCGTCTGCCGCGGCGGATCGCCGGCGATCCGCTGCACCAGCCGTTGGGCCGGGTCCTCGTCGAGCGTCTCGACGAGGTCGCCGCTGGGATACACCACCAGCGCGACATTGTCCTCGAGCTTTTTCGGTGCGGCCCCGCGCAGCGCCAGCACCAGGCCGCCGACGAACATGAGCACCAGCAGCACGACCATCAGCCGGTAGAGCCCGATCACGCAGGCCCACACTGCACCGGCCAGGCGGCGGAACCACGATCTGCCGGAGCTCATGTCGGACGACGGACGCACGCAAAGGGGACGGCATGTTAACCCGCCACCCTCGGCCGCACTGCGGCGCGCCGCACGGTGCGCGGCGACAACGTTCACCGCGTCACGCCGCCGCGATTGAAAGGCTCAATCGCCGCGATTGCACGATTTGCCTTGATCTATGCAGGACCTCTGACTAGCATCCCCGCCGTCGCGCCATCCCGCCCGAATCCAGGAGAGATCCATGACCGTCCTCGTCGGCCGCAAGGCCCCCGACTTCACCGCCGCCGCCGTCATGGGCGACGGCAGCATCAAGGAGAACTTCCGGCTGGCGGATTTCAAGGGCAAGCCGGTGGTGCTGTTCTTCTGGCCGCTGGATTTCACCTTTGTCTGCCCGAGCGAGATCATCGCGCACGACCATCGCCGCAAGGCCTTCGAGGAGCGCGGCGTGCAGCTGGTCGGCGTGTCCATCGACTCCCAGTTCACGCATTTCGCCTGGCGCAGCACGCCGGTGAACAAGGGCGGCATCGGAGAGGTCGGCTTCCCGATCGTCGCCGACGTCAAGCACGAGATCATGAACGCCTACGGCATCGCGCATCCCACCGACGGCGTCGCCTTCCGCGCCTCCTTCCTCATCGACAAGAACGGCGTCGTGCGCCACCAGGTGGTCAACGACCTGCCGCTCGGCCGTGACGCGGACGAGATCCTGCGCGTGGTGGATGCCCTGCAGTTCCACGAGCAGCACGGCGAGGTCTGCCCCGCCGGCTGGGAGAAGGGCAAGCCCGGCATGAAGGCCACTGCCAAGGGCGTCGCCGACTACCTCGCGAAGCACGGCGAAGCGCTCTGAGGCGGCAGGCGGCGCGAAAACCGGTCTCTTCGCGCCTCTGCTCCTGACTCCATGGCTCACCATCGCCTCATCATTCTCGGCTCCGGGCCCGCGGGCTACACCGCGGCCGTGTATGCCGCGCGCGCCAACCTGAAGCCTGTGCTCATCACGGGCCTGCAGCAGGGTGGCCAGCTGATGACCACGACCGAAGTGGACAACTGGCCCGGCGACGTCGAGGGCCTGCTGGGGCCGGCGCTGATGGAGCGCATGCAGAAGCACGCGGAGCGCTTCGCCACGCAACTGGTCTACGACCACGTCCACACGGTGGACCTGAAGGCCCGGCCGTTCCGGCTGAAGGGCGACCAGGGCGAGTACACCTGCGATGCACTGATCATCGCGACCGGCGCAACGGCCAAGTACCTGGGCATTCCCTCGGAAGAGGCCTTCCGCGGCAAGGGCGTGTCGGCCTGCGCGACCTGCGACGGCTTCTTCTACAAGGGCGAGGAAGTGGCCGTCATCGGCGGCGGCAACACCGCGGTCGAGGAAGCGCTCTACCTGACCAACATCGCCAGGAAGGTGTACGTCGTGCACCGCCGCGACAAGTTCCGCGGCGAGAAGATCCTGCACGACAAGCTCGGCCAGCGGGTGGCGGAGGGCAAGGCCGAGATCGTCTGGAACCACGCGCTCGACGAGGTGCTCGGCGATGCGTCCGGCGTCACCGGCGTGAGGATCCGCAGCACCAACCCCGGCAAGACGCGGGACATCGCCGTGAAGGGCGTGTTCGTGGCCATCGGCCACGAGCCGAACACGAAGCTCTTCGAAGGCCAGCTCGAGATGCACAACGGCTACATCCGCGTGCGCAGCGGGCTGGAGGGCGGCGCCACCGCCACCAGCGTGCCGGGCGTGTTCGCGGCCGGCGACGTCATGGACCACGTCTACCGCCAGGCCGTGACCAGCGCGGGCACCGGCTGCATGGCCGCGCTCGACGCCGAGAAATACCTGGACAAGATTCCGCCTGGGGCCTGACGGCCTGCAGCCGAAAGCCGCTACAGTGCCCGCATGAAGATGAAGCTGTTCTTCAGCGCGGATTCGCCCTATTCGCGCAAGGCGCGGGTCGCCATCGAGGAGCTCAAGCTGGGCGAGGAGGTCGAGGAGATTGCGGTCGATCCCTTCGCGCCGTCACCCGAATTCCTCACGCTGAACCCGCTGGCCAAGGTGCCGACGCTGGTCACCGAGCGCGGCGACACGCTGCCCGACAGCGCCGCGATCCTGGAATACCTGGCCCATCGCAAGCCCGGCCTGGCGGCGCTGCCGCGCGGCGCGCGGCGATGGGAGATCCTGCGCCGCCACCATTTCGCCGAGGGCGTGCTCGACGCCGCCACTGCCATCGCCGTCGAGAAGCGCCGGCCCGAGAGCATCCAGTACATGCCCTGGCTCGATCGCAAGATCGCCAGCGTGCAGCGCACGCTCGACGTGCTCAGCAGCGAGGCGGGCCAGCTCGCACTGCAGACGCCCGGCGCATGCGAGATCGCCTGCGGGGTGGCCCTCGCCTACCTCGATTTCCGGCTGCCCTACGTCGAGTGGCGCCGCAACCGGGAGCCGCTGGCACACTGGTTCACGGTGTTCTCGCAGCGCCCGTCCATGGCCAAGACCGGCTTCGCGGAGCCCCCCGGCAAGTGACGCACGCGCGGCGGAGCCGCCGCGCGTTTTGGTTATTTTCTTAGCGCGCCGCCGGCCTGATACCCTCGCCCGCCCATGTACCGCTACGACTCCTACGACCAGCGGCTCGTCGACGAGCGCGTCGCGCAATTCCGCGACCAGGTGCGGCGCTACCTCGCCGGCGAGATCGAGCCCGACGCCTTCCGCGCGCTGCGGCTGCGCAACGGCCTGTACATGCAGCGCTTCGCCCACATGCTGCGCATCAGCGTGCCGTACGGCCTGCTGTCGTCGAAGCAGCTGCGCATGCTGGCGCACGTCGCCCGCACCTACGACCGCGGCTACGGCCACTTCACCACGCGCCAGAACATCCAGTTCAACTGGCCCGAGCTGAAGGACGTCCCCGACATCCTCGAGCGGCTGGCCAGCGTGCAGATGCACGCGATCCAGACCTCCGGCAACTGCGTCCGCAACATCACCACGGATCATCTCGCCGGCGTGGCGCGCGACGAGCTGGTGGACCCGCGGCCCTACTGCGAGATCACGCGCCAGTGGGCCTCGTTCCACCCGGAGTTCAACTTCCTGCCACGCAAGTTCAAGATCGCCTTCTCGGCGACCCAGGAAGAGCGCGCCGCGCTGCTCACGCACGACGTCGGCATCCGCATCGTGAAGAATGCCGCGGGCGAGCTGGGCTACACGGTGTACGCCGGCGGCGGCCTTGGCCGCACGCCGATCGTCGGCCAGAAGGTGCGCGAGTTCCTGCCGGAGCTGGACCTGCTGTCGTACCTCGAAGCGATCCTGCGCGTGTACAACCGGCTCGGCCGGCGCGACAACATCCACAAGGCGCGCATCAAGATCCTGGTCAAGGAGCTGGGCGTCGCCAGATTCAGCGAGCTGGTCGAGGCGGAGTGGCAGCAGATCCGCGGCACCGCGCTGCAGCTGCGGCGCGAGGACGTGCAGCATTTCCGCGCCTTCTTCCAGCCGCATGCCTACGAGCCCGCCGCCTCGCCCGGTTCCACCCTGGCGGCACGCCTCGCCGAGGATCCCGCCTTCGCCGGCTGGTACGGGCGCAATACGCGGCCGCACCGCGTCGACGGGTACCGGATCGTGATCGTCTCGCTCAAGGCGCCCGGCACGCCGACCGGCGACGTCAGCGCCGGCCAGATGGATGCGCTGGCCGACCTCGCCGACCGCCATTCCTTCGGCGAGCTGCGCTCGACGCACGACCAGAACCTGGTGCTGGCGGACGTGAAGGACGCGGATCTGCACGACGTCTGGCAGGCCCTGAAGGGCCTGGACCTCGCCACGCCCAACATCGGCCTGATCACGGACCTGATCTGCTGCCCGGGCTTCGATTACTGCTCGCTGGCCAATGCCGGCTCGATCGGCGTGGCCGCGGAGATCTCGGAGCGCTTCGAGTCGCTCGACTACCAGCACGACATCGGCGAGCTGCAGATCAAGATGTCCGGCTGCATGAACGGCTGCGGCCACCACAGCGTCGGCCACATCGGCATCCTCGGCGTCGACAAGACCGGCGAGGAGTGGTACCAGGTCACGCTCGGCGGCACCCCGGGCAACGATGCCGCGCTCGGCCAGAAGATCGGTCCCTCGATTGCGCGCGACCGGGTCGTGGACGCGGTCGAGAGCATCGTGCAGGTCTACCTGCAGCAGCGCGAGACCGAGGACGAGACCTTCCTCGACACGGTGCGGCGCATCGGCGTGGAGCCCTTCAAGACCCGCGTGTACGCCGCCGCGGAGGCCGCCTGATGGCACGCATCATCCGCGATCGCCGCATCGTCGAGGACGACTGGCAGCACGTCGCCGACGGCGCGCCGCTGCCGGACGCCAAGGTGATCGTGTCGCTCGCCCGCTGGCAGGCCGAGCGCGAGGCACTCGCCGCGCGCGGCAACGTCGGCGTCGCGCTGCCGGGGACGCTGGACGTCACCACCCTCGCCGGCGACCTGCCCCAGATTCCGCTGCTGGCGCTGCAGTTCGACTTCATCCAGCCCCGGCCCGAAGGTGGACGCACCTTCGACGGCCGCGCCTACTCGCAGGCGCGGCTGTTGCGGGAGCGCCTCGGCTATCGCGGCGAGATCCGCGCGACGGGCGGCGTGTTCCGCGACGCCATGTTCTACATGGCGCGCTGCGGGGTGAACGCGTTCGAGGTGAAGAACCCCGACGATGCCCTCCACGCGTTCGCGGATTTCTCGCTGGCCTACCAGGGCGCCGCCGACGATCCCACGCCGGTCTTCCGGCGGCGGCGAGCGTAGCCGTCGCGAGCGCTCAGCCGCGCGAGGGCAGCAGGCTGAGCGGGTCCACCGGCTTGCCCTTTTCGCGGATCTCGAAGTGCAGGACCGGGCGCTGCTCGGGGCCGACACCCAGCTCGGCGATCGGCTGGCCGGCAGTGACGGCATCTCCTTCGGTGACCAGGCGGCGGCGGTTGTAGCCGTAGGCGGAGAGATGGACCTCGTCATGCTTCACGATGACGAGCTCGCCATAGCCGCGCAGGGCGCTGCCGCTGTAGACGACCTTGCCCGGCGCGGCGGCGAGCACCGGCTGGCCGAGCGCGCCGGCGATGTCGATACCCTTGGAGCTGCCCGCGCCGAACCCCTTGACCACGCTGCCGGCGACCGGCCAGCGCCAGCCCACCGGCCCTGCCGGCAGAACCGGCTCGGACGCGCCGATGGGCGGAGGCAACGCGGCCGGCGGCGGCGGTGCGGTAGGCCTTGCGGCGACCACCTCCGGTCCGGCCGGCACGGGCAATGCGCCAGGTTGCGGCGCCTGCGGCAACGGGGCGGTGCGAATGGCGCCCTCCTCGCTCGCGGGCGGCGGCGACAGGCGCAGCACCTGCTGCGGCCGGATCATGTAATCGGGGCCGACATCGTTCCAGACGGCGAGCTCGCGGTAGTCCAGCTGGTTGCGGAAGGCGATCGAGTACAGCGTGTCGCCGGGCTTCACCACGTAATGACCTTCGGGCGGCGGTGCGTCGCTGCGAGACTCCGCGCCGTGCGCCGCCGGCCGGTCGGTCCAGCGCACGGCCTCGGTGCAGCCGGCGGCGGCGATGGCCGTCGCGCCGGCCCAGGCGATGGCCCGCAGGACGCGCTTCATCGCAGCGCGTACACCGCGATGCAGGCCACGATCAGGATCACCAGCCCCCAGCCGATGCGGTCCACGTAGCGCGGCAATGCGTCGCGCATGCCGGGCGCGGCCCAGCGCATGATCGCGGCGACCGCGAAGAAGCGGATCGCGCGGCACACCACCGAGGCCGCCATGAACGCCGCGAACGGCATGCGCGCGGCGCCCGCGGTGATCGTGATCAGCTTGTAGGGAATCGGCGTCAGCCCCTTCACCACCACGACCCAGACGCCGTACTCCGCGAACCAGCGCACCAGCCCCGCGTAACGGTCGGTCCATCCGAGCGTGTCGAAGAACGGCACGATGCGGTCGATCAGGAAGTAGCCGATGGCGTAGCCCAGCGCGCCGCCGGCGACGGAAGCGATCGTGGCCACCGTGGCGAGCGACAGCCAGCGCTCGCGCCGCGCCAGCACCATCGGCGCGAGCATCACGTCGGGCGGGATCGGGAAGAACGAAGACTCCGCGAAGCTCACCGCGCCGAGCCACCACGCCGCACGCGGATGCTCGGCCACCTGGAGCATCCAGGCGTACAGCCGGCCGAAAATGCCCGGGCGGCGATGCTCGCCGGAACTTGCCTGGGGCGTGCTCATTCGCGCCCTGCGACCAGCGGCACGAACGTCACGTTGCCGAGCTTCTGCTCCTCGATCCGGGCGTCGCGCCGCCGCACCAGCTTCAGCGCCTGCAGTCCGGGAGGACCGACCGGGATCACCAGCCGCCCTGCCGCCGCGAGCTGCGCGGTCAGCGCCGGCGGGACGCTCTCGGCCGCAGCCGTGACCAGGATCGCCTCGTACGGCGCATGCGCCGCCCAGCCGTCGTTGCCATCGCCGTAGCTGAACACGACGTTCTCGTAGCCCAGCGCGCGCAGCCGGCTGCGCGCCAGCTCCGACAGCGGCCGGCGGCGCTCGATGGTGAAGACCGCGGGCACCAGCTCCGCGAGCACCGCGGTCTGGTAGCCGCTGCCGGTGCCGATCTCCAGCACCCGCTTCGGCGTGCCGTCGCGCAGCACGGCCTCGGTCATCAGGGCCACGACGTAAGGCTGCGAGATCGTCTGCGCATGCCCGATCGGCAACGCATTGTTCTCGTAGGCCCGGCTGCGCAGCGCCTCTTCCATGAACTCGTGGCGCGGCACCCGGGCCATCACGGCCAGGACGCGCTCGTCGCGGATGCCCAGGCTCCGCAGCTCGGACACCAGCCGCTTGCGGCTGCTCTCCGATGCCATGCCGAGCCCGCGCGCGTGCGGGTGCAGCTTCATGCGGACAGGCCCTTGGCCCACTGCTGCACCTTGGCGAGCGCGCCGTGGTGCGTCAGGTCGCAGTCGATCGGCGTGATGGACACCGCGCCGCTGGCGACGGCGTGGAAGTCCGTGCCCGGCCCGGCGTCGGCCTCCGCGCCGGCATTGCCGATCCACCAGATCGTGCGGCCGCGGGGATCATTGGCTTTCATCGCCTTTTCCGCGCGGTGGCGGTTGCCGAGGCGGGTCACGTGGAAACCCGCCAGCTCGCCGAAGGGGCGATCGGGCACGTTGACGTTGAGGATGGCGTTGGCCGGCAGCCGCTCGTGCCGCAGGCGCTCGATCAGGATCAGGGTCACGCGCGCGGCGGTCTCGTAGTGCTTCGGGCTGGCGCCGCTGCAGGACACGGCGATGGCCGGGTGGCCGAGGTTGCGTCCTTCCATGGCCGCCGCGACGGTGCCGGAATACAGGACGTCGTCGCCGAGGTTGGCCCCGGCGTTGATGCCGGACACCACCATGTCCGGCGGCTCCTCCATCAGCCCGGTCAGCGCCAGGTGCACGCAGTCGGTCGGCGTGCCGTCCACGCAGATCGTGCCGTCGGCATGGCGCAGGGTGCGCACCGGGTTGAGCAGCGTCAGCGAGTTGCTCGCGCCGCTGCGGTTGCGGTCCGGCGCGACCACCGTGAGCTCGCAGTGCGGACGCAGGTGATCGGCGAGGCAGCGCAGGCCCGGCGCCTGGCAGCCGTCGTCGTTGGAGAGGAGAATCCGCATGGGCGCGGCAGTTTAGCGGCCACCGTCCGGCACCGCCATGAAAGACGACGACGACAGCGCACTGTTCCGCGACGCGATGCGCGGCGTGCGCCCCCTCGCCCACGACCGCCTCGGCCCCGCCCGCCCGCCACCGAGCGCACGGCCGCTGCAGAAGGAAGCGGACGAGCGCGCGGTGCTCGAGGAAATGATGACCGGGCCGCCGATCGACAGCGGCGACGAGCTGTCCTGGAAGTCCGAAGGCGTGCAGGACGCGGCACTGCGCAAGCTGAAGCGCGGCGCCATCCACGTGGACGACGAGCTCGACCTGCACGGCCTCACCGCCGACGAGGCGCGCCTGGAGGTGGCCCGCTTCGTCGTCGCCGCCCAGGACCGCGGCCTGCGCTGCGTGCGCGTGATCCACGGCAAGGGCCTGCGCTCGAAGGGCCCGGGGCCGGTGCTCAAGCAGCGGCTCGACGGCTGGCTGCGGCGCTCGCGCGAAGTGCTGGCGTACTGCTCGGCGCGGCGCGAGGACGGCGGGACCGGCGCGGTGTACGTGCTGCTGCGGAACAAATAGCGCTCCCCGGCCGGCGGGGTTGTCGTCTCAGCCGATCCGCTTCTGCCCGCCAACGTAGGGTTGCAGCGCCGCCGGGATGGCGATGCGGCCGCCCTCGTCCTGGAAGTTCTCCAGGATCGCGACCAGCGCCCGGCCGACGGCAACGCCGGAGCCGTTCAGGGTGTGCAGCAGCTCGGGCTTGTCCTGGGCCTTTCTGTAACGTGCCATCAGCCGCCGTGCCTGGAAATCCTCGAAGTTCGAGCAGGACGAGATCTCGCGGTAGCGCTGCTGGGACGGCAGCCACACCTCGAGGTCGTAGGTCTTGGCCGAGGTGGGGCCGAGGTCGCCGCTGCACAGCGCCACGACCCGGTACGGCAACTCGAGCCTCTTCAGCACCGTCTCCGCATGCGCGGTGAGCTGCTCGAGGGCCTCGTACGAGCGCTCGGGCGCCACCGCCTGCACCAGCTCGACTTTCTCGAACTGGTGCTGCCGGATCATGCCGCGCGTGTCCCTGCCGGCGGCTCCAGCCTCGGCGCGGAAGCACGGCGTGTGCGCGACCCATTTGCGCGGCAGGGTGTCGGCGCCGACGATCTCGTCGCGCAGCAGGTTGGTGACGGGAATCTCGGCCGTCGGCACCAGCCACCATTCCTGCTCGCCCTTCACCGCGAACAGGTCGGCCGCGAATTTCGGCAGCTGGCCGGTGCCGCGCGCGGAGGCGCTGTTGACGAGGTACGGCACGTACAGCTCCTCGTAGCCATGCTCGCGCGTGTGCAGGTCGAGCATGAACTGGATCAGCGCCCGGTGCAGGCGCGCGAGGTCGCGCTTGAGCACCACGAAGCGTGCGCCGGTGATCTTCGCCGCCGCGGCGAAATCCATCTGGCCGAGCGCCTCGCCGAGGTCGACGTGGTCGCGCGGCTTGAACGCGGGCGTCCGCGGCTCGCCCCAGGTGCGCACCTCGACGTTGGCGCCCTCGTCCCTGCCATCCGGCACCGAGGCGTGCGGCACGTTGGGCAGCCCCAGGGCGAACTCCTCGAACTCCGCCTGCAGCGCGCCGAGCGCAGCGGTGTTCTGCTCGAGCTTGGTCTTGAGCTGCTCCATCTCGGCCAGGATCGGCGCCGCGTCCAGGCCCTGCTGCTTGGCCTGGCCGATGCGCTTGCTGCCGGCATTGCGGTCGGCCTGCAGCTTCTCGGTTTCCACCTGCAGCGCCTTGCGGCGGCTCTCCAGCTGCTCGAAGCGCGCGCGGTCGAAGGTGAAGCCGCGGCGCATCAGCTGCACGGCGACTTCCTCGGGCCTGGAGCGCAGCAGCTTGGGATCGAGCATGGGAGCGGGCGGACGATGCGGGCGCGGCAGTTTACGCGGCCAGCGTGCGCCCCAGCGACAGGCCGGCGCCGCACGCCAGCAGGCACAGCGCCACGTTCAGCGCGACGTTCGCCAGCGCACGGGCCGGCTGCCCCTGCTGGAGCAGCAGCAGGGTCTCCAGCGAGAAGGCGGAAAACGTGGTGAAGCCGCCGAGAAAGCCCACCAGCAGCAGGGCCCGCCATTCGGGTGCCGCGCGACTCAGCCAGACCGCATACAGCAGGCCGGCCGCGAACGCGCCGGTGACGTTGACCGCCAGCGTCGCCCAGGGAAACCCGGTGACGCGCGCCAGCAGCAACCCCACGCCGTAACGCGTCATCGATCCGGTTGCGCCGCCCGCTGCAACCGCCAGCCAGGCGATCACGGCTTGCGTCCTTCGCGCGCGGCGCGGTTGTCGGCCCGCAGCTGGGCGAGCTTCTCGGCGACCGGCCCTTCGAAGCCGCGCCCCGCGGGCTCGTAGAACACCACGTCCTTCAGCGCATCCGGCAGGTACTGCTGGCCCGCCGCGTGCGCCGCGGTCTCGTCGTGGTCGTAGCGGTATTCCTTCCCGTAACCGAGATCCTTCATCAGCTTCGTCGGTGCATTGCGGATGTGGAGCGGCACCTCCAGCGTGCCATGCTCCTGGACCGCGGCGCGCACGGCGCCAAAGGCGGCGTACACCGCGTTGCTCTTGGGCGCGACGGCCAGATAGACGATCGCCTCGGCGATGGCGAGCTCTCCTTCGGGGCTGCCCAGCCGCTCGAAGGTGTCCCAGGCTGCGACGCACAGCGCCATCGCGCGCGGGTCGGCCAGGCCGATGTCCTCGACCGCCATGCGCGTGACGCGCCGCGCCAGGTACCGCGGATCGGCGCCGCCGTCGAGCATGCGCGCGAACCAGTACAGCGCCGCATCCGGGTCCGAGCCGCGCACGGCCTTGTGCAGCGCGGAGACCTGGTCGTAGAACTGCTCGCCGCCCTTGTCGAAGCGCCGCCAGCTGCGTCCGAGCAGCTTTTCCAGCGTGGCGTCGTCGGTGCGGCCTTCCGCGCGCGCCAGCTCCACCGCGGTCTCCAGAAGCGTCAGCGCGCGGCGCGCATCGCCGTCCGCCAGCTCCACCATCCGCTCGACCCACGAATCGGGCAGCGCGAGGCGGTCCTCCGCGACGCCGCGCTCGGCGTCCGCCAGCGCGCGGCGCAACAGCGCGCGCAGATCGTCGTCCGCCAGCGGCTTGAGCACGAACACGCGCAGCCGCGACAGCAGCGCAGAGTTCAGCTCGAACGAGGGGTTCTCGGTGGTTGCGCCGACCAGGATCACGGTGCCGTTCTCGACGTGCGGCAGCAGCGCGTCCTGCTGCGCCTTGTTGAAGCGGTGGATCTCGTCGATGAACAGCACGGTGCGCCGGCCCGACGGGCGCGCCGCTGCCGGCGCCAGGTCGAGCTGGCCGCTCTCGTTGGCCGGAGCGGCCTGCAGCGACAGCTGCGCGCGGCCCACCGCGTCACGGATGTCCTTGACTCCCGCCATCACCGCCGAGATCTGGATGAACTCGCATTCCGACTCGCTGGCGACGAGCCGCGCCAGCGTGGTCTTGCCCGTCCCGGGCGGGCCCCAGAAGACCATGGAGGGAATCGTTCCGGCGTCGAGCAGGCGGCGCAGCGGCGCGCCTTCCCCCACCAGGTGCTGCTGCCCGACCATCTCCGCGAGCCGGCGCGGCCGCATGCGGTCGGCCAGCGGCGCCACGCTGCGCGGACTCACGTCAGGGGCGCGCGGTCTGCGGCAGCTCGGGCGCCTCGGCGGCCTGCACCACGTCCACGCCTTTCGGGACCACGAAGCGGAACCGCGCTGCATCGAGCGCGGCGTTGCGTTGCACCGCGGTGAAGCGCACCTCGGTCTGTCCGCCCAGCTGGTCGTGGAAGCGCATGCGCTGCGGCACGCCGCCGGCGAGCCACAGCTCCATCGAAGTGAAATCGCCCTCCTTCGATTTCGGCAGCAGCCGCAGGTGCGGATCGGCGCCCGTGGTGCGCTCGACGCGGAAATGCCGCTCCAGCGCGGCGCGGTCGGTCAGCAGCTGCGCCGGCGTGCCCTGCAGCGTCGCCCCGGCCGGGCGCACCGTGACCTGCCTCAGGTCCGGGTCGTAGAGCCACAGCGTCTCGCCATCGCAGACGATCAGCTGCTCGTAGGGCTTCTCGTAGCTCCAGCGGAAGCGGCCCGGGCGCTGCAGGTCGAGCCGCCCGGAGGACTTCTGGATCTCGCGCCCGCGCTCGTCGGTCTGCACCTGCTCGAACCGGGCCGACAGGCTCTTCGTGCCCTCGACGAAGCCCTGCAGCTCGTCGGGGGCCGCGGCGTGCGCCGGGTTGGCAAGAACAAGGTTCGCGGCCAGCACGCCAAGCGCGCCGAGGAAAAAACCAGAAGACCGATGTTTCATCTGTACCTTGGCGAACCTTGACGTGCCCGGCGACAGAGACGCCGTCTCAGCGCCCCGGCGCCAGCACTTCCCGCGCTCCGCCCGGCCCGCTCGGGCCGACGAGGCCCGCGGCCTCCATCTTTTCGACCATGCGCGCGGCCCGGTTGTAGCCGATCTTGAGCCGGCGCTGGACCCAGGACACCGAGGCCTTGCGCTCGGTCACGACCATCGCCACCGCCTGGTCGTACAGCGGATCCTTCTCCGCGTCGTCTTCCTCGCCGCCGGCCTCGCCCGGCTCGGGCTCGCCGGCGAGCACGTCGTCGATGTACTCGGGC
The DNA here is from genome assembly GCA_035526525.1 of Binatia bacterium. Lineage (GTDB taxonomy): Bacteria > Pseudomonadota > Gammaproteobacteria > Nevskiales > Nevskiaceae > JACPFV01. The sequence continues at coordinate 18,617 of DATLCG010000058.1, forward strand.
TCGCCGACCTGCTTCAGGTATTTCACGACCTTGTGCACTTCCTCGTCGCCGACGAAGGCGCCATGCAGGCGCTGCACGCTGCTCGCGCCGATCGGCCGGTACAGCATGTCGCCGTGGCCCAGCAGCGTCTCGGCCCCCATCTGGTCGAGGATGGTGCGCGAGTCCACCCGCGACGCCACCTGGAAGGCGATGCGCGACGGGATGTTGGCCTTGATCAGGCCGGTGATGACGTCCACGCTCGGGCGCTGCGTGGCGACGATCAGGTGCACGCCGGCGGCGCGCGCCTTCTGCGCCAGCCGCGCGATCAGCTCCTCCACCTTCTTGCCCACCACCATCATCATGTCGGCCAGCTCGTCGATCACCACGACGATGTTGGTCATCGGCCTGAGCTCGGCGGGCTCGGCCGCCTGCGGCTTCTCCGGGTCGAGCAGGTCCGGCGCCGGCGGCGCCCACAGCGGGTCCTTCAGCGGCTTGCCCGCCTTCGCCGCCTCGTCGATCTTGCGGTTGAGGCCGGCCAGGTTGCGCACGCCCAGCGCGGTCATCACGCGGTAGCGGCGCTCCATCTCGGCGACGCACCAGCGCAAGGCATTGGCGGCGTCCTTCATGTCGGTGACGACGGGCGTCAGCAGGTGCGGAATGCCCTCGTAGACCGACAGCTCCAGCATCTTCGGGTCGATGAAGATGAAGCGCACCTGGTCGCGCGTGGCCTTGTACAGCATGGACAGGATCATGGCGTTGATCGCAACGCTCTTGCCCGAGCCGGTGGTGCCCGCGACCATCAGGTGCGGCATGCGTCCGAGGTCCACCGCCACCGGCTCGCCGGCGATGTCCTTGCCGAGCGCCAGCGTGATCGGCGAGCTCGATCCCGAATAGCTCGCGTGGGCCAGGATCTCCGACAGCAGCACCATGTCGCGCTTCTGGTTCGGGATCTCGAGGCCGATGACGGACTTGCCCTCGATCACCTCGATCACGCGCACGCTCGACACCGACAGCGCGCGGGCGAGGTCCTTGGCGAGGTTGGAGACCTGCGCGCCCTTCACGCCCGGGGCCGGCTGCAGCTCGAAGCGCGTCACCACCGGACCCGGCTGCGCCGCCACCACCTTGGCCTCGACGCCGAAATCGTTCAGATGGCCTTCGACCTCGCGCGAGATGCGCTCGAGATCCTCCGGCGAATAGCCGCGCGACGCCGGCCGCGGCGGATCGAGGATGGACAGCGGCGGCAGCGGATCGCCCTTGAAGGGCGGCACGTCGCCACCCTTGTCGCCGTCACCCATCGGCAGCAGCAACTGGTTCTCGGCGATGGCCGGCATCTTCCGCTTCTTCTTTTCCTTCTCCTTTTCTTTTGGCATCAGCAGCGCCGCCGCCTCGCCGGGCGCCGCGGCCCCCAGCTGCGGCTGCACCCGCGCCTGCGGCGCGGCCGACGGCGCGGATTTGCGCTGCGCGGCGGTGGCCTCGTGGCGTGCCCGCAGCATTCCGGCCAGCGACAGCGTGGCGCCGCCGACGCGGTCGAGCACCTGCAGCCAGGAGAAGATCAGGGACAGCGGCAGCGCCAGGATCAGGATCGTCAGCAGCATGAGCGTCGCGCCGACCGGATTGAGCAGGCGCACCAGGCCGCGGCCGATGAGCGAGCCGCCGATGCCGCCGCTGCCTTGCGGCACCCACGCCGGGCTGGCGCCGACGTGCAGCGCGGACAGCGCCATCAGCGACAGTGCCGCGATCAGCAGCGCCAGCGCGCGCCAGCCGGGTGCGATCTGGAGCACATCCTCGCCGTCGCGGCCGCGGTACAGGAACAGCCCGAGCAGGAAGACCATCACCGGCAGGACGAAGGCGACGTATCCGGACAGCGACAGAAGCACGTCGGCGAGCCAGGCGCCAGCGGGTCCGACGAGATTTTTTACCGATCCGCCGTCGCCGCTGGACGACCAGCCCGGATCCTCGGGGCGGTAGCTGAACAGGGCCACCAGCACGATCAGCGCCACGCCGGCCGCGCACCAGAGAGCCATTTCACGCAACAGGCGCTCCAAACGCGCATGCGCGGCAGCAGGAACCGCCTGACTCCTGCTTCTCACGTCACGCGGCCCCGATTTTTCAAGTGCAAGGTAAAAAGCGGTATTTGGAAAAAGTATATCAGCGGGGTGCAGTACCGCTCTTGAAAACCCGCAGCAAACCTCCACCCAGTGGCACGGTCCATATTCACAAGACCCACTCACAGGTCATGAACGTGTCCAGCCAGACTCGCCACTTCGTGTTCACGCCCGACGGCCGCATCCGGGAATTCTCCCCGGAGCAGGCAGCGCGAGTGGCCGCGGGCGCCGGCAAGGTGCCCGAGTTCGCCGACCACAGCCTGCGCTACCTGCAGGTGACCGTGGTCGAGGAAGCGGACGAGGAGGACATCAAGGTGGCGACCGCGGGCGCGAGCCTGCGCTTCGACGGCGAGGGCCGCCTCACCGAGGCCGGCCCCATGGACGGCGACACCGGCTCCATCAACAGCTTCGAGCAGGAGACCTGCGTGCAGTGGGCCCTGCGCGACCTGCCCGCCAGCGTCATCACCTATCACTGAGCGCGCGGCACGAAGCCCTGCTTCGTGCCGTTCGTTCCGGGCCTGTTTCGCTCCGCCTGCGCGCCGGGGCATGCTGTCGCGGCATGAGCGCCCCCACCGTCCGCATCCTGCCGCGCATCGCCGGCGTGCCGGCGTCGCAGTGGGACGCGCTGTTCGATCCGGGCTATCCGTTCACCACCCATGCGTTCCTCGACGCGCTCGAGCGCAGCGGCAGCGTCGCGCCGGCCAAGGGCTGGGAGCCGCGGCACCTGCTGCTCGAGCGCGACGGCGTGCCCGTGGCAGCGATGCCGTGCTACGCCAAGGCACATTCCTGGGGCGAGTTCGTGTTCGATTTCGCTTGGGCGGACGCGGCCGGACGGCTCGGCCTGCGCTACTACCCCAAGCTGCTGTGCGCGGCGCCGTTCACGCCTGCGACCGGGCCGCGCCTGGGTGCGCGCAGTGCAGGCGACCGCGATGCCCTGCTCGCCGCCGCGCAGCGCGAGGCGGAAGGATTCTCGTCGATGCACCTGCTGTTCCTGGAGCCCGCCGAAGCGCAGACCTGCGCGTCGGCCGGCCTGCTGGCGCGGCACGACGTGCAGTTCCACTGGCACCGCGGCGCGGAGAGCGACTTCGCCGGCTTCGCCGCCCGGCTGACCCACGACAAGCGCAAGAAAATCGTGCGCGAGCGGCGCCGCGTCGCGGAGGCCGGGCTGCGCTTCGAAACGCTGCCCGGCGATGCGCTCGACGAGGCGCAGTGGCACGCGGTCTACCGGCTCTACGCGAGCACCTACGACGAACGCGGGCAGGCGCCGTACCTGACTCCGGAATTCTTTCTCGACTACGGGCGTCGCGCCGGCACGCCGATCCGCCTGATCCTGGCGCGCGACGGCGGCGCGCTGGTGGCGGTGGCGATCACGTTCGTGGGCGGCGACACGCTGTACGGACGTCACTGGGGCTGCGCGGAACGCCATCACAGCCTGCATTTCGAGACTTGTTACTATCAAGGCATCGAGTTGTGCCTGCGTGAAGGACTGCGGCGATTCGATGCCGGCGCCCAGGGTGCGCACAAGCTGGCGCGCGGCTTCGATCCCGTGCTGACGCGCTCGGCGCACGCGATCGCGGACCCGCGACTGCGGTCGGCGGTCGCCGCGTTCCTCGCGCGGGAACGCCGGTGGATCGAGCGGCAGCAGCGGGCGCTGGACGAGCACCGTCCCTATCGCCGCATGGAGCACGCCGGGCCGCCGGCCTGAAGCGATGGACAACCCGATTCGCCTCCACTGGCTGGATCCGCGCAATCCGCGCCAGCCCTTCCCGCCGCCGCAACTGGCGATGCGCGAGCCCAATGGCCTGCTCGCCATCGGCGGCGACCTGTCGGTCACGCGGCTGCTGCGTGCCTATTCCGCCGGCATTTTCCCCTGGTACAACCCGGACGAACCGATTTTGTGGTGGTGCCCCGACCCGCGCGCGGTGCTGGCGCCGCAGGACTTCCACACCTCGCGCAGCCTGGCGAAGCGCCTGCGCAAGCGCGACTTCGCGGTGTCCATGAACGCCGCGTTCCCGCGCGTGCTCGAGGCCTGCGCCGCGCCGCGCGCCCGCGGCCGCGGCACCTGGCTCGGCCCGGAGATGAAGCACGCGTACGCGCAACTTCATGAGCGCGGTTTCGCGCAGTCGGTCGAGGTGTGGCGCCGCGGCGAGCTGGTGGGCGGGCTGTACGGCGTGTCGCTCGGGCGCATGTTCTACGGCGAATCCATGTTCAGCCGGATCGACGACGGCTCGAAGATCGCCTTCCACTACCTGTGCGCGCAGCTCGCGGCCTGGCGCTTCGAGCTGATGGATTGCCAGATCGCGTCGCGCCACCTCGCCACGCTGGGCGCGGCGGAGATGCCGCGCGAGCGCTTCCTCGCCCGGCTCGGCACCGCCGTGGCGGCGCCCGGCCGCACCGGGCGCTGGCAGTTCGAGATCGAGGTGCCGGCGCCGCGCGAGCATCGCCCGGCGGGAGCCGCGCCGTGACCGGCCCGCGACCGCGACTGCTGTTCGGCGCCGAGCACCGCTGCAGCTACCTCGAGGACCGCATGGCGCGCAGCGTGTTCATCGATCCGCAGCTGCCGATGGACCCCGCGCGCTACGGCGCGCTGCTGGACCTCGGCTTTCGCCGCAGCGGCACCTACGTCTACCGGCCGGCCTGCGGCGCCTGCCAACAGTGCCGGCCGGCGCGCGTGCCGGTCGCCCGCTTCGTGCCGACGCGCGCGCATCGCCGCTGCCTGAAGCGCAACGAGGACCTGCACCTGAAGGTGGAGACCGAGCTGGGGCCCGAGCACTTCGCGCTGTATCGCCGGTACCTCTACGCGCGGCACCCGGGTGGCGGGATGAACCCGGAGGATCGCGTGGCCTTCCGCTCCTTCCTCGCCAGCGCCTGGGGCGAGGGCGAGATCCTGGCGTTGCGCGACGCCGGCGGCCGCCTGCTGTGCGGTGCGGTGGTGGACCGCGTGCCGCAGGGGCTGTCGGCGGTCTACACGTACTACGAGCCGGACCAGCCGGCGCGCAGCCTCGGCACCTGCGCGATCCTGCGCCAGATCGCGCGCGCGCAGGAACTCGGCCTGTCGTACCTGTATCTGGGCTACTGGATCCCGGACTCGCGCAGGATGGACTACAAGAAGCAGTTCCAGCCGCTGGAGACGCTCGGCCCGGACGGCTGGCGCATTGCTCCGGCGTAGGTCATTGCGGATAATGCCGCGCCCTCGCAACCCGCGGTTCCCATGCCGAAAGAAGATCACATCGAGATGCTTGGCGTCGTCACCGAGACGCTGCCGAACACGACGTTCCGCGTGAAGCTGGAAAACGGCCACCTGGTGACCGCGCACATCTCGGGCCGCATGCGGAAGAACTACATCCGCATCCTCACCGGTGACAAGGTCACGGTGCAGCTGACGCCGTACGACCTGTCGAAGGGACGCATCACCTTCCGCGACAAGTAGCGAAAGAAACGGGGCTTCCTAGCCCCCAGCCCCCGTCCTCTGCCTCACCGCCTCGTACAGGCACACCGCCGTCGCCACCGACACGTTCAGGCTCTCCGCCTTGCCTGCCATCGGGATGCGCACCAGGCGGTCGCAGTGCTCGCGGGTCAGGCGCCGCAGGCCCTCGGCCTCCGCGCCGAGCACCAGCACCACGGGGCCGGTGAAGTCCACGTCATACAGCGTTTCGTCCGACTCTCCGGCGAGCCCGGTGATCCAGTAGCCGAGCTTCTTCAGCTTTTCCAGCGTGCGCGACAGGTTGGTGACGCCGATCAGCGGCACGCGCTCGGCCGAGCCCGCGGCCGCCTTGCGCACCACCGGCGTCAGTCCCACCGCGCGGTCCTTCGGGATCACCACGGCAGTCACGCCAGCCGCTTCCGCGGTGCGCAGGCAGGCCCCGAGGTTGTGCGGATCCTGCACGCCGTCGAGCACCAGCAGCAGCCGGTCCGCCGTGGCCGGGACGTCCAGCGCGTCCTCGCCGCTGGCGGGTGTGTCGGGCTGGGGCATCAGGGCGAGCACGCCCTGGTGGCGCAGCTCGGGCGCCAGCAAATCGAGCTCGGCGCGCGGCCGTGGCCGCAGCGGGACTCCGGCGTGTCGCGCGACCTCGATGATGCGGCGGCTGCGCTCGTCCTGACGATGCTCCGCGATCAGCACTTCCAGCGGCTTCGCCGCGGCGTCCTCGAGGGCCGCGATCACGGCATGGAAGCCGCCGATCCACACGGTGGCGGCCATCAGCCCGGCGGCACCCAGGCAGCGGCTTCGCGTCCCTGCACCACCGGCTGGAAGTGCAGCTCGATGCGCGGCGTCCCCTCGCGGCCCTCTGCCCGCACGCGTCCGGCGAACAGGCCCTCGCGCACCAGCTCGTCCTGCAGGCTCGCGGCCCGGCGCGCGGCCAGGCCCAGCGCAGCCTCGATGCCGCTGTCGGCGGGCGCATAGCTGACCACGTGGACCACGGTGGCGGGCTGCTGCATCACGGCGCCGGCGATGGCGCCGCAGGCGTCCAGCGCGGGCAGCCGCAGCTGCGCGCTCTGCGCCTCGAAGGCGCGCTCGGGATCGAGCTGCAGGATCACTGGCACGCCGTCGCCCGGCTGCAGCGGCAGCGGCGATTCCCTGGCGGCCTCCGCCAGCGCACGGCGCAGGGCGTCCATCGCGGCGCCAGCCTCGCCGGGCGCGAGCGCGGGCGCGGGACGGCCCAGCGCAGCCGCGCCACCGCGCGCACCGGGTGGCGGCAGCGTGGACTGCAGCGATGCGAAGCATCCACCCAGGAGCAGCGTCGCCAGGGCGAGCGCGGCACGTGTCACCGGCGGCGTCCCTTGCCCCGGCGCCTGCCGCGGCGGCGGCGACCCGCCACGCGGCGTGCGCGCGGGCTGGTCCAGCGGCTCGAGATCGATCTTGCGCTCGTCCAGGTTCACGCGGACCACCTTCACGCGCAGGCGCTGGCCCAGGCCGTAGACCTTGCCGCCGCGCTCGCCGCGCAGGCGGTGCTGCTTGGCATCGTGCACGTAATAGTCGTTCTTCAGCGCGGAGATGTGCACCAGGCCCTCGATGAACAGGCCTTCCAGCTCGCAGAACAGGCCGAAGGACGCGACCGACGTCACCGCGGCCTCGTACTCGTCGCCGACGTGTCGGCTCATGAACTCGCACTTGAGCCACTGCACCACGTCGCGCGTCGCCTCGTCGGCGCGGCGCTCGGTGGCCGAGCAATGCGCGCTGCGGGCCTCCACGTCGGCCGCGGAGTACGCGAACTCGGCCGGCTTGCGCTTGTGCAGCGCGTGCTTGATCGCCCGGTGCAGCAGCAGGTCCGGATAGCGCCGGATCGGCGAGGTGAAGTGCGCGTAGTGCTCCAGGGCCAGGCCGAAGTGGCCGGTCGGATCGGCGCTGTAGCGCGCCTGCATCAGCGAGCGCAGCGCGACCGACTGGATCAGCGGGTAGTCCGGCCGGGCACGGGCGCGCGTCAGGGTCCTGGCGTAATCCATCGGCGTCGGCCGGTCGCCGCCCGGCAGGCGCAGCCCGCGCTCGGTCAGGAACTCGTGCAGCGCGGCGACCTTCATCACGTCCGGCTGCTGGTGCACGCGGTGCGGGGCCGGCAGCTTGTGGCGGATGACGAACTTCGCCGCCTCGATGTTGGCGGCGATCATGCACTCCTCGATGATGCGGTGCGCACGGTTGCGCGCCACCGGCACGATGCGCTCGATCTTGCGGTCCGCCCCGAACACCACCTTGGTCTCCGAGGAGTCCAGATCGATGGCGCCCCGACGCTCGCGCGCGCGGAACAGCGCATGGAACACCTGGTCCAGCGCCTGAAGCTGCGGCAGCACCGCGGCCCACTGCCGCGCGGTCGGCCCCTGCGGGTCCTCGAGCGCGGCGAACACCTGGTTGTAGGTGAGCCGCGCGCGCGAGTGCATCACGCCCTCGAGGAAGCGGCTGCGCACGATCTCGCCGTCGGCGTCCACGTGCATCTCGCACACCATGCAGAGGCGGTCCACCTCGGGGTTCAGCGAGCACAGGCCGTTGGACAGCGCTTCCGGCAGCATCGGGATGACGCGCTCCGGGAAGTACACCGAGTTGCCACGCTCGGCGGCCTCGCGGTCGAGCGCGGTGCCCGGCCGGACGTAGGCGGCGACGTCGGCGATGGCCACGGTCAGCTTCCAGCCGCCGTCCGCGTGCGGCTCCGCCAGCACGGCGTCGTCGAAGTCGCGGGCGTCCTCGCCATCGATGGTCACCAGCTTCACGCCGCGGAAATCCCAGCGTCCGCGGGTATCGGTGTCGCCCACCCGGTCCGGCAGCGCCGCGGCCTCGCGGTCGACGGCGCTGGACCACTTGTGCGGCAGGCCGTGCGCGCGGATCGCGGCTTCGATCTCCATGCCCGGCGCCAGGTGGTCGCCGAGCACTTCGACGACGCGGCCCACCGGCAGCGTGCGCGTATCCGGCGGCGTGGTGATCTCGGCGACCACCATCTGGCCGGCCTTGGCGCCGCCGTCCTGTCCGGGCGGGATCAGCAGGTCGTGCACCACGCGGGGGTTGTCGGGCACCACGTAGGCGATGCCCTGCTGGAACATGTAGCGCCCCACCAGCGGCATCGGGTTGCGCTCGAGCACCTCCACCACCACGCCTTCCTCGCGGCCACGCGGGTCGCGGCCCGCGATGCGCACGGCGGCGCGGTCGCCCGGCATCAGCTGCTTCATCTGCCGGGGGTTGAGGAACACGTCGGGGCCGGTCGCATCGTCCCGCACCAGGAAGCCGAAGCCGTCCTTGTGACCCTGGACGCGGCCGGTGATGAGGTTCATGCGCGTCACCGGACCGTACGCGCCGCGGCGGTTCTGCGCGATCTGGCCGTCGCGCACCATCGCCTGCAGGCGCTTGTCCAGTGCCTCCACGGAGTCCTCGGGCCCCATGCCGATGCGGGCGACCAGCTCGTCCCGCGTCAGCGGGCCGGCGTGAGCCGACAGGATCTTGAGGATGTACTCGCGGCTGGGGACGGGCTCGGCGTGCTTCGCGCGCTCCTGCTCATAGGCAGTGTCGCGTTCTTTCCAGTTGTTTTTCATTGACAAAGCATACCCTCAACTTCACAATTCGCGCCCTCGTAAAACCGGGCCCACGTGGCGGAATTGGTAGACGCACTAGATTCAGGTTCTAGCGGGTAACACCGTGGGAGTTCGAGTCTCTCCGTGGGCACCAAACTGAAAAACCGGCGCAAGCCGGTTTTTTAGTTTGGCGCCCACGAAATGCGGCGCCATCAACCGAACGGGTTGCGCAGCACGATGGTGTGCGCGCGGTCCGGACCGGTCGAGACGATCGCGACTTCCGCGCCGCTGACTTCCTCCAGCCGCCTCAGATAGTTTCGTGCCGCTTCCGGCAGCTTTTCGTAACGCGTGATGCCGACCGTGGAAGTCCGCCAGCCGGGCATGTCCTCGTAGACCGGCTCGACCCTGGCCAGGCCTTCGGCGCCGATCGGCACGGTGTCCACGGCCTGGCCATCCACCTTGTAGCCCACACAGATGCGCGCGGTTTCGAGCTCGTCCATGACGTCAAGCTTCGTCACGCACAGGCCGCTCATGCTGTTGAGGAAGATCGAGCGGCGCGCCGCGACGGCGTCGAACCAGCCGCAGCGGCGCGGCCGGCGCGTGACCGTGCCGTACTCGTCGCCCTTCTCGCGCAGGTGCTGGCCGGTGGCGTCGGTCAGCTCGGTGGGGAACGGCCCACCGCCGACGCGCGTGGCGTAGGCCTTGATGATGCCGAGCACGTAGTCGAAGTTGCGCGGGCCGACGCCGCTGCCGGTGGCGGCGCCGCCGGCGGTGGTGTTGCTCGAGGTGACGAACGGATAGGTGCCGTGATCGACGTCGAGCAGCGCGCCTTGCGCACCCTCGAACAGCACGTTGTGCTTCTTCGACAGGTGCAGCCGCAGCAGCTCGGTGACGTCGGCCACCATCGGCTGGATCGCCGGCGCGTCACGCAGCAGCGCGTCCAGCGTCTGCTGGAAATCCTCCGGCGGCTCCTTGAAGTAGTGCTGCAGCACGAAGTTGTGGAATGCCATCAGCTCGCCGAGCTTGGCGGCGAGGCGATCCCGGTGGAACAGGTCGCCGACGCGCACCGCGCGCCGCGCCACCTTGTCCTCGTAGGCCGGACCGATGCCCTTGCCGGTGGTGCCGATCTTGGCCTCGCCGCGCGCCTTCTCGCGGGCCTGGTCGAGCCGCGCGTGCACCGGCAGGACCAGCGGCGTGGCCTCCGAGATCTTCAGCCGGTCGCGCACCGACATGCCGGCCTTCTCGACCTTGTCGATCTCGCGCAGCAGGTCGGGGATGGAGAGCACCACGCCGTTGCCGATCAGGCACTCGACGCCCTCGCGCATGATCCCCGAGGGGATCAGGTTGAGCGCGATCTTCTGGCCCTTGATGACCAGCGTATGACCGGCGTTGTGGCCGCCCTGGAAGCGCACCACCGCCTGCACGCGGTCGGTGAGCAGGTCCACGACCTTGCCCTTGCCCTCGTCGCCCCACTGGGCGCCGATCACGACCACCGTCTTGCCCACGGTCAACTCCAGCTCGGAAAAACAAGAGGGACTGGAATCATGCTTTGCCCTGGCGGCCTTGGCGTGCCTGGCGAGGCACCGTCTTTTCGGATCCGAGCCGCATCAGCTCGTTCAGATCCGCCGAAAATCCCGTCGCCGGACGCGGCACGCCGAACTCGCGGCCGACGCCGTCGTAGCGGCCGCCGCGCGCGAGCTCGCGACCGTGACCATCGGCGAAAGCCGCGAACACCACGCCGGTCTGGTAGCGGTAGCCGCGCAGCTCGGCGAGGTCCACGTGGATCGGCAGGCCGCGGAACTCGCGTCTCAGGCTGCGCGCGGTCGCGTCGAGGCGCGCCAGCGCCTCCCCGACGGCAGGGCTGGCGCCGCGCAGGGCCCGCCGTGCGCGCGCGATCACGCCGGGATCGCCGTTCAGGTCCATCAGCTGCGCGAGCGCCTCGATCAGCGGGCGGCCGCGCCGCTGTCGCGCGGCCAGCTGCTCCAGATCGGGCCGCGACTTGCGCCGGACGATGTCGAACAGCGCCGCTTCGTCGTCGGCCGTGAGCCGCAGGCCGCCGGCCAGCGAGCGGTAGATGCCGACATGGCCGAGGTCCAGGTGGGGACGGCGCACGCCCGCGCGCCGGAGTGTTTCCAGCATCAGGCGCAGCACCTCGAGGTCCGCCGCCGGCCGCGCGTCGCCGAACAGCTCGCAACCGACCTGCAGCGGCGAGCGCCCGGCACCCAGCGTGTCGGGGCGCGTGCGCAGCACGGTGCCGAGGTAGCACAGCCGGACGCTGCGGCGCCCGGCATAGCGCCGCGCCGCGATGCGCGCTGCCTGCGGCGTCATGTCCGCGCGCACGCCCAGCAGCCGTCCGCCTGCCGGATCCACCAGCTTGAAGGTCTGCTGCTCCAGATCCGAACCGGTGCCGGTGAGCAGCGCATCGAGGTGCTCGACCAGCGGCGTGATCACGAGCTCATAGCCGCGCGCGCGGTACAGGTCCAGCAGCTCGCGGCGCAGTTCCTCCAGCCGCCACGAATCCGGCGGCAGCCACTCCTGCATGCCTTCCGGCAGCCACCAGCGGTGGGTCGCCATCGCTACACCAGCTGCAGGACGATGAGGCCGCAGATCATGCTGGCGAGCCCGAACACGCGCAGCATGCGGTCCTCCTGCGCCGCCACGCGCAGCAGCGCGTTGCGCCAGCGCGACGGCCAGGCGAACGGCCACATCCCTTCCAGCACCAGTACCAGGGCGAAGGCGCGCACCACGTCCTGCCAGATCGGCGTGTCCACGCGGCGCGGCGCCTACCGGGCGCCGCCGCCGGGCGCGCGGAAGTAGCGGAAGAACTCGCTGTCGGGACGCAGCACCAGCACGCCGCCGCCGGCCATGGCCTCGCGGTAGGCCATGAGCGAGCGGTAGAAGCGGTAGAACTCGGCGTCCTGCCCGTAGGCCTTCGCGTAGATTTCCGCGGCGCGGGCATCGCCCTCGCCGCGCGTGCGCTCGGCCTCGGTGTAGGCGCCGGCCAGGATCACCTGCGCCTCGCGGTCGGCGTCGGCGCGGATGCGCTCGGCATCCTCGCGGCCACGCGCCTGCAGCTCCGCCGCCACACGCTGCCGGTCCGCGCGCATGCGCTCGTAGACCTTGTCGCGCACGGCCTGCGGAAAATCCACCCGCTTGATGGCCATGTCCACCAGGCGCACGCCGAGCGCAGCCGCATCGGCCTGGGACGCCTGCGTCACCGCCGCGACCAGCTCCGCGCGCGGCCCCACCAGCGCCTGCTCGACGGTGCGCGCCGCAAGGCTGTCGCGCAGCACGCGCGTCAGGCTCGCGGAGAGCCGGTCGGCGGCGACCGTCTCGTCGCCGCCGGTGCCGCGGTAGTAGGCGGCGGTGTCGGCGATCTGCCACTTGGCGTAGTAATCGACGTCGACGTCCTGCTTGTCCTGCGTGACGAAGTTGTCGCCCGGCGCGTCGAGCGTCTGCAGGCGCGCGTCGAATCGCCGTACCGACTGGAGGAACGGCGCCTTCAGGTGCAGGCCCGGCGTGGGGTCCGCGGTGCGGATCTCGCCGAGCTGGAACACCAGCGCACGCTCGCGCGCGTCCACGCGGTAGACCGAGTTGAGCGCGGTCACCAGCACCAGGCCGATGAGCGCGAAGGTCAGCAGCTGGCGGTTGCCCATCAGCGCCCCTCCCGCTCGCGGGCCGGCGCCGACGCGCGCGGCGCGGGTGCCGCCGTCTCGTCGTCGCCCGTATCGGACGCGACGGGCGTACGGCGGAACGCTTCCGGCGGCAGCTGCACCACGGGTGCGCCGGGACCGCCATCCACGATCACCGTGGTGGCGCGCGACAGCACTTCGCTCATGGTCTCGAGGTACAGGCGGTCTCGCGTGACGCGCGGCGCCTTGCGGTACTCGCCCAGCAGCTGCGTGAAGCGCAGGGTATCCCCCTGCGCGCGCGCGATGCGCTGCGAGCGGTCGCCCTGGGCCTGCGCGACCTGCCGGGCGGCGGCGCCGCGCGCCTTCGGCACGCGGTCGTTGGCATAGGCCAGCGCCTCGTTGCGGAGGCGCTTCTGATCCTCGCCCGCACGGTCGGCCTCGGCAAAGGCCTGCTTCACGGCCTCCGGCGCCTGCGCACTCATGTTGACCTCGGAGATCACCAGGCCGGTGCCGTACTGGTCGAGCAGCGCCTGCAGCCGCTGCTGCACCAGGCGCGCGGCCTCGGTGCGGGCCTGGCCCAGCAGCGCCTCCAGCGAGCGCGCGCCGACCACCTCGCCCATCGCGGAGCGCGCAGCCTGGCGCAGCGTGCCGTCGGGGTCCTCGACGCCGAACAGGTACTTCTCGGCGGACGACACGCGGTACTGCACCTTGAGCTCGACGTCGACCAGGTTCTGGTCGCGCGTCAGCAGGTCGGCACGCTCGGTGGCCTGGCGCAGCTGGGTGACGTTGACCTTCTCGACCTCGTCCACCGGCCACGGCAGGTGCCAGCGCGGACCGGGATCGGCCACCGCGACGAACGCTCCGAAGCGCAGCACCACGCCGCGCTCCTGCTCGTCCACGGAATAGAAGCCGGTGAGGATCCACAGCAGCGCGACCGACGAGACCAGCAGTCCGGTGCCGCCCGACGACAGGCCGGCCGGGCCCTTGCCCGGACCCTTGCCCTTGAAGCGGCCCTTGAGCCGCTGGAGCATGTGGTCGAGGTCCGGCGCGCCGCGCCCGCCCTGGTTCCAGGGGTCGCGGCCGCCGCCGGGCGGGTCGTTCCAGGCCATGCTCGGGTGCATCCTGCGCCGCGCGTGCGCGCGAGGATGCGCATCTTACTAGAGTGATTCCGGCCGGGACGCGCTGCGCCGGCGCCGCGTGCGCCGCACCGGCGCACGGCGCTGCCGTGGCGCGCGCGG
>DATLCG010000064.1:0-10189 GCA_035526525.1 Binatia bacterium
CGCAGAGCAGCCGGCCAGCCTCGAGACGATGCAGGTCACTGCCACGCGCGAGCCCGTGCCGGTGGAGCAGGTGCCCGCCAGCGTGACGATCGTCGACGGCGACGAGCTGCGCCTGCGCGGCGCGCGCGACCTGCGCACCGCGCTGTCGCTGGTGGCCGGCGTCGAGGGCACGCCGACCGGCGACGCCGGTCCGGCGGGCTCGGTGCCGGCGCTCTGGGGCCTGCGCGAGGCGGACGCCTTCCTGCTGGTGGTGGACGGCGTGCCCTGGGGCGGCGCCTTCAACCCGGCGACGCCGGGCCTGGACCTGACCGACGTCGAGCGCATCGAGATCCTGCGCGGTGCGGCGCCGGTGATGTATGGCGCGACCTCTTTCGTCGGCGTGATCCACGTCATCCACTACGCCGCGGGCAGCTCCGCGCGCATCGGGACCCTGAGCGGCGGCAGCTACGGCAGCTACGGCGCCAGCGCCTCGACCGCGCTGCCGGCGCTTGGCGGCTTTCGCCAGTCGCTCGCGGCCAACGTCGAGCACCGCGGCTTCAGCGTGGACCGCCAGGAATACAGCCGCTATCACCTGCTGTATCGCGGCGGCGCCGGCGGCTTCCATGCCGACGCCGACGTCTCGGTGCTGCCTCAGGCGCCCGGCAACGTCGTCTTCCGCAATGGCGCCAGCCTGCGCACCGACCTGATCCCGGCCGACTCCAACGCCAATCCGGCCGACGCAAAGCTCGACCAGAAGCGCGTGCAGCTCAACCTGGGTTACGACACCCGGCTGGGCGGCTCGCAGTGGGCGACGACGCTGTCGCTGGCGCGGACCTGGGATCACATCGTGCGCGGCTTCCTGCGCAACTACGCGCCGGTCACCGGCAACGTGGCCAACTCCTGCGTCGGCAGCGTGCCCGATCCGTCCGGGCCGGACGGCAAGTGCGATGACGGCGATGCCGATGGCTATGCCCAGACCCGCCAGGTCACCGACCTCTACTTCGACACGCACCTGGTGCGGCCGCTCTGGACCGGCGCCCACGTCGCGCTCGGCGTCGATTACCTCTACGGAATGGGCCAGCAGAGCGCCGGCAATTTCGCGTACTTCGCCGCACTCGACGGCAGCGGCGCGCAGTCCAGCGGCGACGTGCCGGTCGACGAGACCACGCACCTCGAGGACCGCCGCCATTTCGGCGGCCTCTACGCACAGATGGACTGGCAGCTGGTGCGCTCGCTGCAGCTGCTGCTCGGCGTGCGCCTGAACCACACGCGCGAAGCTCTCGCTGGCGAGGCGGTGGACATCGCCGGCGCCGGCGCCGGCAATGCCAGTGGGGCCGACCAGCGCAACCAGACGCGGCTCAGCGGCGTCGCCGGCCTCGGCTGGCAGGCCGTCGGCGACGCTCTGACGCTCTACGCGGACTACCGCAACGCCTACAAGCCGCTGGCCATCGACTTCGGGCCGGAGGCCGACTGCGACGACACCGGCGGCGAGCGCTGCATTCTCGAGCCGGAGACCTCGGAGAGCTACGAGGTCGGCGCCAGGGGACGGCTCCTGGACTCGGCCGTGCAGTACGACGTGAGCGCGTTCTGGATGGATTTCCAGAATCTGAAGACGCTGGACGATTTTGGCGATACGGTGAATGGCGGCCACACGCGCTTCACCGGCTTCGAGACGGAATGGCGGGTGGCGCTGCCGGCGAGCCTGGCGCTGGTCGCCAACTACGCGTATCACGACTCGCGCTTCCTCGACTTCCACCGCGGGCCAGGACCGGCAGGACAGGTGGCGCGCAACCGCTTCGAGATGGCGCCGTTCCATCTGGCCGGCGGCGGACTGCTGTTCGCCCCCCCCAGCGGTCCGACCGCATCGATCGTGGCCAACTACGTCGGCGAGCGCCGCCTGAACAAGTCCAACAGTTTGAGCAAGGGCGGCTACACCACGCTCGATGCGTCCTTCGGCTGGCGCTTCCGCCAGGTCGGGGTGAACCTCGTCGGCTCCAACCTCACCGACCGCCGGGACGCCGTGGCGGAGAGCGAGCTCGCGGAAGAAGTCTCCGGTGCGTCGAGCTACTACCTGCTGCCGGCGCGGCGCGTGGACCTGGTCGTCAGCCTGCCGCTGCCCTGAGCCGGACGGGGCGCCGTGCACCCGCGGAGTGCACGGGCTTCTTGTTTGCGCTGCACAAACGCGGGACGATGCCGATAGACTGATCCGGCCCTGATCTGGCGCCGAGCACACGGGAGTGGCATCGATGGACATCCGCTGGAGCGCCGCCTGGCTGGCGGCCGCGCTGGTCGCTGCGGCACCTGCGCGGGCGCAGGACCCGGCCGCGAAGATCATCGAATGCATGCGCGCGAACATCCCGCCGACCGTGCGCATCCAGACCGTCGAAATCACCGCGGTGGACCGGGCCGGCGGCGAGCGCTCGCTGCGCGGCAAGCTGTACGGGACCCGCGAGAACGATCGCGTCCGGGTGATGGTCCGCGTCGAGATGCCCAAGGACCTCGCCGGCGCCTCGTACCTGGTCCGCGAGGGCGAGAAGTCCGACGAGATGTACATCTACCTGCCGGCGGTGAAGAAGGTCCGGCGCATCACGGGCGCCTCGGTGGATGGCCAGCTCTGGGGCACCGACCTGTCCTACAACGACGTCAAGCAGGTGCAGAACGCGTTCAGCGGCGCCGGCGTGAAGCTCGAGGGCTCCGAGAACGTCGACGGCCGGGGCATGCAGGTGCTGAGCTTCACCCCCCGCAAGCTGGACGGCTCTCGCTACAGCGCGATCCGCGCACACGTCGACCAGCAGACCTGCGTCGCGCTGAAGGTGGAGTTCCTCGAAGGCGCGAACGTGCGCAAGATCATCGAGTCGAAGCCGTCCGACCTGAAGCAGGCGGGCAAGTACTGGTACGTCGCCGACGCGGTGGTGAAGGACCTGAAGGACCAGACGCAGACGCGCCTCAGGGTGCTCGGCGTCACCAGTGCCGACCACCTGTCGGCCAGCATCTTCAACCCCGGCACGTTCTACCTCGGCGGCTGATGCGGGCGCGCGCCGTGACGGCGCCCGCGCGCCACGACGCCTGATGCCGGCCGCGGCCATGGCCCCGACCTGATGCGCCCGCTCGGAGAGTGGGTCGCGCGGCGTCCCTGGTGGACGGTGATCGCGGTGCTGCTGCTGAGCGTCGCCGCGGCGCTGACCTGCTTCGACCCGGGCACCGGCCGGCTGCGCATCGAGCTGGACCCGTCCACCGACCGGCTGCTGCCGGCGGCCAGCGCCGATCGCGTCGTCTACCAGCGCCTGCGCCGCACCTTCGGCGACAGCGACGCCATTCTGGTCGCGGTCGGCTTCGACCCGGTGTTCACCGCGGAGCACGTCGCGAAGATCGCGGCGCTCAGCGACCGCTTTGGCGAGCTGCCGGGTGTGACGCGCGTGTTCTCGCTGGCCACGGCGCCGAACCTCGTCGCCGACGGGGATTCGGTCGACGTTGCCAGTTTCGCCGCGCAGGCCGCGGCGCATCCCGAGCGCATCGCGCAGCTGCCGGCGCAACTTGCGGCCAACCCGATCTACAAGGGCGTGCTGGTGTCCGACGACGGCCGCGTCGCCTCGTTCGCGCTGTCGATGAGCGACGTCGACGACGCGGCATTCCTCGACACCGGCTACGGCGAGCGCATCCGCCGCATCGTGCGCGAGGTCGCGGGCGACGCCCCGGTCTGGATCACGGGGGGGCCGGTGGTGAAGGCGGCGACGACCGGGGCGCTGCTGCACACGCTGCGCCGGCTGGTGCCGGCGATCTTCCTCGTCATGGCGGCGGTGCTGTACGTCGCGTTCCGCAGCCTGCGGGCAATGCTGGTCAGCGTCGTCGCCATCGGCATTGCGCTGCTGTGGACGATGGCGACGGCCGTGGCCTTCGGCCTGCAGTTGAACCTCGTCACGGTGATCGTGCCGCCCCTGGTGCTGACGCTCGGCTTTACCTACGCCATCCACGTGTTGTCGGAATACCTGAAACCGGAGTCGGCCAAAGGGCGCTTCGGCGCGGCGCTGGCGCGCGCCGCGCGGCCACTCGGGCGCTCGCGCGCCGGCCTGGCGCTGCGCGCGGTTGCGGATTTTTTCGGCGCGGCGCGCAGCGACAGCGAGCGCATCGCCCAGACGCTCCAGCGCATCGCCATGCCGGTCGGCATGTCCTTCGCGACGACGCTGCTCGGCTTTCTCGCCTTCGTGCCGAACCCGCTGCCGGCCATCCAGCAATTCGGCTGGCTGTCGGTCGCCGGCGTCGGCTATACCGCACTGCTCGCACTGCTGTTCGTGCCAGCGGCGCTGGCAGTCATGGGCAGCACGGTGCGGCGCGAGCTGCCGGGCGAGGCCTGGTTCCGCAGGCTGACCGGGGTCCTCGCCGAGTTCGACTTGCGGCGGCGCACGGCCGTGCTGGTGATCGGTCTCGGCCTGATCCCGGCCGGCTTCTGGCTGTCCACGCAGGTGCGCGCCGGCACCGAGTACATCCGCGACTTCCCGCGGCAGTCGGAAGTGCGGCGCGACTACGAGGCGATCAACCGCGCCTTCAACGGCGCCAACGTCGTCTCGATCCTGGTCGAGACGCACGTGACCGATGCGCTGACCGATCCCGGCCTGGCGCGCGAGATCGCGCAGCTGCAGGAGTGGCTGCGCGCGCAGCCGGAGATCGGCTCGGCGGTGTCCTACGTGGACTTCCTGAAGCTGACCCACCAGAGCCTCGACGGCGGCGCCGCCGGGGCGTTCGTGGTGCCGGCGCAGGCCGAGACCATCAAGCAGCTGCTGGTGTTCGCCGGCAACGACGAGCTGCGGCGCTTCATCGACGCGCGCATGGCCACCGCGCAGGTGCTGGTGCGCATCAACGTCGACGGCTCGCGGCCGATCCACGACCTGGTGGAGCGCATCGAGGAGCGGCTGGCGCAGCTGCCGCCGCCGCTGTCGGCCCGCGTCACCGGTGGCGCGGTGCTGGCCACGCGCACGGTGGGCGACATCGTCTCTGGCCAGGCGCAGTCGGTGATCATCGGCGCCGCGGCGATCTGGCTGCTGATGTCGATGCTGTTCACCTCGGTGCGCGCGGGCCTGCTGGCGATGCTGCCGACGCTGATCCCGGTCGCGGTGTATTTCGGCGCGCTGGCGCTGTTCCGCATCGACCTGTCGCCCACCACCAGCCTGATCGCCACCATCGTGCTGGGCATCACGGTCGACGAGAGCTTCCACTTCCTGGCCCGCTTCAACACCGTCGCACGAGAGAAGGCCAGCGAGCAGGCGGCGCTGAAGCAGGCGCTTGGCGACATGATCCGGCCGGTGACGCTGAATACCGTGGCGCTGTGCCTCGGGTTCCTGGCGTTCGTGTTCGGCGAGCTGCACAACCAGGCGCAGTTCGGCCTGCTGGCGGCCTTCACGCTGCTGATGGCGTGGGTGGCCGACCTGACGGTGCTGCCGGCGCTCGGCTCGCTGATGCGCATCGTCACCCTGTGGGACATGCTGCAGCTCGACCTCGGCCGCAGCCCGCAGCACACCATCCCGATGTTCTCGGGACTGTCGCTGCGGCAGGCACGGCTGTTCGCGCTGCTGTCCAAGCTGGAGAGTCACCCCGCCGGTGCGCGCGTGATCCGCGAGGGCGACTGGTCCCGCGACATGTACGTGATCGTGGACGGCGAGCTCGAGGCCTGGGTGGACCGCGACGGCGAGCGCCGCCCGCTGGCGACCATGGGCCGCGGCGCCACCATGGGCGAGGGCGGCTTCTTCGGCCAGCGCCGCACCGCCAACGTGGACACGCTGTCACCCGCGCGGCTGCTGCGCTTCGACTCGCAGGACCTCGAGCGCCTGCGCGAGCGCTACCCGAAGATCGCGGCGACCGTGTTTCGGAACATCAACCGCATCCAGGCCGAGCGCCTGGCGCGGATGACGGCGATGCTGCAGTGAAGGCGAGGCTCGGGGCTCGGGGCTCGGGGCCGGGGACTCGGGGCTGGCCAGGGAAAGCCAGTGCTTTGCTTTACCCTAGCCCCAGCCCCCAGCCCCCAGCCCCGGACTCATGACCCTCAAAGGCAAGACCCTCTTCATCACCGGCGCCAGCCGCGGCATCGGCCTGGCCATCGCCCTGCGCGCGGCGCGCGACGGCGCCAACGTGGCGATCGCGGCGAAGACCTCGGAGCCGCACCCGAAGCTGCCGGGCACGGTGCACAGCGCGGCCGAGGAGATCCGCAAGGCCGGCGGCAAGGCGCTGCCGCTGGTGTGCGACATTCGCTTCGAGGAGCAGGTGCAGGCCGCGGTGCAGAAGACGGTCGAGACCTTCGGCGGCATCGACATCTGCGTCAACAACGCCAGCGCCATCTCCCTGACCGGGACCCTGGCGACCGACATGAAGAAGTACGACCTGATGAACCAGGTCGATGCGCGCGGCACCTACCTGGCCACGCGCACCTGCCTGCCGCACCTCAAGCGCGGCAGCAATCCGCACATCCTCACGCTGTCGCCGCCGCTCGACATCCGCGCCCGGTGGTTTGCCCCGCACGTGGCGTACTCGATCGCCAAGTACGGCATGAGCCTGTGCACGCTCGGCTGGAGCGAGGAGTTTCGCAAGGACGGCATCGCCGCCAACTCGCTGTGGCCGCGCACCACCATCGCCACCGCCGCGGTCAAGATGCTGGGCGGCGACCCGTTCCTGCAGAAATCGCGGACGCCCGAGATCATGGCCGATGCCGCCCACGCGATCCTGACGAAGGACGCGCGCCAGTTCACCGGGAATTTCTGCATCGACGACCTGGTGCTGCAGGAGGCCGGGGTCCGGGACTTCTCGAAATATGCGGCCGTCCCGGGAACCAAGGACGCCGACATGCTGCCGGATTTCTTCCTGCCGGAGAGCACGCCGGCGCTGACCGCATGAGACATGGCCAAGGGCTGGGGCAACGAAGAGCAGCCGTCTGACCTGGAGCTGCACGTGTCGCGTTACCGCGCGCCGCAGCCCAAGAGCTCGGCCTACATCACCGCCGAAGGCTATGCGCGCCTGAAGGCGGAGTACCACGAGCTGTACGGGGTGCGCCGGCCCGAAGTGGTCCGCGCGCTGTCGGCCGCCGCGGCGGAGGGCGACCGCTCCGAGAACGCGGAGTACATCTACCGCAAGAAGGAGCTGCGCGAGATCGACCGGCGCGTGCATTACCTGCAGAAGCGCATCCCGGAGCTGACCGTCGTCGATCGCCCGCCGGCGGACGCCGCCCGGGTGTTCTTCGGCGCTTGGATCGAGATCGCCGACGAGTCCGGTGACACGAAGACCTACCGCATCGTCGGACCGGACGAGACCGACGCCTCGAAAGGACTGATCAGCGTCGACTCGCCGCTGGCGCGAGCGCTGCTGAAGAAGACGGAAGGCGACGTGGTGCAGGCGCAGCTGCCCGGCGGCGAGCAGGAGATCGAGCTGGTGGCGGTGCGATACGGAACCGCACGGTCATCCTGAAAGCAGCGAAAAATCCGCGGCTTCTACCAGGATCACTTGACCAGCTGGTTCAGGTCGAAGATCGGCAGCAGGATCGCCAGCACGATGGTCAGCACGATGCCGCCCATGACCAGGATGAGCAGCGGCTCGAACACGCCCATCAGCGCCGAGATCAGCGTCTCCACCTCGCGCTCCTGCTGCTCGGCGGCCTTGTCGAGCATTTCGTCCAGGCGGCCGGAGGTCTCGCCGCTGGCGATGAGATGCAGCGTGATCGGCGGGAACAGCTTGCTGGCTTCCATCGACTTCGACAGCGCCGCGCCTTCCCGCACGCGCAGCGTCGCGTCCTCGATCGCCTCGCGCATCGGCAGGTTGGCGACCACCTGCGTGCCGATGCGCATCGCCTCCAGGATCGGCACGCCGCTGCCGAACAGGATGCCGAGCGTCCGGGTGAAGCGGCCGGTGTTGGATCCGCGGGTCAGGCGGCCGATGAGAGGCAGCGTCAGCGTGGTGCGGTCCACGCGCCGGCGGAACTCCGGGTTCCGCAGCGCCTGCGCGAACAGGAACATGCCCACCGCAAGCACGATCAGCAGCCCGAGGCCGTATTCGCGCAGGAAGTCGGACAGCGCGATCAGCCCTCGCGTCAGGATCGGCAGCTCGGCCTTGAGGTCGGTGAACACCTGCACGACCTTGGGCACGACGAAGGTGAGGAGCAGCGTCACCACGCCCAGCGCGACGAAGGTCAGGATCGCCGGGTAGAACGACGCCAGCAGGATCTTCTGGCGCATCGCCTGGCGCCGCTCGACGTAGTCGGCGAGGCGCTCCAGCACGCCGTCGAGCTTGCCGGACTGCTCGCCGGCTTCCACCGTCGCGCGGTACAGCGGCGGGAACACGCTCGGGAACTGGCCGAGCGCCTGCGCCAGGCTGCTGCCCTCGGTGACCTGCGAGCGCACGCCGAGGGTCACGCGCTTCACGCGCGGCCGCTCGCTCTGCTGCGCCACCGCCGCCAGGGCTTCGTCCAGCGGCAGGCCGGAGCGGGCGAGGGTGGCGAGCTGGCGGGTGAACAGCGACAGCTCGGTGTGGCTCCAGCCGCCGCCCTGGAAGAACGAGCGCCGCGTCGACCGCGCCTCCGCCACCTCCTGCACGGTCAGCGGCGTGAGGCCGCGATCGCGCAGCAGCGCGCGCGCCTGGCGCGGCGCGTCGGCCTCGATCAGTCCCTTGTCCTGGCGGCCCTTGGCGTCGAGGGCGGTGAATTCGTAGGCGGGCACGAATCCCGTCCTCAAGCCTCTTCGATCGTCACGCGCAGCACCTCGCGCAGCGTCGTGTGCCCGGCCATCACCTTGTTGCGGCCGGACTGCAGGATGCCCGGCGTCTTCTCGCGCGCGGCGGTTTCCAGGGCCTGCTCCGACGAGCCGTCGTGGATCATGCCCTCGATCTTGCGGTCGACCTCGATGATCTCGTGGATGCCGGTGCGGCCGAGGAAGCCGGTGTGACGGCACTGCGGACAGCCGACCGGCTTGTACAGCGTGACGCCCTTGCGCGCCTTGACCCCGAGCTGCTCGAGCTCGGCCACGCTGGCTTCGTACGGCTGCTTGCAGTGCGTGCACAGCTGGCGCACCAGGCGCTGCGCCGCCAGACCGATCAGCGACGAGGAGATCTGGTACGGCTCGACGCCCATGTCGCGCAGGCGCGTGATCGCGCCGACCGCGGTGTTGGTGTGCAGCGTCGACAGCACCAGGTGGCCGGTCTGCGAAGCCTGGACCGCGATCTGCGCGGTCTCGAGATCGCGGATCTCGCCGACCATCACCACGTCCGGGTCCTGGCGCAGGATCGCTCGCAGGCCCCGGGCGAACGTCATCTCCACCTTGATGTTCACCTGGGTCTGGCCGATGCCATCGATGTAGTACTCGATCGGGTCCTCGACCGTCATGATGTTGCGCGAGCGGTCGTTGAGGATCGCCAGCGCGGAGTACAGCGTGGTGGTCTTGCCCGAGCCGGTCGGGCCCGTCACCAGCAGCACGCCGTACGGCTTGTGGATGATCCGCTTGAGCACCGCGATCTGCTCGGCGTCGATGCCCAGGTGCTCGAGGTCCAGGCGCTCGGCCTGCTTGTCGAGGATGCGCATGACCACGCGCTCGGCATTCGCACCGGTCGGGATGGTGGAGACGCGCACGTCCACCTTGCGGCCGC
Source organism: Binatia bacterium (assembly GCA_035526525.1). GTDB lineage: Bacteria > Pseudomonadota > Gammaproteobacteria > Nevskiales > Nevskiaceae > JACPFV01. Next base: position 9,592 of record DATLCG010000064.1, read on the forward strand.
CGAAGGCGCGCGAGATGCGGCCGTCCTGCGGCAGGCGCTTCTCGGCGATGTCGAGCTTGGCCATGACCTTGATGCGCGACACGATGCGCGGCGCCAGCATCTTCGGCGGGCTCATGACTTCGCGCAGCACGCCGTCCACGCGGAAGCGGACGGTGAGGCGGTTCTCGAAGGTCTCGATGTGGATGTCGGAGGCGTTCTCGCGGATCGCCTCGACCAGCAGGCCGTTGATGAACTTGATGATCGGCGCGTCGTCGCTGCCTTCGAGGAGGTCCTGCGCCTCGTTGAGCGCCTGCGACAGCGAGTCGAGATCCGCTTCCTCGTCCTCGAGCCCCTCCATCAGCCCGGCAGCGGCGCCGGTCTGGCCCTCGTAGGTGCGCTGCAGCAGCGCGTCGAACTCCTCGGGAGTCACGCGGCTGAGCTTCACCGGCCGCTGCAGGAAGCGCTGCGTCTCCTGCACCGCGTCGAGCGAAACGCCGGGCCGCGACACGATGCGGACGTGATCGCCGCGGTCCTCGGTGACGATGACGCCGTGGCGCTTGGCGAAGGCGAACGGCGGGCGCTTGAGAGGGGTGTCCATGCCGGGAGGATCCGGCGCTAG
>DATLCG010000069.1:0-5726 GCA_035526525.1 Binatia bacterium
CCGCGCGCCGCCTGCGGCGCCGGCGACTCGCCGGAGACGGCGCTGTCCGGGCAGGTGCCGCTGGCCGAGCGCATCTCGCTGCGCTCCGCCGCGGGCTACCAGTGCAACCTCGAGCTGGTCGGCCAGTACGTGGGCGAGGGCGCGGAAATCCAGCACACGTCCATCGACGACTGCTCGTACTACAACCAGAGCTCGCTCTACAACATGCTCGGCGAGGCCCGGCCGACGCGCGGCGTGGTCGTCATCGACGCCGCCGACACCAGGAACCCCAAGCCCGTCGGCGACACGCTCAACACGCCGGCGATGCTGTCGCCGTGGGAGTCGCTGAAGGCCAACAAGGCGCGGCACCTGCTCGCCGCGAATCACGGCCTGGTGCCGCAGGGCGGCCCGGAGCTGGACGTCTACGACGTGGCGGACTGCCGCCACCCCAGGCTGCTGTTCTCCGGCGTGTTCGACGACGGCACGCACATCGGCCACGAGGGCGAGTGGGCGCCGGCCGGCGACATCTACTGGGGCTCGAGCACGTCCGACTACTGGGCGGCCGACATGCGCAATCCGGCCGAGCCGCAGTTCATGACGCAGTTCGTGCCGGCCGAGGCGGGCACGCACGGCCTCTCGGTCAGCGCGGATGGCAAGCGCACCTATTTCACGCAGGCCAACGCCATGGGCGCGCAGCAGGGCGACGCCAACAACGGTTTCCTGATCGCGGATACCAGCGAGCTGCAGGCGCGCAAGCCCGGCGCCGAGATCAGGGTGATCGGCAGCGCGACCTGGGGTGACGGCGGCGAGGCGCAGCACACCATCCCGGTGAAGATCGGCGGCAAGCCGTTCCTGGTGCACGCCGACGAGTTCGGCTCCGGCGGCATCGGTGGGCACGAGGCCTGGGCCTGGGCCTGCGCCAACGAGCTGCCGCCGTGGGGCATGGTGCGGCTGTTCGACATCTCGGACGAGACGAAGCCGAAGCTCGCCTCCAAGCTGATGCTGGACGTCAACGATCCCGCCAACTGCGCCGACACGCTGCCCGACAATGCCGAGCGCCTGGTGTTCGGCTACGACAGCCACTACTGCGCCGTCGACGACCCCGAGAACACCAAGATCGTCGCCTGCGCCTGGTTCGTCTCGGGCCTGCGCGTGTTCGACGTCAGCGACCCGTACCACCCGAAGGAATTCGGCTACTACATCCCGCCGGTGAAGCCGGGCCTGAACCTCGGCTCGGGCGACAACTTCAGCGGCCTGTGCGAGAGCACCGACTGGATCCTCGACCAGCCGCGCATCCGCCGCGACCGCAACGAGATCTGGTTCACCAGCATGTGCGGCGGCTTCCAGGTGGTGAAGTTCACCAAGCCGCTGCCGTGAAGGCGCTGCCCGCGCTCGGGATGACGCTGGCGGTCAGCGCCTGCGGCCTCATCGGCGAATCGTCGGCGCCCAAGGCCGGTCCCGTCGCCGACACCGAGGCCGCCACGCGCGCCGTCTGCGGTGCCGGCTCGCGCGAGGAGACCGGGCTGCAGGGCCAGGTGCCGAAGGCCGACCGCGACAGCGGCCGCTCGCTGGAGGGCTACTGGTGCAACCTCGAGCGCGTCGGCCAGTACGAAGGCCAGGGCGCGAGCTGGCAGTTCGCCTGGTACGACGACTGCGGCTACTACGACCAGAAGGCGCCCAACGACCTGCTGGAGGTGCCGGGCACGGTCGTGGTGGATGGCTCCGATCCTGCGCAGCCCGTGGCCACCGGCCACCTGCAGACGGCCGCGATGATGGACCCGTGGGAATCGCTGAAGACCAGCGGTCGCCGCGGGTTGCTCGCGGCCTACGAATCCACCGGCGGCGCGGGCGGCCCCGGCTTCTCGATCCACGACGTCGCCGCCGACTGCCGCCAGCCGAAGCTCTTGGCCGACGTGCAGTTTCCCGGCACCTACGGCCACGAAGGCGCGATGGCGCCGGACGGGATGACCTATTACGGCTCCGGCAGCGCCAGCTCTGCCGCCACGCCGCCGAACATCGCCGTGAACGCGGTGGACATCAGCGATCCGTCGAAACCGCAGCTGCTGCTCAACTGGGACACGGCCCACGGCAACGCCACGGCGACGCACGGCCTGTCGATCAGCGAGGACGGCACGCGCGCGTACCTGGCCAGCGTCGGCACCAATGGCCTGGTGATCGCGGACTTCAGCCAGATCCAGGCGCGCACGCCGAATCCCGCGGTGACGCTGCTGGGCGCGGTGAGCTGGAGCGACGGTGCCATCAACCAGCACACGGTGCCGTTCACCTCGCGCGGCAAGCCCTACGTGCTGTTCGTGGACGAAGGCGGCTTCGGCGCGGCGCGCATCATCGACGTCGGCAACGAGCTCGCGCCGTCGATCGTGTCGAAGCTCAAGCTGGAGATTCACCTGCCGCAGAACGCGGCAGAGGCCGCGGCCGATGGCGCGGCGGGAATCATCCAGTACGACGGCCACTACTGCTCGGTGGACCGCACCGTGGATCCCACCGCCGTGGCCTGCGGCTACGCCTGGTCCGGCGTGCGGGTGTTCGACATCCGAGACGTCGCGCACCCCAAGGAGATCGCCTACTACATCCCCCCGGCGAAGACGGAAGACCGTGCCGGCTCGCAGACCGCCGCCGCCGACCGCGCGGACAAGTGCACCGCGCAGGTCCGCTTCGTCGCCGAGCGCGGCGAGCTGTGGACGACGTGCCAGAACAACGGGTTCCTGGTGCTGCGGTTCACGAACGGGGTGTGGCCTGTTCGGGGCTAGCTGCTCCCTAGCCCCTGGTCCCCAACTACCGCATCAACCCCACCGCCCGGTACGCATGCCCCGGGAAGATCGCTGCGGGGTCGGCATCGAAGCGCGCGGCGACGATGTCGCCGATGACGTCGCGGTAATCGGTGGTGATCGCAAGATCGCCGCCGGCGTCCTGGTGCTCGGTCGACAGGTGCGGCCAGCGCGCGTAGACGCGGCCGCCGTTGACGGCGCCGCCCATCACCAGCATGGCGTTGCCGTGGCCGTGGTCGGTGCCGCCGCTGGCGTTCTCGGCGACGCAGCGGCCGAACTCGCTCATGGTCACCAGCGTGACGTCGGCGAAGCGCGCCCCGAGATCCTGGCGGAAGGCGGCGAGGTTCCTGGCGAACCCGCCCAGCAGCGGCGGGTACAGCGTCGCCTGGCTGGCGTGCAGGTCCCAGCCGCCCACGTTGACCGCGAACACCTCGAGGCCGACGTCGGCCTTGATGTACTGCGCGGCCTGCATCAGCCCGTAGCCGAGCTGGTCGTTGTCGTACACGGCGCCGTTGTCCACCGGCAGGTCGTAGGGCTTGGCGGTCCGCAGCAGCTCGATGATCTCCAGCACGCCGCGGCCGGCCGCGGCGATGTCGCCGAGGTCCGCGTGCAGGTCGTGCAGCGCCTGCTGCCAGGGATCGCCGAAGCGCGTGGTCAGCGTGAAGTTGCGGCTGTCGGAGATCGCCGCCGACGCCCCGCTGCCGGTCAGCACTTCGTCGAGCGCGGTGGAGATGCTGATGCCGCGCAGGGGCCTGACGCCGATGCCGCCGGTGGCCTCGAGCAGGCGCCCGGCCCAGCCGCCGCCTTCGTGTCCGCCCGCGTCGCGGCCCTGCTCCGTCAGCGCCTGCGCGTTGAAGTGCGAGCGGTCCGCGGAGGGCAGGCCGGTGGCGTGCACCACCGCCATTTCCCGAGCGTCCCACAGGGACTTGAGCGGCGCGAGGCTCGGATGCAGCCCGAAGAAACCGTCGAGGTCGATGGCGCCGCCGGCCGCATTCGGCCTGGCGACGGCGATGGTCGGACGCAGCGCGTAGTAGTCGGGGTCGGCGTGCGGCACCAGTGCGCCGATGCCGTCGAAGGCGCCGCGCTGGTTGACGATCACCAGCGCGCGCCGCCCGGCGGCGGCGCGCGCGGCCTGATGCACGGAGAAGGCGGCGAGCGCGATGCCCGCGGTCAGCAATGCCCGGCGTTCCATGGGTCGCCTCAGCGCAGCACGAAGTAGGGGGACGACAGCAGCACGCCGCCGAGCGCATCGGCCGCGTCCTTCAGCTCCTGGTCGCGCAGCAGCCGGTCGGGCTGGCTGTTGCCGATCCAGGCGATCAGCCGCGCGCGGTCCTGCGGCCGCAGCTCGCGGTGGACGATGGCGGCGGCGAGCTTGTCCACCAGCGAGGCGGGCGTCTCCTCCGCGCCGATGCGGTTCTGCGCGGGCGGGTTGGGAAAGCCGGTTTCGCACAGCGCGGCGGCGAAGTTCCAGCGTTCCATCAGGCCTACCGTGGAGAGCCAGTAGCGCGTGCTGTCGGGAAAGCCGTCCGGCGGCACCCAGCGGTGCGGGCGCTGGCCCATGCGCTCGACGGAGGCCATCGCGTCCGGTCCGAAGTACGCGAGCGGGACGGGGCTGAGCGCGCGCAGCGCGCCGGCCACGTACTCGAGCGGCCGGTGCAGCTTGGCGTCGGCGTAGTCCGCGAACGAGGGATGCAGGAGCAGCGCACGCAGCACCGCGGGGATGCGGCCCCCGCTGTCGCGGAAGGTGCGCTCGGCCAGGGTGACGAGTGCCGCCGGCGGGTCGTCGGCGACGAAGCGCCGCACCAGCTTGGTGGCCAGGTAGCGCGCGGTGGACGGATGCGAGGCCAGCAGGTCCAGCACGAACTCGCCGTCGGCGATGCCGCCGCCGGCCGGGATCGTGTGGCCGAGCACCATCTTCTCGCCGTCGTCGTGCGCCTCCGGCACGAAGGTGAACTCGCGCGTCAGCGTGTCCCAGCTCCAGCCGGTGAAGCAGCGCGCGACCTCCATCACGTCCATCTCGTCGTAGCCGCCGTCGATGCCGATGGTGTGCAGCTCCATCAGCTCGCGCGCGTAGTTCTGGTTCGGCGCTGCCTTGACGTTCGAGGCGTTGTCGAGCCGCACGATCATCGCCGGGCTCTTGGCGGTGGCGAACAGCAGGTCGCGGAACAGGCCGAGCGCGTTGGCGCGGATGACGTCGCGGTCGTCGCGCATCTTCAGCACCGGCAGCTCGCCGGTGAGGTTCTCGACGTTGAAGTGGTTGGTCCAGAACTCGACCATCACCTCGTACAGCTGCCTGGCGCTGTAGCTCGCCATGAACAGCGTGCGCTCGGACAGGTGCTGCGTCGCGAGCTCGTAGCTGGACAGGTAGGCGGAGTACTGCAGCAGCGCCGGCAACGGATACAGCGGCCACTTGGCCGCGGCGACGAGCTCCGCATCCGGTGGCAGCGAGGCGGGCGCGAGCTGCTCCTCGACGTAGGCGGCCATGCCGATCTCCGCGGCGTGGTCGAAATCGGCCTGGGTGATGCCGAAACGGGTGCGCTTGAGCAGGTGCACCAGCGGCGACGGCGCGGGCAGCGACTCGACCGCGGTTCCCGCAGACGGGGCCGCCTGGCCGGTCGTCCCGGACCGCCCGCAACCGGCAAGCGCCAGGCCCGCCGGGTAGAGGGCCGCGACCTGCTGCAGGAACTCACGCCGGCTGAGCGGCATGGAGAAACCCCCGAGGTTCTTGGCGTTCTGCCATGAGGTTCAACGGGCGGGGATGGGGGTGGTGGACAGCGGGCCCCTCTCCCCGCGGGCCTTCGGCCCGTCGGCCCTCTCCCACGAGGGGAGAGGGAAAAGTGGTGTCCCTCTCCCCTTGTGGGAGAGGGCGGACGGCGCGAAGCGCCGCCGGGAGAGGGGTGAGCGGAGAGGGACAAGTGGTGTCCCTCTCCCCTCGTGGGAGAGGGCGGACGGCGCGAAGCG
>DATLCG010000080.1:0-23880 GCA_035526525.1 Binatia bacterium
TTCCCGCAGTGCGGCTTCTCCGCGCGCGCGGTGCAGGCCATCAAGTCGTGCGGCGTCGAGTTCGCCTTCGTCAACATCTACGAGGACGAGGAGATCTACCGCGCGCTGCCCAAGTTCGCGAACTGGCCGACGTTTCCGCAGCTGTACGTGAAGGGCGAGCTGATCGGCGGCTGCGACATCACGCTCGACCTTCAGCAGTCCGGGGAACTGCAGAAGATGCTGAAGGAAGCCTCGGGCGCAGCGGTGGCGGAGACGCGCTGAGCTTCACGCAAGGCCGGCTGCCGCGGCGAGGGACCAGCCGCCGAATCCCAGCAGCAGCGCCCCGGACAGCCGGTTGATCCAGGCCAGCCGGCGCGACGAGCCACCCAGGCCGATCCCGGCCTGGATCGCGGCCGACACACGGCCCTCGCCGAGCCAGGCGCGCGCCACGGAGCGCCGCTGCCACCACGCCACGCCCGACGACAGCATCAGCCACCACACGGCCGACCCGCCGAAGACGCCGAGCACGAGCCACGCGGCGTCGAGCCGCAACGAAGGCGCCTGCGCCAGGCCGGCGCCGGCGAACACGGCCAGGAACGACAGGATCGTCATCGGGTTCGACAGCGTGAGCAGTACCGCGCTGCCGTAGCTGGCCGCCACGCTGCGGCGCGGCACGTCGGGTGCCGCCGAGGTGGCGGGGCGCGACCACGCGATGCGCAGGCCCAGCAGGCAGAGGAAGACGCCGCCGAGCACCTGCAGCCAGATCCTGCCCGCCATGAGCAGTGCCGCCACGCCGTCGAGGCCGAAGCCCGCCACGGCGCCGTACAGCGCATCCGCAGTCGCCGCGCCGAGGCCGGTGGCCAGGCCGAAGCGCCAGCCTCGCGCGAGCGTGCGCTGGATCGTGAGAACGCCGATCGGGCCGACGGGGGCCGCGATGGAAAAACCGATCAGGACGCCCTTGAGGAAGAACAAGGTCAGGCCGCGAACAGCATGGCCGCGGCCACTTCGCGGCTCGTCTGCGCGCCGCACAGCAGCTCCACCAGCTTCAGCGCGAAGGCCATCGCCGTGGCCGGCGACTGGCTGGTGATGCAGTTGCCGTCCACGACCACGCGCTCGTCCGACGGGTGCGCAAGCCGGTCGCGGAACGACGGATAGCAGGTGGTGCGCAGGTCGTCGGTCAGGTGGTGGTGGGCGAGTACCAGCGCGGGCGCGGCACAGATCGCGGCGAACCAGCGGCCGGACGCCTTTTGCCTGCGCAGGCATTCGACCAGGGTCCGGTCCTGCGAAAGGTTTTCCGCTCCCTTCGCGCCGCCGGGCACGACGATGAGGTCGTAATCGGTGGCCGCCGCTTCCGCGAGCGTGCAGTCCGCGGTGAGCCGGCACCCGCGGGCGCAGGTGACACCCGCCGACGGCCCGATGCTGGCGACGGTGACGTCCACCCGGGCGCGGCGCAGCACGTCCACCACGGTGACGGTTTCGATGTCTTCCACGCCATCCGCCACCGGCACCAGCGCCTTCATCGCCATTCCTCCGCCACAAGCGGCGATAGAATACGCGCCCTTCACGGCCGCCCCTGCGTGCCGGACGACAAGAACTTCAGGAGCATCGCGCGTCATGGCCCATCGGCACATCCGCATTCCCACGACCGGCGAGAAGATCCGCATCGTCAACGGCAAGATGCAGGTGCCGGACCAGCCGATCGTCGGCTACGTCGAGGGCGACGGCATCGGTCCCGACATCACCAGGGCCTGCCTGCGCGTCTGGGACGCGGCGGTGGCCAAGGCCTACGGCGGCAAGCGCAAGATCCACTGGTGCGAGACTTTCCTGGGCGAGAAGGCCGCCGGTCTGTACGACGGCAACTACTGCCCGGAGGAGACCCTGCAGGTGCTGCAGGACCTGGTGGTCTCGATCAAGGGTCCGCTGACGACGCCCGTTGGCGGCGGCTTCCGCTCGCTCAACGTCGCCCTGCGCCAGGACCTCGACCTGTACGCGTGCGTGCGGCCGGTGAAGCACTACGCCGGCGTGCCGAGCCCGCTGAAGCAGCCCGGCAAGGTGGACGTGGTGATCTTCCGCGAGAACACGGAGGACGTGTACGCGGGCATCGAGTACAAGACCGGCACGCCCGAAAACGCCAAGGTCGCCAAGTTCCTCCGCGAGGAGATGAAGGCCAAGTTCTTCGAAGGCGCGGGCATCGGCATCAAGCCGATTTCCGAGTTCGGCACCAAGCGGCTGGTGCGCAAGGCCATCCAATACGCCATCGACAACGGCCGCGAATCGGTGACGCTGGTGCACAAGGGCAACATCATGAAGTTCACGGAAGGCGCGTTCCGGAACTGGGGCTACGAGGTGGCGCGCGAGGAATTCGGCAACGTCACCATCACCGAGGAGCAGCTGTACGCCGAGTACAAGGGCAAGCAGCCGGAAGGCAAGATCGTGATGAAGGATCGCATCGCCGACATCATGTTCCAGATGATGCTGCTGCGGCCCGACGAATTCGACGTGCTGGCGACGCCCAACCTCAACGGCGACTACTTGTCCGATGCGATCGCGGCGGAGGTCGGCGGCATGGGCATCGCGCCCGGCGCCAACATCGCCGATCACGTCGCCGTGTTCGAGGCCACGCACGGCACCGCGCCGAAGTACGCCAACCTCAACAAGGTCAATCCCGGCTCGCTGCTGTTCTCCGGCGTGATGATGCTGGAGTACATGGGCTGGCAGGAGGCCGCGGACCTGATCTCGCTGGCGTACCCGGAAGTGGTCAGCGATGGCATCGTCACCTATGACTTCGCGCGCCAGATCGACGGCGCCCGGGAAGTCGGCACGGCGCAGTTCGCCGACGCGCTGATCGAGCGCCTCCAGGGCGGCATCGACCTCGAAGCCAAGCGTCGCGCGGTGCGCGAGCAGCTGGTCAAGGAGCGCAAGCAGCGCGAGATCCGGCGGCTGCTGCAGCCGATGGAAGAGATGCTCGACACCGGCCGCGTGCCGCACACGGTGGGCGACCTGATGACGCGCACGCTGATCACGGTGACCGCCCAGGACAGCGTGGAAGAGGCGATGCACATCATGCAGACCAACGACGTCAGTTGCGTCGTGGTCGAGCCGAACGCGAAGGGCGAGTGGGGCATCCTCACGCGCCGCGACATCGTCACCAAGATCGTGCGCGCCAACCAGTCGCCGACCAGCAAGAAGGTCGGGGATATCTGCAGTTGCCCGGTGGTGTCGGTCCCCGCGGAAATGAGCATCCGCGAGGCCTCGCACATCCTGTCGGAGCGCAACTTCAGCCGCCTCACCGTCTCGCTGGGCGACAAGATCATCGGCATCGTCACCGAGACCGACATCTTCGACGCCGTCGAGAAGTTCGGCTGGGCGGAGGCCTGAGCGTCAGGCTCGCGGGCGCCAGCCCGCGAGCAGGCAGCAGCCGATCACCAGCGCCATCCCGGCGAGCGACCGCGCGTCGGGGCGCTCGCCCCACAGCAGCCAGCCGAGGACGCCGGCGAAGATCACCGACGAATAGGCGAACGCGCCGATGCGCGCTGCGGGGGCCAGCGCGTAGGCGCGCGTCAGGCTGAGCTGGCCGAGCGTCGCCAGCAGGCCGGTCGCCACCAGTAGCGCGAGCGTGTGCGGCGACGGCGTGCGCCACGCCCACAGCAGCGGCACCGCCGAGATCGCCGTGGACAGCGCGGCGAAATGGAAGACGATGCGCGGCGCCGGCTCGGTGGCGGAGATGCTGCGGATCGTGACCATCGCGCAGGCTGCGCACAGGCCGGAGATCGCGCCCACCAGGCCGGCGGTATCGAGCAGCCCGCCCGCGCCGGGACGCGCGATCAGCACGATGCCGACGAGGCCCAGCCCGACCGCGAGCAGCACCACCGGCGGCGGCGGCTCCTTCAGCCAGGCCCAGGCGAGAAAAGGCAGGTACAGCGGCGTGCTGTAGGTCAGCAGCATCGCCTCGGACAGGTGCAGGTGGGCGATGGCGTAGAAGAAGCTGTACATCGCGCACACGCCGAAGCCGGCCCGGACGAGATGGCCGACCGGCCGCGTGGTCCGCACGGCGTCGAGACCGTGCCGCAGCATCCAGGGCGCGAGCACCAGCAGGCTCACCGCGCTGCGAAAGAACACCACGACTTCGTTCGGGGCGGCGGCGGATGCGGCCTTGACGCACGCCGCGGTCGCGGCGAAGGCCGCGGCCGCCAGCACCGCGAAGCCGGCGCCGGCACGCAGATCGTCTTTCATGGGGACGGGTACAATTCTAGCGTGGCGGCACCCCGCAGACCGCCGCCGGGAGGGGCAGCGGACCCATGAGCGCGCATCGCCTGGCCACGGCGTCGGCGATCGTGACCGCACTGGTCGCGGGGATCTACCTGTTCGCCTGGGGCGCCCTCTGGCGCCTGCTCGCGGCGCGACCGCTGCCCGACGCGCTGCAGCTGCCACCGCTCGAGGCGCTGCTGATCCTGTTCGCCGCCGCCGCGCTGCTGTGCGCGGCGATGCAGGGCCCGCAGATGCGCAACGCGCTCCTCACCTCGGTGGTCTTCGCCATCGCCGGCTTCGTGATGATCGAGCACGTGCTCGGGCTTCACAACGGACTCGAGCAGCAGGTGTTCGGCGGCGCGGTGGAGGCCGTCTACGGCGCGTCCGAGGCGGGACGGCCCGGCGCGGTGCCGTGCACCATCCTGCTGTTCCTCGCGCTTGGACTGGGCCTGCAGCGTCCGCAGCGGCCGCCCCGAATGGATGCCGCAGACGTTTGGTGTGGCGCAGCCCTGTTCCTGTCCTTCGCCGCGCTGGTGCAGCAGCTGTACCAGTTCGAGGACGCTGCGCACGCGGGTACCGCGAGCGCCAGCGTCAGCGAGGCGCTGCTGCTGATGATGCTGTCGCTGGGCGGATTGGCGTTGAACCCGCATGGCCTGCTTTCCGGCTACGCCGCCGACACCGCCGGCTCGGGGGCGAAGCGCCGCCTGATGCCGGCCGTGGTGTCCACGCCCGTGCTGCTGGGACTGGTCGCGCTGCTGACGCTGCAGAGCTCGGCGCTGGACCTCGCCACCGCGCTGGCGCTGACGGTCACGGCGAACGTCGCCGTATTCCTGGCGCTGACCATCTGGGTCAGCCGGCTGCTGAACCAGCTGCAGGCCGAGCAGCGCGGCGAGATGCTCCAGCGCGAGCAGGCCGTCCGCGAGGAGGGCATGACCGACATCCTGACGGGGCTGCTCAACCGGCGCGGCTGGGAAATGCGCCTGCAGCAGGTCGAGGACCTGTCGCGGCGCAACGGCGGCAATGCGGCGGTGATCGTCATCGACCTCGACGGCCTCAAGCGCATCAACGACACGCAGGGCCATGCGCAGGGGGACGCCCTGATCAAGCGCGCCGGCAACGCCCTGCGCGGCGCCGCGCGGCGCGACGACTACCTGGCCCGCCTGGGCGGCGACGAATTCGCCTACCTGGCGGTCGGCTGCGAGCCGCAGCACGCGCACATCGTGCTGAGCCGCCTGAGCCATGCGCTGGAGAAGGCGGAAGTGCAGGCTTCGCTCGGTTACGCCATGCGCGACCTGGCCGGCAGCCTCACCGCGGCGTTCGCCGAGGCCGACCATGCCATGTACCAGCACAAGCGCGCCCGCAAGGCACAGTCCGCGCCGTTGACCAAGCCGGCGACTCGCTGATTTCTCAGCGGTTTTCCGGGTAGTTTTTATCTAAGGCGCAGGCGGCCGCACGCGGGCAGACTTTTCGAAACCGCACGAGAGCGCCGCATGAACGCCGCTTCGCCCAAAACCACCGCCCGTCCCTGGGAAATCTTCCTGGTCGAGGACAACCCCGCCGACATCCGCCTGACGCAGGAAGTGCTGGCCGAAAGCGGCCTGAACCATCACCTGCACATCGCGCGTGACGGCGAGCAGGCGCTCTACATGATCCGCCGCGACGGCGAATACGCGAAGCTGCCCGAGCCGGACCTGGTGCTGCTCGACCTCAACCTGCCGCGCAAGGACGGCCGCGAGGTGCTGGCGGAGATCAAGCGCGACCCCAGGCTCAATCACATTCCCGTTCTGGTGCTGTCCACCTCGCGTACCGAGCGCGACGTGGCGACCTGCTATCACCTCCACGCCAACTGCTACCTGCAGAAGCCGGTGGACCTGGATGCCTTCGCCGAGCTGATGCGCGGCGTCGAGGACTTCTGGCTGCGCAAGGTGTCGCTGCCGCCTCGCGGTTCGGCGAACTTCGGTGGACGCTAGCGCACCGGCAGTGCCGCCGTCGCCACTTCGGCTGCTGGCGGTCGAGGACTCGACCATGGACGCGCGCCTGCTGCGCGAGTCGCTGCGCGACTCGATCGCACGCGACGAGCTGAAGCTGCAGATCGTCCCGACGCTGGCGCAGGCCGAAGAGGCGGTGCGGACCACCGCGTTCGACTGCGTGCTGCTCGACCTCGGCCTGCCGGACGGCAACGGCGTCGACAACGTGCAGCGCATCCGTTCGGCCAACCGCCGCCAGGCGGTCGTGGTGATGACCGGACTCAACAGCGAGGAAGCCGCCATCGGCACGCTGCAGCGGGGGGCGCAGGACTACGTCGTGAAGGATCATTACGACGGCCCGTCCATCCTGCGCCGCGTGCGGCATGCCATCGAACGCAATCGCGTGCTGTCCGAGGTGGATCGCATGCGCGAGGAGCAGTATTTCCTCGCCACGCACGACGCGCTCACGCGCCTGCCCAACCGGCAGCTGTTCGACGACCGCGCCCGCCGTCTGGTCGCACAGGCTGATCGCGGCAACAGCTGCTTCGCCGTGGGCTACATGGACCTGGACGGCTTCAAGCAGGTGAACGACCGTCACGGCCACGCCGTCGGCGACGCGGTGCTGCGTGCGGTCGCGCAGGTGATGCAGGGCTGCCTGCGCGAGACCGATACGGCCGCGCGGATCGGCGGCGACGAATTCCTGCTGCTGCTCACGCCGGTGCACTCGCCGCAGGAAGCCGAGGCCGTGGTGGCGCGCGTGCGCAGTCGCATCGTCGCGCTGAACCGGATCGAAGGGCGCGAGGTGCAGATCGGCGCGAGCGTGGGGCTCGCCTTCTTCCCGCAGGATGCCCGGACGCTGGACCTGCTGGTGATCTCGGCGGACCAGGCCATGTACGCGGCCAAGCGCGCCGCGCGCGCGGCGATGGAGGCGCGCGGCGCCTCCGCCGCGCCGGCGGCGGGTGCCCGCACCGCCTGAGGGGGTTGCCCCCAGCCGCGCGCACGCGCTGATCGCGTTCGCGGCGGTCGTTGCCGGCTATTACGTTTCCGGCCGGCTGGGCCTGCTGCTGGCGATACCGCCCGGTTACGCAACCGCGATCTGGCCGGCCTCCGGCGTGGCCCTGGCCGCGGTGCTGCTCGGCGGCAGCCGCATGGCGCTGGCGGTGGCGCTGGGATCGCTGCTCATCAACCTGCCGGCCACGCTGCACTCGGGTGGGCACCTGGTCGTCACCGCCGTGATCGCCTGCGGTGCGGCGGCGCAGGCCGTGATCGGGGCGCGCCTCATCGGCCGCGTCTTCCAGTACCGCAACCTGCTGACGCAGGAGCACTACGTCATCCCGATGCTCCTGCTCGGCGGGCCACTGGCCTGCCTCACCAACGCCGTGGCCGGGCCGCTGGCGCTGTGGGCGGGCGGCTCGCTGCCGGCGTCCGGGCTCGCCTTCAACATGTGGAACTGGTGGGTCGGCGACTCCATCGGCGTGCTGGTCTTCGCGCCGCTGGTGCTGGTCTGGGCGGTGCGCCCGTATTCGCAGTGGCTGTTCAAGCAGATCTTCGTGACGTTGCCGCTGATGCTGCTGTTCGGGGTGGTCGTCGCCAGCTTCGTCTTCATCCAGCGCCGCGAGCAGGCACGGGTGCGGCTGGAATTCGAGGGGCTGGGGCGCGACGTCGCAGTGTCCCTGCAGCAGAACCTGGACTCGACCCTGGGCGTGCTCAGCTCGCTCGAGGGCCTGTACGCCAGCGTCGATCGTGTCGAGGGCTACCAGTTCGAGATCTTTGCGTCGCGCCTGGTGCGGCACCTGGACGGCATCGAGGCGCTGGCGTGGATGCCGTGGGTGCCGGAGTCGCAGCGCGTCGCGTTCGAGCGGGCACAGCAGAAGCGCGTGCCCGGATTCCAGCTGCGGCAGTTCGACCCCGTGCGTGGACTGGTGCCGGCCGCGCGCAGCGAAAGCCACGCGGTGATCCAGTACGCCGTACCCGCGGAGATGAATCGCCGCATGCTCGGTTTCGATGCGGCCTCGGATCCGGTGCGGCGCGAGGCGCTGCTGCTGGCGCGCGACAGCGGCCGCGCGGTGGTCAGTGGCAGCGTGACGCTGGTGCAGGCTCCCGATGCGGGCCCCGGCGTGATCGTCTACATGCCGGTGTACCGGCAGGGCTCGCAGCCGCATACGCTGGCGGCACGACGAAAGTACCTGCAGGGGTTCGCCGTGGCTTCCTTCGCGGTCGCCGACCTCATGCGCGGCACCACGGCGCTGGCCACGAGTCACGGCGTCGCGGTGCGGCTCTTCGACGACGGCGCCGGCTCGGCCGAGCGGCTGCTGCTCGGCGACGCGCCGGCGGCGGGGCCCGCCGGCGCCACGATGAGCGTGCCGTTGTATTTCGCCGGCAGGCCGTGGCGGCTCGAGATCGTGAAACCCGCGGTGTTCGGGGGCGGGCGAGACTCCTGGCAGGTCTGGGTGGTGCTCGCCGGCGGCCTGCTGCTGACCAGCCTCGTCGGCATGCTCCTGCTCACCGCCCAGGGCCGCACCGCTCGGGTCGAGGCGCTGGTGGCCGAGCGCACGGCGGAGCTGCAGAAGCTCAACTCGCACCTGACGGGCGAGGTGCGCGTGCGCGCGCGCCTCGAGAACGAGGCCGCGCAGCGCGCCAACGAGCTGGCCGAGAAGAATCTGGAGCTGCAGCGCCGCGACGACATCACGCGCGAGCTGCTGCGCAACCTGCGGCGTTCGGAGGGCGAGCTGCGCCGGACCGCGGCCCGCCTGAGCGCGTCGAACCGCGAGCTGGAGCAGTACGCCTACGTCACCTCGCACGACCTGAAGGCGCCGCTGCGCTCGATCTCGTCGTTCGCGCAGCTGCTGGCGCGGCGTCACGGCAAGACGCTGGAACCGGAGGCGCGCGAATTCCTGGATTTCATCGCCGACGGCATCCGGCACATGCAGGAGCTGATCGACGACCTGCTGCAGCTGTCGCGCCTGGATGCGGGGCGCCTCGATCTGCAGACGGTCCC
Organism: Binatia bacterium; assembly: GCA_035526525.1. GTDB lineage: Bacteria > Pseudomonadota > Gammaproteobacteria > Nevskiales > Nevskiaceae > JACPFV01. Next base: position 9,193 of record DATLCG010000080.1, read on the forward strand.
CGCGTCGCGGCTGGTGGAGCAGGCCTGCAAGCAGCTGGCCGCCGACATCCGGGCGGCCAATGCCGACGTGCAGAGCGGCACCCTGCCGGACGTGATCTGCGATGCGAGGCTGCTGACCCAGCTGCTGCAGAACCTGATCGGCAACGCGCTCAAGTTCCAGACGCCGGGCCAGCGCCCGCAGATCCGCGTCGAGGTGCTGGAGGAAGGCGATTTCTGGCACTTCACCGTGGCCGACAACGGCATCGGCATCGACCCGCGCTACCTGGACCAGATCTTCCTGATCTTCAAGCGCCTGCACACGCAGGACCAGTACCCGGGCAACGGCATCGGGCTTGCGGTGTGCCGCAAGGTGATGCAGCTGCATGGCGGCGAGATCTGGGCGGAGTCGGCGCTGGGCGAGGGCACCCGTTTCCACTTCACGCTGCCGCGCAAGGCGGAGATCACGCCGGAGAAGGTGGCCGCCTAGGAAGCGGTCAGGCGACGGGTCCCACCTCGAGCTCGATGCCGTCGAGCGCATCGCCCGCCGCGATCTGGCAGGACAGCCGCGAGTTGGGACGCACCTCGATGAGCTCGCCGATGCCTTCCAGCATGTCCTGCTCGTCGGGGGCCTTCGGCGGGAGCTTCTCCAGCCACGCGGCGGCGACGTAGACGTGGCACGTGCCGCACGAGCACATGCCGCCGCAGATGCCCTGCACGCCGGCGTTGCCGTCGCGCAGCACTTCCATCAGGGGCTGCCCGGCGGGCGCTTCCAGTTCCAGATGCGCGCCTTCGCGGGTGGTGACGCGCACCTTCGCCATCAGGGCGTGGCGGGTGCGTCGCTGCCGATCTTGGCGGGATCGGCGTCCACGTAGAACTGCCGGAACCACTTGCGGAACGGCAGGATCGGCCCGTCGCCGTCGCACAGCAGCGGATTCGGCCGGAAGCGCTTGTTGTTCCAGACGATGAAATCCACGCTCTCGAAGCCCGCGCTTTCCTCGCCCTCGGCTGCGCCGATCATGTGGTCGATCTGCTTCTTCGTGAACGCCAGCTCGGGGCTGCCCGCCGGAAAATCGACGTGCCGGAAGGACATGTTCATCTGGCTGCGGTCGTGGGTGACCGGCACCGTGTAGGAAATCATCGTCGCCGTGATCGGCTTGCCCGACGCGGGCTCCTTCTGCGTGAAGCGCATGACGTTGAGGCCGGGCCCGTAGGTGTGGCCGACGATGTAGCCCTGGCCGATGTTCAGCACCATCTTCGGGCCGTCGTAGGCGGCCTCCACCGGCGGGATCATCGGCGCGCCGTGCAGGAACTTCAGGTGGGCGACGTCCACGCCGTTCTCGGCGATTTCCTGGATGCAGGTGTTGGCCGACCACGTGCCGCGGCGGCTGCCGGTCCAGCCCGACTTGTCCTCCAGCTCCGGGATGTAGGGCAGCTCCCAGGTCGGCGCCTCGCACTTGGGATGGAACCACGACCAGATCATTCCGTATTTCTCGACCGTGGGCAGCGTGCGCAGGATCGGCTGGCGCTTCACGATCGGCGGCATCACCTTGGCGTACGGAATCTTCTGGCACCAGCCCCCGGTGTTGTATTCCCAATGGTGGAACGGGCAGCGCACGTTGTCGCCGACGACCTTGCCGCCATGGCCGATGTGCGCGCCGAGATGGGGGCAATACGGATCGGTGACGCCGACCTTGCCGCCCTCCTCGCTGCGGAACAGCACCCATTCCTGGCCGAAGCGCTGGATGTTCTTCAGCTCGCCCGGCCTGAGCGTGTCCGAGTAATCGATGAAGTACCAGCCGACCGGAATCGGGAAGGGCGCGCGCTGCAGCGTCTGTGATTCCAGCAGGATCTTGAGGTTGATCGGCGGGTTCGAGGTCATGACGGCACTCCGGAACGGGCGCACGGCGCGGCGTGCCGGCGCGATGGAAGCTTGCACGCCGCCGCCCGAAAACGGTTCATCCCTTCGGACGAACCGCGGCGTGCGGTGGCGCGGATAAGGTGCGGCCGCGGGAGTCGCCACCCGCGGGGGAGAAGGGATGCGCATCGCGACGTGGGGTCTGGTGCTGGGGTGCATCGCCGGCACGCTGCACGCCCAGGAATCGTCCGACACCGCCGCCGAGCCGGGCGCGGCCCCGTCGCCGCCGGCAGAAAGCACGCAGCAACCGGCGGCCGCCGCGCCACCCGCAGAGGTCGTGCCGGTGCAGGAAGCCTCGCCGCCGGCGTCGTCGCCCGGAGAGCCGATCCGCTTCGACACCCTCGAGGTCACCGCGCAGCGCCGGCGCCAGAAGCTCCAGGACGTGCCGGTGGCCGTCACCGCAATGACGCAGGACCAGGTACAGGTGCGCGGCATCACCCGCCTCGACGACCTGAACTCGCTCGCGCCCGGCCTGCAGGTCAGCCGCAGCCCCGCCAACACCACCATCTCCCAGCTCGCCATCCGCGGCTCGTCGCAGATCAACCCGGCCATCTACTGGGATCCGGCGGTCGGCGTCTACCTGGACGGCGTCTACATCGGCAAGGCGCAGGGCTCGATCTTCGACATCGTCGATCTCGCCGGAATCGAGGTGCTGCGCGGGCCGCAAGGCACCCTGTACGGGCGTAACACCATTGCCGGCGCCATCAACTTCGTCACGCGCGAGCCGACCGGGGTGTTTTCGGGGCACGCGGCGATCGAGTACGGCACCTTCGGCGACCGGGTCCTGCGTGCCGCGCTCGATCTGCCGCGCCTGGGCTTCGCCGACCTGACGCTCGGCGCCCGATCGGAGCGCCGTGACGGCTGGGTCCGGTGCGATGGCGCGCAATGCCCGGTCAGCGAGCTCAACAACCGCCACAGCGACGGCCTGCATTTCGCGTCTCTGATGGATCTGCGGACCGACCTGGAGGCGCTGTACCGCTTCGACTGGACCGACACCGACCAGAGCAACAGTTTCCTGCAGCTGGTGCGGTCCGACGATCCGCGGCTGCAGAGCTACGTGCACCGGCCGCGGCAGACGCAGGCCGACATCAATGCGCCGAGCGGGGAACTGGCGAAGGTGCAGGGGCATGCGCTGACGCTGAACTGGACGCACGATGCACGGGTGACGCTGAAAAGCATCACCGGCTGGCGCAAGGTGCGGTGGGTCGACAAGCTGGACCTCGATGGCTCGCCAAGGGTGATTGCGCAAAGCCAGCGTCACACCCGCTATGAGCAGCTGTCGCAGGACCTCACGCTCAGCGGACACGTCGACCCCTTCACGTACACGGCCGGCGCGTATTACTTCCAGGACGACGGCTATACCGTCAATCCGATCTACGTCGAGAGCGGCGCGCTCGACTTCGATTCGCGCTACGGCACCCAGAGCCGCGCGTGGGCGCTGTACGGGCAGGGCGACTGGCTCGCGCTGGAGAAGCTCACCGTCACCGCGGGTGCGCGCTATACGCGCGAGAAGAAGGACCTCGACCGCGTCTACGGCTACCGCTCGGCGTCGGTGCTGCCCTACACGTACTACATGCCGCCGGGCTATCGCGCACCGGGAGCGACCTTCAGCGCATTCACGCCGATGGCGGCGCTGGCCTGGCGCTTCAATCCGCAGCTGAACGTCTACGTGCGCTACGCGGAAGGTTTCAAGAGCGGCGGCTTCAACGGCGAATACAGCAGCATCAGCGACACGCCGGAGGCCAACCAGCAGGAAACCGACACGCCGTTCCGGCCGGAACGGCAGAAGTCCCTGGAGCTCGGCGCCAAGACCTCGTTCTTCGGTGGCAAGGCCCTGGCCAACGTCGCCGTGTTCCAGAACAAGCTCACCGACCTGCAGGCGTCCATCTTCGTGGCCTCCGGTGCGGCCGCGAGCGTGATCCGCAACGCCGGCAAGGCCACGGTGCGCGGTCTGGAGCTCGAGACCGCCCTGGTGCCCGTGGAGGGCACGCAGCTGCGCGCAGGCATCGCGCTGCTGGACCCGAAATACGACGAATTCCTGGACGCCGGCCGCAACGAGGCCGACAACCGCGCCTTCGTGCATGCGCCGCGCACCGCCTACAACCTGGTGGCCGACAGCCAGTTCTGGCAGACCCGCCATGGCGCACTGCGTGCCGTGGTGGACTGGGTCTGGACCGACTCCTTCTATACGTACCCCTACCAGCTGCAGCCGGATCCGAATCCCCCCGGCCAGCAGAAGGCCGAAGCGGAGAACACCCGCGTGGCCGCCTACGGCCTGCTGAACGCACGCATCCTCTTCGCCGGCATCCCGCTGGGCGGGACGCGCCTCGGAGAGATCGCGCTCTGGGGCCGCAACCTGACCGACGACGCGACCGCCAGCAACTTCATCGACTTCGGCCCCGGCGCTTTCCAGAACCTGACCATCGCCAACTTCGTCGAGCCCCGCGCCATCGGGCTGTCCGGCGCGCTGCGCTGGTAGGCGCGCCGTTCCGCAGGGCCGCGAGCCCAAAAAAAGCTGTATCGCCGCGATCGACTCCAGTACAATGTCCGCCTAATCCTGCGGGGGCCTCTTCAGCCCCCGTTTCTACGTCCGGCACAGGGTTAGAGCTTCGAAATGACTGCATCCGTCCCCGCACTCCTGGCACTGGCGGACGGTTCCATTTTCGAAGGCATTTCCATCGGCGCCGAGGGCGCCAGCGCCGGCGAGGTCGTGTTCAACACGGCCATGAGCGGCTACCAGGAAATCTTCACCGACCCCTCGTACCGCGAGCAGATCGTCACTCTCACCTATCCGCACATCGGCAACGTCGGCGTCAACGCCGAGGACGCCGAGTCCGACCGCATCCATATCGCCGGCCTGGTGCTGCGCGAGCCGCCGCGGCCGCCCGCGAGCTGGCGCTCCACGCAGGACCTGCGCGCATACCTGGGCGCCAACGGCACGGTCGGCATTGCCGGCGTGGATACGCGGCGCCTGACGCGCATCCTGCGCGACCGCGGCGCCCAGGGCGGCTGCATTCTCGCCGGTGACGCCGACGCGGCCGAGGCCGTGCGGCGGGCCCGCGCGTTCCCGGGCCTCAAGGGCATGGATCTCGCCAGGGTGGTCAGCTGCCGCAAGGCCTATGCGTGGGATCGCGGCACGTGGGAACTCGCCGGCAACCGCGAGGTGCCGCGCGGCGAGGGCACGCTGCACGTCGTCGCCTACGACTTCGGCGTGAAGTGGAACATCCTGCGCATGCTGGCGGATCGGGGCTGCCGCGTGACCGTGGTGCCGGCGCAGACACCGGCCGCGGAGGTTTTCCGGCTGCAGCCGGACGGCGTGTTTCTCTCCAACGGCCCCGGCGACCCGGAGCCTTGCACCTACGCCATCGAAGCGACGCGCGAGTTCCTGCGGGCGAAGTTGCCGGTCTACGGCATCTGCCTCGGCCACCAGATCCTCGGCCTCGCCGCCGGTGGCCGCACGCTGAAGATGAAGTTCGGCCACCACGGTGCCAACCACCCGGTGCAGGACCTCGAATCCGGGCGCGTGCTCATCACCAGCCAGAACCACGGCTTCGCGGTGGACGAGTCGACCCTGCCGGACAACGTGAAGGTCACCCACCGCTCGCTGTTCGACGGCTCGAACCAGGGCCTGCGCCTGCTCGACGCGCCGGCGTTCTCGTTCCAGGGTCATCCCGAGGCCAGTCCCGGTCCGCACGACGTGGCGTACCTGTTCGACCGCTTCGTCGAGTCGCTGAAGGGCGCGCGCGAGGGCTCCGCGGTGGCGTCGGCAAAAGTGAGCGCCCATGCCTAAGCGCACCGACCTGCAGAGCATCCTGATCATCGGCGCCGGCCCGATCGTGATCGGCCAGGCCTGCGAGTTCGACTATTCCGGTGCGCAGGCCTGCAAGGCGCTCCGCCAGGAGGGCTATCGCGTCATCCTGGTGAACTCCAATCCGGCGACGATCATGACCGACCCGGAGATGGCGGATGCGACCTACATCGAACCGATCCGGTGGCAGACGCTCGAGCGCATCATCGCCCGGGAAAAGCCGGACGCCATCCTGCCGACGATGGGCGGGCAGACCGCGCTCAACTGCGCGCTGGACCTGGCCAAGCACGGCGTGCTCGAGAAGTACGGCGTCGAGCTGATCGGCGCGAACGCGACGGCGATCGACCTCGCCGAGGATCGCCAGAAATTCCGCGACGCCATGACCGGCATCGGCCTGGCGTCGGCGCGCTCGGGCGTCGCCCACTCGATGGAGGAAGCGCGCCGCATCCAGACCGACATCGGCTATCCGGTGATCATCCGTCCCAGCTTCACGCTGGGCGGCACCGGCGGCGGCATCGCCTTCAACGTCGAGGAGTTCGAGGAGATCGCCGCGCGCGGCCTCGACCTGTCGCCGACCACCGAGATCCTGATCGAGGAGTCGCTGCTCGGCTGGAAGGAATTCGAGATGGAGGTGGTGCGGGACCGCGAGGACAACTGCATCATCGTCTGCTCCATCGAGAACCTCGACCCGATGGGCGTGCACACCGGCGACTCGATCACGGTGGCGCCGGCGCAGACGCTGACCGACAAGGAATACCAGCTGATGCGCAACGCCAGCATCGCGGTGCTGCGCCGCATCGGCGTGGACACCGGCGGCTCCAACGTGCAGTTCGCGATCAACCCGGCCGACGGCCGCATGATCGTGATCGAGATGAACCCGCGCGTGTCGCGCTCCTCGGCGCTGGCGTCCAAGGCCACCGGTTTCCCGATCGCCAAGGTCGCCGCCAAGCTGGCGGTCGGCTACACGCTGGACGAGCTGCGCAACGATGTCACGGGCGGCCGCACGCCGGCATCGTTCGAGCCGAGCATCGACTACGTCGTCACCAAGGTGCCGCGCTTTACCTTCGAGAAATTTCCCCAGGCCGATTCGCGCCTGACCACGCAGATGAAGTCGGTCGGCGAGGCCATGGCGATCGGCCGCAACTTCCAGGAGTCGCTGCAGAAGGCGATGCGCTCGCTGGAGATCGACAGCTACGGCTTCGAGCCGCAGCTGGTGGAGCAGGGCGAGGAAGCGCTCAACCGCATCCGCACCGAGCTCGCCATTCCGCGGGCGCGGCGGCTCTGGTACGTGGCGGACGCGTTCCGCGCCGGCATGACGCTCGAGGACGTCTACGCCGCGTCCAGGATCGACCCGTGGTTCCTCGAGCAGATCGAGGAGATCGTGCGCACCGAAGACGCGATCGCCAGGCTCAAGCCCGGGCGCGTGACCGTGGCGCAGATGCGGGCGTGGAAGCGCATGGGCTTCTCCGACCGGCGCCTGGCGGCGCTGATGAAGGTGAAGGAGCCGACCGTTCGGGCCCGCCGCCACGCGCTCGGCGTGCGGCCGGTCTACAAGCGCGTGGACACCTGCGCTGCCGAGTTCCCCACGTCGACGGCGTATCTCTATTCGACCTACGACGAGGAATGCGAGGCGCAGCCGACGCAGCGGGAAAAGATCGTGGTGCTCGGCGGCGGCCCGAACCGCATCGGCCAGGGCATCGAGTTCGACTACTGCTGCGTGCACGCCGCGATGGCGCTGAAGGAGGACGGGTTCGAGACCATCATGGTCAACTGCAACCCGGAGACGGTCTCCACCGACTACGACACGTCCGACCGGCTGTACTTCGAGCCGCTGACGTTCGAGGACGTGATGGAGATCATCGAGCTCGAGCAGCCCCGGGGCGTGATCGCGCAGTTCGGCGGCCAGACGCCGCTCAAGCTCGCCATCCCGCTCGAGAAGGCCGGCGCGCCCATCATCGGCACCTCGCCCGACTCGATCGACCTGGCGGAGGATCGCGAGCGCTTCCAGAAGCTGATCGAGAAGCTGAAGCTGCTGCAGCCGCCCAACGGCACCGCGCGCTCGGAGAAGGAGGCGCTGAGGACCGCGCAGAAGATCGGCTATCCGCTGCTGGTGCGCCCCTCGTACGTGCTGGGCGGCCGCGCCATGCAGATCGTCTACGACGACGGCGACCTGACGCGCTACATGACCGAGGCCGTGCAGGTGTCGCACGACTCGCCGGTCCTGCTCGACCGCTTCCTGCACGATGCCATCGAGATCGACGTGGACGCGCTGTCCGACGGCCGCGACGTGGTGGTCGGGGGAATCATGGAGCACATCGAGCAGGCCGGCGTGCACTCCGGCGACTCGGCCTGCTCGCTGCCCGCGTACACGCTGTCGCCCGCGGTGCTGGCGCAGATCCGCGAGCAGATCGGCAAGCTCGCACGCGCGCTCAAGGTGGTGGGCCTGATGAACGCGCAATTCGCGCTGCAGGACGGCGAGCTGTACCTGCTGGAGGTGAACCCGCGGGCCTCGCGCACCTCGCCATTCGTGTCGAAAGCCACGGGCCGGCCGCTGGCGAAGATCGCGGCGCGCTGCATGGTCGGCAAGTCGCTGCGCGAGCAGGGCGTGCTGGACGAGATCGTGCCGCGCCACTTCTCGGTGAAGGAGTCGGTCTTCCCGTTCGGCAAGTTCCCGGGCGTGGACCCGCTGCTCGGGCCCGAGATGAAATCCACCGGCGAAGTGATGGGCGTGGGCGACCACTTCGGCGAGGCCTTCGCCAAGGCATTGGCCGGCGCGGGCATGCTGATTCCCCCGGGCGGCACCGCCTTCATCAGCGTGCGCGATCCCGACAAGGGTCGTGCGATCGAGCTCGGGCGGCTGCTGGCCGGGAAGGGCTTCCGGCTGGTGGCGACACGCGGCACCGCCGCCGCGCTGCAGGGCGCCGGCATCGACTGCGAGGCGATCAACAAGGTCAAGGAAGGCCGCCCGCACTGCGTGGACCGCATCAAGAACGGCGAGATCCACTTCATCGCCAACACCACCGAGGGCAAGCGCTCGATCGAGGAGTCGCGCTCGATCCGTGCCGCCGCGATCCAGCACAAGGTCTGCTACTTCACGACCATCGCCGGCGCGCAGGCGGCGGCGATCGCGATGGATCATCTCGACAAGGTGCAGGTGAATCGCCTGCAGGACCTGCACGCGGTCGCCTAGAATCGCCCCATGCAGCGCACTCCCCTGACGCAGCGCGGCGCCGAGCAGCTGCGCGACGAGCTCAAGCGGCTGAAGTCGGTCGAGCGCCCTGCCGTGGTCAAGGCCATCGCCGAGGCCCGCGCGCACGGCGACATCTCCGAAAACGCCGAGTACAACGCGGCCAAGGAGCAGCAGAGCTTCCTCGAAGGCCGCATCGCCGAGATCGAGCACAAGCTCGGCGCCGCGCAGATCGTGGACGTCACCCAGGTCAACGCCGGCGGCAAGGTCGTGTTCGGCGCGACGGTGACGGTGGCCGACGCGGACAGCGGCAAGGAACTGCGCTACCAGATCGTCGGCGAGGACGAGGCCGACTCGAAGAAGGGGCTGCTGTCGTTCAATTCGCCCATCGCGCGGGCGCTGATCGGCCGGAAGGAAGGCGACGTCGTCACGGTGCAGACCCCGGCCGGCGAGCGCGAGCTCGAGCTCGTCGGGGTGGAATACGTCTAAGAAGCGCTCCGCCAGCAGCAAGCGCTGGCTGCGCGAGCACGAGACCGACCCCTACGTCCTGCGCGCCCGGCGCGAGGGTTACCGGTCGCGGGCGGTCTACAAGCTCGAGGAGCTCGACCAGCGCGATCACCTGCTGCGGCCGGGACTGACCGTGGTGGACCTCGGGGCCGCCCCTGGCGGCTGGTGCCAGTACATCCAGCGCCGTCACGGCGCTCGGGTGCGCGTGATCGCGCTGGACGTATTGCCCATGGACCCCGTGCCGGGTGTGACGTTCCTGCAGGGCGACTTCCGCGAAGCCGCGGTGCTGGCCCGGCTGGAAGAGGCGCTGGCCGGCAGCCCGGTGGACCTTGTTTTGTCCGACCTGGCCCCCAATATCAGTGGGGTGGACGCTGCGGACCAGGCCGGCACCGTGCTGCTGGCGGAGCTGGCCCTCGACTTCGCCCGGCGGCATCTGCGCCCGGGCGGCACGCTGCTGCTGAAGCTGTTCCAGGGCGAGGGCTTCGACGAATTCCTGAAGGTCCTGCGCCAGGGATTCGCCAAGGTCGCCATCCGCAAGCCACAGGCCTCGCGCTCCCGCAGCAGCGAGATTTATTTATTGGCGCAACGCTTGCGGGTGCGCTAGTGTCCAAAACGCTGATTCCGCACTGGGAAATGCCTTGAACGATCTGGTGAAGAACCTCCTGCTCTGGGTGGTGATCCTGGTGGTGCTCACCAGCGTCTTCCAGAGCTTTTCCTCGCGTTCTTCCGCCGGTCAGCCCCCGCTCAACTACTCCGATTTCCTCGAGCAGGTGAAGCAGGACAACGTGGACACGGTCCACGTCGAAGGTGCCAACCTCCGCGGCACCCTCAAGAACGGCACGCGCTTCACCACCTTCTCGCCCGAGACCGACAACGGTCCGATGATCACCACGCTGATGGAGCACAAGGTGCGCATCGTGGGCGAGCCGCCGAAGGAAACGCCGGTCATCCTGCAGCTCCTGTTCAACGCCTTCCCGATCCTGCTGCTGATCGCGGTGTGGGTGTACTTCATGCGGCAGATGCAGGGCGGGGCGGGCGGCCGCGGCGCCATGAGCTTCGGCAAGTCGCGCGCACGGATGCTGTCGGCCGACCAGGTCAAGGTCACCTTCGCCGACGTGGCCGGCGTGGAGGAGGCCAAGCAGGAGGTCTCCGAGCTGGTGGATTTCCTGAAGGACCCCGCCAAGTTCCAGCAGCTCGGCGGCAAGATTCCGCGCGGCGTGCTGATGGTGGGCTCGCCGGGCACCGGCAAGACGCTGCTGGCGCGCGCCATCGCAGGTGAGGCCGGCGTGCCGTTCTTCACCATCTCCGGCTCCGATTTCGTCGAGATGTTCGTCGGCGTCGGCGCCTCGCGCGTGCGCGACATGTTCGAGCAGGCCAAGAAGCACGCGCCGTGCATCGTCTTCATCGACGAGATCGACGCGGTCGGCCGCCATCGCGGCGCCGGCCTCGGCGGTGGGCACGACGAGCGCGAGCAGACGCTGAACCAGCTGCTGGTCGAGATGGACGGCTTCGAGGGCAACGAGGGTGTCATCGTCATCGCCGCCACCAACCGCCCGGACGTGCTCGATCCCGCGCTGCTGCGGCCGGGCCGCTTCGACCGCCAGGTGGTGGTGCCGCTGCCGGACGTGCGCGGCCGCGAGCAGATCCTCAAGGTGCACATGCGCGCGGTGCCGCTGGCGGACAACGTCAAGCCCTCGATCATCGCGCGCGCAACGCCGGGCTTCTCCGGCGCGGATCTCGCCAACCTGGTCAACGAGGCGGCGCTGTTCGCCGCGCGCGCCAACAAGCGCCTGGTGGACCAGGACGACTTCGAGAAAGCCAAGGACAAGATCCTGATGGGCGCCGAGCGGCGCTCGATGGTCATGTCGGAAAAGGAGAAGCGCCTGACCGCCTATCACGAGGCGGGCCATGCGATCGTCGGCCTCAACGTTCCCGATCACGATCCGGTCTACAAGGTGACGATCATTCCGCGCGGCCGCGCCCTGGGCGTCACCCAGTTCCTGCCCGAAGAGGACCGTTACAGCTACTCCAAGCAGCGGCTGAACTCGCAGATCTGCTCGCTGTTCGGCGGGCGCATCGCCGAGGAACTGGTGTTCGGCGCCGACAACGTCACCACCGGCGCGTCGAACGACATCGAGCGCGCGACCGACATCGCCCGCAAGATGGTCACGAAGTGGGGCCTGTCCGACGTGATGGGCCCGCTGTCGTACTCCGAGGACGACGGCGAGGTGTTCCTCGGCAAGAGCGTGACCCAGCACAAGAACATGGCCGACGAGACCGCGCACGCGATCGACCGCGAGGTGCGCGGCATCGTCGAGCGCAACTACGCTCGCTCGCGCAAGGTCCTGGAGGACCACCTGGACCGCTTGCACGCGATGGCCGAGGCGCTGGTCAAGTACGAGACGCTCGATGCCGACCAGCTGCAGCGGATCCTCCGCGGCGAGCCGCCCGGTGATCCCGAAGGCTGGAACGACACCGGCTCGGGCCGTCCCAGCGCGCCGGCCGCGGTGACCGACAAGCCGAAAGTGCCGCCGAGCGGCGCGCCGAGGCCGGCCGGGACCTGAGCTGCCGGTCGCCGGGCCGGCGGCCGCTTTTCCCCCTGCGCCGCGCGAATTACGCTGCGTTCCATGCTGCTGCGCTGCGGTTCCCGCACTCTCGACCTTTCGCGGCCGGTGGTGATGGGCGTGCTCAACGTCACGCCCGATTCCTTTTCGGATGGCGGCCGCTTCGCCGGCACCGCTGCCGCGGTGGTGCAGGCGCGGCGCCTGGTGGACGAGGGCGCCGCCATCGTGGACATCGGCGGCGAATCCACGCGTCCCGGCGCCACGCCGGTGGACGAATCCGGGGAGCTGCGGCGCGTGATTCCCGTGATCGAGGCCTTTCGACCTGCCTTCGATGGCGTGATCTCGGTCGACACCATGAAGCCCGCGGTCATGCGCGCCGCCTGCGCCGCCGGCGCCGACCTGGTGAACGACGTCGGTGCGTTGCGCGCCGATGGCGCGCTGGAGGCGGTGCGGGCGTCCAGCGCGGGCGTCTGCCTGATGCACATGCAGGGCGAGCCGCGGACCATGCAGCGACGGCCGGAGTACGGCGATGTGGTCGCGGAGGTGCACGGGTTCCTGCTGGCGCGGGTGGCGGCCTGCGAGGGCGCAGGCATCGCGCGTGACCGCATCGCGGTGGACCCTGGCTTCGGCTTCGGCAAGACGCTGGAGCACAACCTCGCGCTGCTGGCCGCATTGCCGCAGCTCGCCGCGGCCGGATATCCGGTGGTCGTCGGGCTGTCGCGCAAGTCCATGTTCCAGCAGCTGCTGGGCCTGCCGCTGGAGCGCCGGCTGGCTCCCAGCGTCGCCGCCGCGGCGATTGCCGCGCTGCGGGGCGCTGTCATAATCCGCGCCCACGACGTCGCCGAGACCGTGCAGGCCGTGAGGCTCGCGGCGTCGCTGCGGCCCTACCTGACCCCGGCGCCCGCCGGCTTTTCGGCATCGCCATGACGCGCAAATATTTCGGCACCGACGGCATCCGCGGGCGCGTGGCGCAGCCGCCGATGACGCCCGAGTTCGCGCTGAAGCTCGGCTGGGCTGCCGGCCGGGTGCTGGCCGAGACTTCGGCCCATCCTCTGGTGGTGATCGGGAAGGACACGCGCCTCTCCGGGTACCTGTTCGAATCCGCGCTCGAGGCCGGCTTCGCCGCGGCCGGCGTGTCGGTCGCCATGGTGGGGCCGATGCCGACGCCGGCCGTCGCATACCTGACCCGCACTTTCCGCGCCAGCGCCGGCGTGGTCATCAGCGCCTCGCACAATGCGTACGAGGACAACGGCTTCAAGTTCTTCTCGGGCGACGGCCGCAAGCTGCCGGACGACGTGGAGCTGCGCATCGAGGCGCTGCTCGACCAGCCGCTCGCCATGGTCGCCCCGGAAGCGATCGGCAAGGCGCAGCGCATCGACGACGCGGCCGGCCGGTACGTCGAGTTCTGCAAGCGCTCGGTGGCGCTGTCGGTGTCGCTGACCGGCCTGAAGCTGGTGGTGGACTGTGCCAATGGCGCGGCCTACCGCGTCGCTCCAGAGGTGTTCCGCGAGATCGGCGCCAGCGTGCAGACCCTCGCGACCGAGCCGGACGGCTTCAACATCAATCGCGACTGCGGCTCGACGCACCTGGACCGCCTGCGCACCGAGGTGCTGCGCTCGGGCGCGCACGCCGGCGTCGCGCTCGATGGCGACGGCGACCGCTGCCTGATGGTGGACCGCGAAGGGCGCACGGTGGACGGCGACCAGCTGCTGTACGTCATCGCGCGATCGCGCCACGAACGACAGAAACTGCGCGGCCCCGTGGTCGGGACGCTCATGAGCAACCTCGGTCTCGAGCGCGGGCTGGCCCAGCTCGGCATCCCGTTCGAGCGCGCCGCGGTCGGTGACCGCTACGTGCTGGACAAGCTCGAGGAGCTCGGCGGCACCATCGGCGGCGAGTCGTCGGGCCACATCATCTGCCTCGACCGCAGCACCACCGGCGACGGCATCATCTCCGCGCTGCAGGTGCTGATGGCGATGACACACGCGGGCCGCTCGCTGGCGGAGCTGGTGGCGCCGATGGAGAAGTACCCGCAGGTGCTGATCAATGTCCCCGTGAGCGGAGCCGCGAAGGCGCTGGTGCAGTCCGCCGCGGTGCAGTCGGCCATCCGCGACGGCGAAAAGCGCCTCGCCGGCAAGGGTCGCCTGCTGCTGCGGCCCTCGGGCACCGAGCCGCTGGTGCGCGTGATGGTGGAATGCGCCGATGCTCGCGAGTCGCGCGAGACCGCGGAATTCGTGGCGGCGCGCGTGCGCGAGGCCGCCGATGGCGGCAAGGCGCGCGCGACGTGAGCACCGGCCGCCGCCCGCTGGTCGCGGGCAACTGGAAGATGCACGGCAGCCGCGCCAGCAACGCCGCGCTGCTGCAGGCGCTGGCGCGCGGCCTTCCGCGGACACGCGCGGCCGAGGTCGCGGTCTGCCCTCCGGCGCCCTACCTGGAGTTGGCGGCCGCAGCGCTGAAGGACAGCGATATCGCGCTCGGCGCGCAGAACCTGTGCGACCAGGACCAGCCCGGGGCGTTCACCGGCGAAGTGCTCGGTGCGATGCTGCGCGACGTCGGCTGCACCTTCGTGATCGTCGGGCATTCGGAGCGCCGCGCGCTCTACGGCGAGAGCGACGAGATCGTCGCGCGCAAGTTCCGCGCGGCGCAGAAAGCGCAGCTCGTGCCGATCCTGTGCGTGGGGGAAACGCTGCAGCAGCGCGAGGCGGGCGAAACGGAGCGCGTGCTGGCA
>DATLCG010000098.1:0-18648 GCA_035526525.1 Binatia bacterium
TCGTTCCAGCTCGAGGACGTGGCGAAGTTCCTGCACTCGAACACGGCGCGCGAGCTGCTGGTCCAGGCGCTGCTCGATGCGCCCATGTTCGCGACGCGCTGGCGCTGGGTCGCGACCAACGCGCTCGCCATCAAGCGCATGCACAACGGCAAGCGCGCGCCGCCGCAGTTCCAGCGCGCCGATTCGGAGGACCTGCTGACGGTGGTGTTCCCGGAGCAGGTGGCCTGCGCCGAGAACCTGCGCGGCGACCGCGAGGTGCCGCGCCACCCGCTGGTGCAGCAGACCATCCACGACTGCCTGCACGAGGTGATGGACGTCGACGGATTCCTGGAGCTGCTGCGGCGGCGCGAAGCCGGGACGCTGAACGTGGTCTGCCGCGACCTGACGGCGCCATCGCCGCTGGCCGGCGCGATCCTCAATGCGCGGCCGTACGCTTTCCTCGACGACGGCGACGCGGAGGCGCGCCGCACGCGCGCGGTGTCCCAGCAGAAGCTGCACGACATCGACGCGGCTGCCTCGAGCGCGCAGCTCGACCTGGACGCGATCGAGCGCGTGCGCGCGGAAACCCGTCCCGAGCCGGTCAATGCCGACGAGCTGCACGACGCGCTGATGACCTTCGGTTTTCTGACGCGCGACGAGGCCAAGGCCTGGCGCGGATGGTTCGAGCAGCTGGTCGCCGTGCGCCGCGCGACCGTGCTGCATCCGCCCGGCGGCGAGCCGCTGTGGGTGGCGGCCGAGCGGCTGGCGCTGGTGCGATGCGCGGTGCCGCAGGCGGAGATGGATCCGATCCTGGTGGCGGTGCCGGGGCGGACGTCGATGCCCGACTGCGGCGCGGCCTCGGGGCCGCTGCGCGAGATCGTGCGCTGCCGGCTCGAGCTGTCCGCGCCCGTCACCGAGGCGGCGCTGGCCGCGCCGCTGGGGCTCGCGCCCGAGACCCTCCGCGCAGAACTGCTCGCGCTGGAGGGCGAGGGTGCGGTGATGCGCCTCGCCGGCGGCGAGTGGTCCGAGCGGCGGCTGCTGGCGCGCATCCACCGCTATTCCCGCGAGCAGCGGCGCGCCTCGGTGCAGGCGGTCGCTCCTGCCGAATTCGTCCGCTTCCTGTTTCACTGGCAGGGACTGGCGACCACGCTCGCGGACGAGCGACGCGAGGGCGAAGAGGGCCTGGCGGCCGTGCTGCGGCAGCTCGAGGGCTTTTCGGTGCCGGCGGCGGCGTGGGAAGAGGAAGTGCTGCCCGCGCGCCTGAAGCATTACCTGCCGCACATGCTGGATGGGCTCTGCGCCGCGGGACGCGTCGCCTGGTTCCGCCCGCCGGATGGCAGCGGCGGTGCGGGACCGGTGCGCACCACGCCGATCGTCATCGCGGAGCGCCGGGCGCTCGCGCACTGGCAGCGCAGCCTCGCCTCCGGCGCCGAGCCCGCGGACACGGCGCTGTCGGCCCGTGCACAGCGCGCGCTGGCCGCACTGCGCGAGCACGGTGCCTCGTTCTTCGCCGATCTGCTGCACGACACCGGCCTGCTGCAGACCGAGCTGGAGCAGGCACTGGCGGAGCTGGTCGCGCAGGGACGCGTGTCCTCCGACTCCTTCGCAGGCCTGCGCGCACTCATCCTGCCCGCGCAGCGCCGCGAGCGGCTGCGACGCTACCGCCGCGCGGCGACGCAGGTGGACGAGGCGGGGCGCTGGAGCGTGCAGCGCGCGCCACGCGCGCCCGCGCCCGACGGCGCGCTGGCCGACCCGGCGGTCGAGCACGTCGCCCGCGTGCTGCTGGCGCGCTACGGCGTCGTGTTCCGCAAGCTGCTGGAGCGGGAGGACCACCTGCCACCCTGGCGCGAGCTGTTCTACGTGTACCGGCGCCTCGAGGCGCGCGGCGAGATCCGTGGCGGCCGTTTCGTGTCCGGCTTCTCCGGCGAGCAGTTCGCGCTGCCCGACGCGGCCGGCCAGCTGCGCCGCATCGCGATGTCTCCCGCGGCGGCCGAGGAGCTGGTGTCCATTTCCGCGGCGGATCCGCTGAACGTGGCGGGCATCCTGGTGCCGGGCGACAAGGTGCCGGCGCTGTCGGGCAACCGCGTGCTGTTCCGCAACGGCGTGCCGGTCGCGGTCCAGGCCGGCGACGAGATCCGCATCCTGCAGCCGCTGGAGTCGAAGTCGGAGTGGGAGATCCGCAACCTGCTGGTGCGGCGCCAGCAGCCGGCCGCCTACCTCCAGCAGCCCGGCACGCCGCAGTAGCCGCCGCCATGCGCGTCCTGTCCGTCATCCCGCCGATGACGCAGATCAACACGCCGTATCCGTCGACGGCGTACCTCACCGGCTTTTTGCGCGAGCACGGCGTGGACGCGGTGCAGCGCGATTTCGCGCTCGCGCTGGTGCTGCGGCTGCTGTCGCCGGACGGCCTGGTGCAGCTTCGCGAAGCGGCGCGTGCGATGCCCTCGCGCCGGCGCAGCGCGACGGTGCGCCACTTCCTCGAGCGCTTCGACGCGTACGCGGCCACGGTGGCCCACGCCATCGCCTTCCTGCAGGGCCGCGATGCGACGCTGGCGCATCGCATCGCCTCGCGCGCATTCCTGCCGGAAGGTGCGCGCTTCGCGGCGCTCGACGAATACGTGGCCGCGGACGGCGGCGACGCGCTGGCGTGGGCATTCGGTGCGCTCGGCACGCACGACCGCGCGCGGCACCTGGCGACCCTCTACCTCAACGATCTCGCCGACGTCGTGCGCGACGCCGTGGATCCCCGCTTCGAGTTCGTGCGCTACGCCGAATCGCTGGCGCAGTCGCAGCCGGCCTTCGAGCCGCTGGCGCAGGCGCTGGCGGCTCTGCCGAACCTGCTGGATGGTGCGCTCCACGTCATGACGCAGGAAGCGCTGGCCGAGACGCAGCCGGACGTCGTGCTGCTGTCGGCGCCATTCCCCGGCTCGGTGTATGCCGCCTTCCGCATCGCGCAGGCGGTGAAGGTGCTGAGTCCGTCGACCGTCACCGTGCTCGGCGGCGGCTTCGTCAACACCGAGCTGCGCGAGCTGTCGGAGCCGCGGGTGTTCGATTTCTTCGATTACGTGACGCTGGACGCCGGCGAGCGGCCGCTGCTGGCGCTGCTCGCGCACCTGCGCGGCGAGCGCCCACGCGAGCGGCTGGTGCGGACCTTCTTTCGCGAAGATGACGCGGTGCGCTACGCGGATTGCGGCGAGCCCGACGTGCCGTTCGCCGAGGCGGGGACCCCGACCTGGGATGGCTTGCCGCTGCCCGACTACCTGTCGGTCCTCGACATGCTGAACCCGATGCACCGCCTCTGGTCGGACGGGCGCTGGAACAAGCTCACCGTCGCCCACGGCTGCTACTGGAAGAAGTGCAGCTTCTGCGACGTCAGCCTGGACTACATCTCGCGCTACGAGGCGCTCGGCGCCAGGGTGCTGGTCGACCGCATCGAGCGCATCGTCGCCGAGACCGGGCAGACCGGCTTTCATTTCGTCGACGAGGCCGCGCCGCCGAAAGCGCTGAAGGCCCTGGCGCAGGAGCTGATCCGGCGCCGAATCGCGATCTCGTGGTGGGGCAACATCCGCTTCGAGAAAACCTTCACGCCGGAGCTGTGCGCACTGCTGGCCCGCAGCGGATGCATCGCCATTTCCGGCGGGCTCGAGGTCGCATCCGACCGCCTGCTGGGCCTCATGCAGAAAGGCGTCACGGTCGCGCAGGTGGCGCGCGTCGCGCACGCCTTCGCCGACGCCGGCGTGCTGGTGCACGCGTATCTCATGTACGGCTTTCCGACGCAGACCGTGCAGGACACGGTGGACGCGCTCGAGTACGTGCGGCAGCTGTTCGCGGCCGGCTGCCTGCACTCCGGGTTCTGGCACCGCTTCGCCTGCACCGTGCACTCGCCGGTCGGGCGCGATCCGCAGCGTTACGGCGTGACGCTGCGGCCGGTGCCGCATGGCGGCTTCGCCCGCAACGACGTGGCTTTCGACGATCCGACCGGGACCGACCACGACGCCCTCGCACCGGCCCTGAACAAGGCGCTGTACAACTACATGCACGGCATCGGGCTCGAGCGCGACGTGCGCAGCTGGTTCGGTCGCGGTGCGCCCCGCACGACGGTGCCGCCCGGGTTCGTGGAGCGCGCTCTGAGCGCGAAGCGCGACGCGGCCTGAGCCCGGTGCGCCGCTATGATGGCGGCCCTCCCGCGGATGCCTTCGTGAAAGACGCACTGAGCGCGCGCCAGCGATGGCTGGCGCTGTACCTGCTGTGCATCGGCGTGCTGATGATCGTGCTCGACACGACCGTCGTCACCGTGGCGCTGCCGACGATCCGCGCCGACCTCGGCTTCACCGAGACCGGCCTGGTCTGGGTGCTCAACGCCTACATGCTCACGTACGGCGGCTTGCTGCTGCTCGGGGGCCGGCTCGGCGACCTGTACGGCCAGCGCCGGTTGTTCCTGCTCGGGCTGTGCGTCTTCACGGCCGCATCGCTCGCGTGCGGCGTCGCCACCTCGCAGGCGTCGTTGATCGCGGCGCGCGCGATCCAGGGTGTCGGCGGTGCGGTGGTCACGGCCGTGGCGCTCGCACTGATCCTGCATCTCTTCACCGACGACGCCGAGCGTGCGAAGGCGATGGGCGTGTACGGCTTCATCTGCGCCGCGGGCGGCAGCGTCGGCGAGCTGCTGGGCGGCGTGCTGACCTCGGCCTTCGGCTGGCACTCGGTGTTCCTGCTCAACCTGCCGATCGGCATCGCGGTGTACGTGTGGTGCCTGCGGCTGTTGCCCGCCGATGCGCCCGCCGCGAAGCGGCCTCGCCTCGACGTCGCCGGCGCGCTCACGGTGACGCTCGGCCTGATGCTCGCGGTGTATGCGGTGGTCGGCGGCAACGCCGCGGGCTGGCGCTCCGCGCAGACGCTGGGAGCGCTCGGCGCCGCCGCCCTGCTGCTGGTCTCGTTTCTTGCCATCGAGGCCCGCGTGCGCGATCCGCTGATGCCATTGCGGCTGTTTGCGCTGCGCAACGTCGCCATCGCCAACGCCGCGGGCGTGCTGTGGGCCGCGGGCATGTTCGGCTGGTTCGTGGTGAGCGCGCTGTACCTGCAGCGCGTGCTCGGCTACGACCCGATGCGCGTGGGTCTCGCCTTCCTGCCGGCGGACGCGATCATGGCCGCGTTCTCCGCGGGGCTGTCGGCGCGCATGGTGCAGCGCTACGGCATCCGCGGGCCGGCGTGGCTGGGGCTGGCGCTGGCCTCCATCGGCCTGGCCCTGTTCGCACGCGCGCCGGAGCAGGGGACGTTCCTGGGGGACGTGCTGCCGGGCATGGCGCTGCTCGGGCTGGGAGCGGGCATGGCCTTCAACCCGATCCTGCTGGCGGCCATGAACGACGTGCGCGAAAACGAAGCCGGGCTCGCGTCAGGCGTGGTCAACACCTCGTTCATGCTCGGCGGCGCGCTGGGACTGGCGGCGCTCGCGGCGCTCGGCGATGCCCGCACGGCGACGTTGGCCGGCGCGGGCGGGACATCGGCCGTGGCCGCCCTCAACCAGGGCTATCACCTGGCCTTCGCCGGCGGCGCCGCGATGACGGCGCTGGCGGCGCTCCTGTGCGGCGCGCTGATGCGGCCGCGCACGCAGGCGCCGGCCGCATTCACTCCGGGCTGACGCGAACGCTCGGCCTCGCCGCAGCACCGCCGCTCAAGCGGACGCGAGCTCGATCAGCGTGATCTCGGTGCGCGTACCGAAGCGGACCGGCGGGCCCCAGCTGCCGGTACCGGGACTGACATAGACCTGCATCCGGCCCTCGCGCGACAGGCCGACGACGTGCGGCGCATGCACCCGCCGCACCGCGAGCGTCCACGGAAAGAACTGTCCCGCGTGCGTGTGTCCGGACAGCTGCAGGTCGAAACCGGCCGCGGCGGCGCGCGGCGCGATCTTGGGATTGTGCGCGAGCAGCACGCGCAGCGCGGCGGCCGGCGCGCCGTGCAGCGCCTTCTCCGGATCCGGAGCCGGCGTCGAGTCGATGCGCCGTGCCGCCGGATCGTTGACGCCGGCCACCAGCAGCGCCGCGCCGTTGCGCTCCACCCGCGCGTGCTCGTTCTGCAGCACCTGGATGCCGAGCGTGCGGAAGTGCTCGATCCAGCCTTGCACGCCGACGTAGTACTCGTGGTTGCCCGTGACGAAGAATGCGGGGCGCTCGGCGGCGAGCTCCCGCAGCGGCTCGAGCTGCGGCGCCAGCCGCCGGACGGGACCGTCCACGAAATCGCCGGTGAGCGCATAGAAGTCCGCGCCGAGCGTGCGCGCGACGTCCACGATGCGGCGGACGTAGCGCAGGCCGATGGTGGGGCCGACGTGCACGTCGGTGATCTGCACGATGCGCAATCCCGCGAGCGCCGCCGGCAACTGCGGAAATACGATGCGCACGCGGCGCACCGCCGGGCCGCGCAGCGCCCACAGCATGCCGAGCCCGAGCATCAGGAAGGAGCCCAGCCAGACCGCGGCCGGCGTGGCAGCCACGGCGAGCCCGGGCGCGTGCAACAACGAGCCCGCCAGGAGCAGCGCGTCGCGCAGCAGGCTCAGCAGCATCGCGAAGTTGAGCCAGCCCATGCTGACGTAGCTGGCGGCATGCACCGCGTCGTCGAGCGGGCCGTGCTTCTCGCGGTTCATCACCCAGTACACCGCCGGCACGATCCAGATCAGCACGAACGGAATCGCCAGCAGCAGCCGCGCCGGGGTCGACCCGGCGATGCGCCAGGCGAGGTAGGCGTAGACGCCGGCCACCACCAGCGTCAGCGCGGCGAGAAAGGGGCTCAGCAGGCGTCGCATCGGTGCATCCGGAAGCGCCGCTCAGGCGGCGAAGCGCATCAGCGTCTGCGCGTAGGCAGGCGCGGTCGGCTCGTGCATGAAGTAGACGTGGATCGGATTCCACCGCGTCGCGTCGAGGCGCTCCGCCCAGGCTTCCAGGTCGGCGTCGCTGTACTGCTCGAGCCGCAGGCGCACGTAACCCCAGGGCGCGGTCTCCACCAGCGGCGGCGGTGCGTCGTCCTCGCGCTCGGAGAAGCACAGCGAGGCGCCGGCGGCTTCGAGCGCGGCATACACCGCGTCGTCGAACCAGCTCTCGTTGCGGAACTCGAAGGCGGCCTGGTGTCCGGCGGGCAGCGTCGCCAGGAATTCCTGCAGGCGCGGCACGTCCTTCTGCAAGTTCGGTGGCGCCTGGAACAGCACGGGGCCGCGCTTGGCGCCGAGCGCGGCGATCTGTCCGTACAGGAACGTCACGGAGTCGGCGGCCTCGGCGGCCTTGAGCCGCGCAAAGTGGGTGATGCGGCGCGAAGCCTTGATCGCGAAGCGGAACGAATCGGGGGTGCAGCGCGACCACGCTTCGCAGATCGCGGCCTTGGGCATCTGATAGAACGTGTTGTTGATCTCCACCGTCGGCAGGCGCTCGCCGTAGAAGCGCAGCATGCCGTCCGGCTTCATGTCCTCCGGGTAGAAGCTGCCCTTCCACTCCTTGAACGAGTAGCCGCTGGCGCCAGCGAGGACGCGGGGCGTGGTCATAATCGGGACATGGCCGCGAATGTGCTGGGCGAGTATTCCGCGAAACGCCGCTTCACGGCCACCCCCGAGCCGCCGGCGAAGCGGCACGAAGGGCAGGGGCCGCTGCTGTTCGTGGTGCAGCAGCACGCGGCCTCGCACCTGCATTTCGACCTGCGTCTGGAGTGCGACGGCGTGCTGCTGTCATGGGCCGTGCCCAGGGGCGCGCCGCTCGCGCCCGGCGACAAGCGGCTCGCGATGCGGACCGAGGACCATCCCTACGACTACGCCGCCTTCGAGGGCGTGATCCCGAAGGGCGAGTACGGCGCGGGGCGCATGATCGTGTGGGACGCCGGCGTGTATTCGCCGGACGAGTCCGCGCGCGGCACACGCGACGAAACGTTCTTCCATGACCGCGACGAGGCGCAGCGGCGGGTACGCGAGGGCCTGGCGCGCGGCAAGCTTTCGATCCTGCTGCGCGGCGAGAAGCTGAAGGGCTCGTACGCGCTGGTGCGCACGGCGAAGGAGCCGAAGTCCTGGCTGCTGCTCCGGCACAAGGACGCTTTCGCGGGCGGCCCTTCGCCGGGCGATGCGTCGGTGCTGTCCGGCGCGACGCTCGGCGAGGTCGCGCGCAGACCCGCCACAGACATTCCCGCCGCGCGCCTCGTGCCCGCGGGCAAACCCGGCGCGCTGCCAAAATCGCTCGAGCCCATGCAGGCGCAGATCGCGGATGCGCCGTTTCGCGACGAGGCCTGGAGCTGGGAGCCCAAGCTCGACGGCTACCGCGTGCTCGCCTTCGTGGACGGCTCGCGCGTGGCGCTGCGCTCGCGCCGCGGGCTCGATCTCACGTCCGCGTTTCCGCGCATCGTCGCCGAGCTGCGCGGGCAGCTTGCGCACGGCATGGTGCTCGATGGCGAGATCGTGGCGTTCGAGGACGCCCGCCCCTCGTTCCACGCGCTGCAGGGCCGCGTCCAGCTGAAGACGGCAGCGGCGCTCGCCGACGCCGACCGCCGCACGCCGGCCGTGTTCTACGCGTTCGACCTTCCGTATTTCGGCGGCGTGGACCTGCGCGGCGCGCCTTACCGCGACCGCCGCCGCTGGCTGTCGCAATGCCTGCTGCCCTCGGCGCACGTGCAGCGCATGCACGCCGATGACGATGGCGTTGCGCTGCACGAGGCCGCGGCCGCGGCCGGCTTCGAGGGCGTGATCGGCAAGCGCAAGGACAGCGGCTACGAATCCGGCAAGCGCCCGGGTTCCTGGATCAAGGTGAAGCCGACCCAGACCGCCGATTTCGTGATCGGCGGCTTCACGCGCGGCAAGGGTGGCCGCGAGGCGCTCGGCGCGGTGCTGGTGGGGCTGCGCGAGGGACGCAAGCTGCGCTATGTCAGCCACGTCGGGTCCGGCTTCGACGGGCGGGCGCTGGCTGCGCTGCTGAAGCGTCTGAAACCGCTGGTGCGCAAGACACCGCCGTTCTCGAACAAGCCGCCCACGCCAAGCCCGACCACGTGGGTCGAGCCGCAGCTGGTGGCGGAGCTGGAATTCCACAGCTGGACGCCCGACGGGCATCTGCGCGCGCCGGTGTTCCGGAGATTGCGCGACGCGTTCGATGTTGCGCAGGTGCGCGCAATGCCGTCATCCCCGCGCATGGCCGGATCCCCCTCGGCTGCAGGCGGCGAAAAGGACAAGCTGAATTCCCGCATTCCCAGGAATGACGACCACGTCGCCGAGGTCCTGGCGCAGCTCGACCAGAAGGAGAAGGATTTTCTGCTCCACGTCGGCGAGCATCGTCTGAAGGTCACGCACCTGGACCGGGTTTACTGGCCCGCGGATGCGACGCTGGACCAGCCGGCCGTCACCAAGCGCGACCTGCTGCGCTACTTCACCCAGGTCTCGCCGCACATCCTCACGCACCTGTGCGACCGGCCACTGACGATGATCCGGTTTCCCGAGGGCATCCGCGGCCAGCGCTTCTTCCAGAAGCACTGGGAGCAGGACAAGCCGGCGTTCGCGCGCACGATCACCGTGTTCTCGGAGAGCCACGACGAAAGCAGCGAATACCTGCTGTGCAACGACCTGCCGACGCTGCTCTGGCTGGCGCAGTCGGGGACGCTGGAATTCCATGTCTGGCACTCGCGCGCCGCCCCGGGCGAGGACGCCGCCGGCCTGGGCACCGATTACGGCAGCTCGCTCGCGGCACTGGAAGCCTCGCTGCTCAACCATCCGGATTACGTCGTGTTCGACATCGATCCGTACATCTATTCGGGGCTCGAAGCGAAAGGGGGCGAGCCCGAGCTGAACACCGTCGCATTCGAGAAGGGCAAGGAGGTCGCGTTCCGCCTGCGCGAGCTGTTGCGCACCATGCAGCTCGACCCGATCGTGAAGACCTCCGGCAAGACCGGGCTGCACGTGTTCGTGCCGATCCGGCGCACCATCGATTTCGACGCGGCGCGGCACGTCTCCGAGCTGGTCGGGCGGCATCTCATGCGCCTGCACCCGGACGACATCACGATGGAATGGAGCATCCCGAAGCGCACGGGAAAGATCTTCATGGACTACAACATGAACGTCCGCGCCAAGACCCTGAACGTCGCGTACTCGCCGCGCGGCGTGGCCGGTGCGCCGGTGTCCATGCCGCTCACCTGGGAGGAGCTGGCGAAAGCGCACCCGCTCGATTTCCGCATCGGCAACGCCGCCGCGCGGCTGGCGCGCACGGGCGATCGCTGGCGCGAGGCGCTGACCGCCAAGCAGAGCCTCGAGCGCGCACTCGAGACGCCAGCGGCGGCGCCCCCGAAAAAGAAGCGCCGACACGAGCGCTAGTGTCGACGCGACTCGCTCGACACAAGCGGCTGCGCTCGAGGGGGTTCACTGGTGGAAAGCGCAGCGCGCCACGCCCCTGCATCCAGAGCAAGTCAAAAAATTTCGTGGATACAATGTCCCGCAGCACACTCTTCAAGTAACTTTCCGCGGCGCTGCGCCGCGGCACGGAGAAGCTCCATGGCGGCACGCTCGATCGCTTCGCTCACGGTGTCGTTCGGACTCGTGTCCATTCCCGTCAGGCTGTTTTCGGCGACCGAGGCGAGCCGCGCGATCTCCTTCAACCTGCTGCACAAGGATTGTGGCTCGCGCCTGCGCCAGCAGTATTTCTGCGTGAAGGAGGACGTGCCGGTCGCGCGGGACCAGATGGTCAAGGGCTACGAGTTCGCCAAGGACCAGTACGTGATGTTCACGCCGGAGGAGCTGAAGGCTCTCGAAGAAGCCGGCACGCACAGTGCGGACATCGACGAGTTCGTGCCGCTGGCGTCGGTGGACCCGGTCTACTTCGACAAGGCGTACTACCTCGCGCCCGACAAGGGCGGCGCCAAGCCCTACGCGCTGTTCACCCGGGCGCTGCGCGAGTCCGGCCGCTGCGCGCTCGGCCGCTGGGCCGCGCGCGGCAAGCAGTACATCGTGATGATCCGCGCCGTCGACGAGGGTCTCGTCATGCAGCAGCTGCTGTACTCGGACGAGGTGCGCCCGATCGCGGAGGTGGACATCCCGAAGATCGAGGTGAAGGAGACCGAGCTCAAGCTCGCGCACAAGCTGATCGAGCAGCAGTCGGTGGAGACGTTCGACCCGAAGGCCTACAAGGACGACGTGCGCGAGCGCGTCGAGCAGGCGATCCAGAAGAAGGTGGAAGGCCAGCAGATCACCCTGGCCGAGGAGCCGGAGAGGGGCGGCGCGCAGGTCATCGACCTGATGGAAGCGCTTCGCGCCAGCCTGGAGCGCAAGACCGGTGCGAGGGCGCGATCCTCCGCATCCGAAAAATCCGGCGCGCCGGCGCCGATGCGCAAGCCGCCGAAGCGGGCCGACCCGGGTACGGCGCCAGCGGCGCCGATGCGCAAGAACGCGAAGAAATAAGCGTCGCCGGGCTCAGCCCGGCACTGCCGGTCCCTGCAGCGCGACCCGTCCCGAGCGCCCGGGAATCTCGCCCATGGTCACCGTGTGCGCCGGCAGCCGTGACGGATCCTGCGCCGCGAGGGAGTCCGCGAGCGACACCAGCCGGTAGCCCTGTGCCTTCCAGCCGTCGAGCAGGCGCTCGAACGCGGGCATCCATTTCATTCCTTCCAGCTCGGCGTGCAGCGTGAAGACGTGTCCCGCCGGTGGCGGCGCGGCGGTCAGTTGCAGCAGGTGCGCGTGCACGTTGTCGGGCGTGAGCCCGTCGCTGCCGACCAGCTCGTCCAGCGTGGGCAGCGTGCCCGGGACCTGTGGCACCGGCAGCCGCCGCCCGGCGACGACCGGATAAAACGGATGCGTGCCGCGGCCGTCGGCGGCGTAGGCCAGGCCCAGTTCTTCCTCGAAGACATACGCGGCGTCGTTCATCTGCCAGCCGGCCGCGCCGTGCGCATGCGCAGCCACCCCGAACACCTCGCGAAAGGCGTCCGCGGCCAGCTTCATGTGGCGGCGGGTCCAGTCCGCATCGCGCTTCGCGACCCGGTCCTGCCAGGTGCGGTGGTCGTACGTGTGGATGCCGACCTCGAAGCCGGCATCGCGCACCGCGCGCATCTCGCCGGCGCAGCGCCGGCCGATGTGCGGCCCGGGCAGCAGCGTTCCGTACAGCAGGGTCTGCAGGCCGTAGTGCTCCACGACCGAGGTGCGCGACACCTTGGAAAAGAAGCCGGGGCGGAAGATCTGGAAGATGGCGCGGCCGGTATGGTCCGGGCCGAGGCTGAACAGGAAGGTGGCGCCGGCGCCGTGACGCTTCAGGCACTCCACCAGGCGCGGCACGCCTGCGCGCGTGCCGCGATACGTATCGACGTCGATCTTGAGGGCGAGCAGCGTCACGCGCGGCGCGTCAGTCCACCAGCTCGCGCGCGGCCTGCGCCACGTGGCCGCGATAGGCGTCGAAGATGTGACGCAGGGCGGCGTCCATCTTCACCCGCGGCTTCCAGCCGAGGTCGCGCATGGTGTTGGCGATCTTCGGCACGCGGTTCTGCACGTCCTGGTAGCCGGCGCCGTAGTACTTGCCCGAGGTGGTCTTGACCAGCTTCACCTTCGCGGCCGTGCGACGGTACTCGGGGTACTCCGCGGCGAGCTTCAGCATCTTCTCCGCCAGCTCCCGCACCGAGAAATTGTTCGCCGGGTTGCCGACGTTGTAGATCTGGCGCGTGGCGCGGCCGCCCTCGTTCTCGATGATCTTCATCAGCGCGTCGATGCCGTCGCTGATGTAGGTGAAGGCGCGCTTCTGCGCACCGCCGTCCACCAGCTGGATCGGCTCGCCGCGCACGATGTGCCCGAGAAACTGCGTGATGACGCGCGAGCTGCCCTCCTTCGCCGTGTGGATCGAGTCGAGCCCCGCGCCGATCCAGTTGAACGGCCGGAACAGCGTGTAGTCCAGGTTCTCGGACATGCCGTAGGCATGGATCACGCGGTCCATCAGCTGCTTGGCGCAGGCGTAGATCCACCGAGGCTTGTCGATCGGTCCGTAGACCATCTCGGACGCATGCGGGTCGAACTCGCCGTCGCGGCACATGCCGTAGACCTCCGAGGTCGACGGGAACAGCACGCGCTTCCGGTACTTCACGCACTGCCGGACGATCGGCAGGTTGGCCTCGAAGTCCAGCTCGAACACGCGCAGCGGCTGCTGCACGTAGGTCGCGGGCGTCGCGATCGCCACCAGCGGCAGCACCACGTCGCACTTGCGCACGTGGTACTCGATCCACTCCTTGTTGATGGTGATGTCGCCTTCGAAGAAGTGGAAGCGCTCGTGGTCGAGCAGGTCCGTCAGGCGGTCGCTGCTCATGTCCATGCCGTACACGTGCCAGGCGCTGTCGCGCAGGATGCGCTGCGACAGGTGGTGGCCGATGAAGCCGTTGACGCCGAGGATCAGGATTTTCTTCATGGACGTTCTTCTTCAGGAATCGGTCAGCGGCACTTCGCGGTCGCCCCAGCGGGCCTGCAGCGCGGCCGCATCGATCGGCGTGCCGGCCATCTCGGCCGCCACGATCTGCAGCAGCACGCCATCGCCGCAGCGCGCGAGCAGCGCATTCTGCCTCGTCAGCAGGGCCGGCGCGCCAGCGGAGCATTCCCCGGTGCGCGCGGTGCGCTGCACCACGAGGCGTTCGCCGGACAGGTCGGAGAACGCTCCGGGATACGGCGGCGCCACTGCGCGCACCAGGTTGTGCACGCGCGCCGCCGGCCAGCGCCAGTCGATGCGGCCATCTTCCGGCTTGCGGCCGCCGAAATAGGAGCCCTGCTTCAGATCCATCGGCGTCTCGCGTGCGGTGCCGGCGATCAGTGCCGGCAGTGCACGGCGCAACACGGTCTCGGCGGCTCCGACGACGCGTCCGAACACCTCGTGCGCCGTGTCGTCCGGGCCGATGTGCACGGCCTGCTGGTCCACGATCGCGCCGGCGTCCGGCTTCGCGACCATGCGGTGCAGGGTCGCCCCGGTCTCGGTCTCGCCGTGGAGGACGGCCCAGTTGATGGGCACGCGGCCGCGGTACTTCGGCAGCAGCGAGCCATGCAGGTTGAAAGCACCGCGCCGCGGCATCTCCAGAAACGCCGCGGGCAGCATGTGGCGGTAATAGAAGGAGAACAGGAAGTCGGGAGCCGCGGTGCGGACCGCGTCCAGCGCCTCGACCGGACTGGCGGGCATGACGACGCAGAGGCCGAGCCGTCGCGCGCGCTCGGCGACGCTGCCGAACCAGATGGTCTCACCGGGCGCATCGGCGTGCGTCACCACCAGCCGCACGTCCACGCCGGCGTCCGCGAGCACCTGCAGGCAGCGCACCCCGACCTCGTGGTACGCGAACACCACCGCCGACGTCACCGCGCCGCAGCCTCGTCCTGCAGGATCGCCGAGATGACGTAGCGCGGCCGCTGCCGGACTTCCTGGTAGATGCGGCCGATGTACTCGCCGAGGATGCCGATGCCGAACAGCGCGATGCCGAGCAGGAAGAAGACGATCCCGAACAGCGTGAAGAGGCCGCCTTCCTCCGGGCCGATGGCCAGGCGCCGCAGTGCGAGCACCACCACCAGCACGCCGGCGAAGGCCGAGATCGCGATGCCGAGCATGGAGAAGATCTGCAGCGGCATCAGCGAGAAGCCGGTCATCAGGTCGAAATTCAGCCGGATCAGCTTGTAGAGCGAGTACTTCGACTCGCCCGCGGCGCGCTCCTCGTGCTTCACCACGACCTCGGCGGGGCTCTGCGCAAAGGTGTAACCGAGCGCCGGGATGAAGGTGTTCATCTCCGCGCACTGGTTGATGGTCTGCACGATCGTGCTGCTGTACGCGCGCAGCATGCAGCCGTGGTCGGTAATGCGGATCGGCGTGGTGCGCTCGCGCACCCAGTTGATGGTGCGCGAGGCCAGGTGCCGCCACAGCGAATCGTTGCGCTGCTCGCGGATCGAGCCGACGTAGTCGTGGCCCTGGTCCATTTTCGCCAGGAGCTTGCCGATCTCCTCGGGCGGATTCTGCAGGTCGGCGTCCAGGGTGACCACGCGCTCGCCGCGCGCGTGTTCGAAGCCGGCCAGGATCGCGCGGTGCTGGCCGAAGTTGCCGCTGAACAGGATCACGCGCGTGACCTCGGGCCGCAGCCGGAACTGGTCGGCCAGCATCGCCGCCGACCGGTCGCGGCTGCCGTCGTTGACGAACAGGATCTCGTACGGTGTCCGCAGCGCATCGAGCGCGGGGTACAGCCGCGCGAACAGCGCGGGCAGCACGGCCTGCTCGTTGTAGACCGGGATGACGACGGAAATTTTCGGCGCGGCCATCGGATCAGCGCAGCGCCACGGCGACGGCGCGGCAGACGCGCTCGACGTCGGCGTCCTGCATCGCCGGGAACAGCGGCAGCGTCACCGTGCGGCGGCCGATGCGCTCGGCCTGCGGAAAATCGCCGTCGCGGAAACCGCGTGCGTGGTACAGCGTGAACAGGTGCATCGCCGGATAGTGCACGCCGACGCCGATGCCCTGGGCCTTCATGTGCTCGATGAACCGGCCGCGATCGGCGCCCTCCGGCAGCAGCGGCTGGAACATGTGCCAGTTGGACTGCGCGAAGTCCTCGGGCGGCAGCGCGCAGCCGAGGCTGCGGTCCCAGTGGCGGAAATAGAGGCGTGCCAGTTCGCGCCGGCGCACGTTGAAGCCGTCGAGCTTCGGCAGCTGCATCAGCCCGATGACGGCGGCGAGGTCGGTGAGGTTCGACTTGCCGCCCAGCACGTCGACGTCCATGCCGCCGTCGGCAAAGCGGGTCACGCCCTGCAGCCGCAGTTTCTCGAACAGGCGCGCTTCCTCCTCGCCGTTCATCACCAGGCAGCCGCCTTCCGCCGTGGTCAGGTTCTTGTTGGCGTGGAAGCTGAAGGAGACCAGGTCGCCGGAGCTGCCGATTTCGCGGCCGCGCCAGTTGGCCCCCATGGACTGCGCGGCATCCTCGATCACGCGCAGGCGATGGCGCGTGGCGATGTCGTAGAGACGATCGCGGTCCACCGGCAGGCCCGCGAGATCCACCGGGATGATGGCCCGGGTCTTCGGCGTGATCGCGCGTTCGGCCGCGCCGAGGTCGATGTTGCGCGTCACCGGATCCACGTCGACGAACACCGGCGTTGCGCCGACTTCGAGCACGACATTGGCCGTGGCGACCCACGACAGCGGCGTGGTGAGGACCTCGTCGCCAGGACCGATGCCGCACAGGCGCAGGGCCAGCTCCAGCGCCGCGGTCGCGGAATTCAGCACCCGTACCGGGCGGCCGCCGTAGCGCTGCGACAGTGCCGCCTCGAATTCCTTCACCTTGGGCCCGCTGGTGATCCAGCCGGAACGCAGGACCTCGCCGACCGCGGCGATGGTGGCCTCGTCGAGAGTGGGTCGCGTGAACGGCAGGAATGGACGCTCGGGCGCCATGGTCAGCTCCGCGCCACCAGCCAGACGCCGGCGATGATCACGACGATCCCGGCCATGCGCATCGCGGTGACGGCCTCGCCGAACAGCCACCAGGCGAGCACGGCGTTGACGACATAGCCGATGGACAGCATCGGGTAGGCGATGCTCACCTCGACCCGCGACAGCGCGAGGATCCACACCACCACGCTGACGGCGTAGCAGGTCAGCCCGCCGATCACCGGCAGGCTGGTGGCGAGCCGCCAGCCGACCGGGCCGACGTTGGCCAGGCTGTATTCGAACGAGCCGACCGCGCGCGTGCCCGCCTTCAGCAGCAGCTGCGCGGCTGCATTCAGCAGCACGCCGGTCAGCACCAGCGCGAATTCGAGCGGCTTCATGGCTTCACCAGCACCACGCGTCGGCCGTCACGGTACAGCACGCGGGCGGACAGGCCCAAGCGCTGCAAGTGCTTGTCCCAGGTCTCCGGGCGCGTCACCGCGGCCGCCGCCGGCAGCTGCGCCCAGCGCGCGGCGAACGTGGCGAAATCCGGGATCCACCTCTCCGGCTCGGCGCGCTGGCCCAGCTCGAACTCGCCGCTGAAGCGCACCAGCGTCACGGTGCGCCGGAGATAGAACGGCAGTGTCTGGTTGTAGTAGTCCACGGCGAACACCGGCGCGCCCGGTACCGTGGCCTCGATCAGCGCCGCGGCCTGCCGGTCGCATCTGAGCGCGGCAAAGTCCTGGTAGCCCGCGTCGAGCGCGTCGCTCATGGAGAGGGCGCCGGCGCCGAGTACGATCACCGAGGCCAGGTGCTGGCCGCACCCTTCGAGCCGGCGCGCCAGCCACGCGGCGCCCGCGAGCAGCGCCATGGCCAGCACCGCGAACGGCGTGGCTGCGCGGAATACTTCGGGTGGCGTGCGCGCATCGCCCAGCTGCGGCAGCACGATCGCGGCCGCGATGCCGACCATCAGCGCGCCGGCCATGAGGCCTGTGGCATGCCGGGCCAGGCGCAGCGTTTCGGCCGCGAGTGATCGCCCGATCAGCATGGCCATCGCCGGAAAGATCGGGCTCAGGTAGCCCGGGAGCTTCGACTTCGAAATGCTGAAGAACACGAACACGAAGCTGCACCACAGCACCAGCACCCGTCCCGAGGGGTCGCGCCAGCCGTCGCGCACGGCCGCCGGCGCCAGCGACAGCCACGGCAGCAGGCCGCCCAGGAGGATCGGGACGAAATACCAGGGCGCCCCCTCGCGGTGGTGCTCGGTGGTCAGGAAGCGCTCGAAGTGCTCGTGCACGAAGAAGAAGTGCGCGAACTCCGGGTTGCGCATCGAGACGAGGACGAACCAGGGCGCTGCGATCAGCAGGAACAGCGGCAGCCCGCGCAGCCACTCGAGCTGCGCGAGCAGGCGCCAGTTGCGCGTCGACAGCACGTGGAGCAACAGCACCGTGCCGGGGATGACGACGCCGATCAGGCCCTTGCTCAGCACGGCGCCGGCCATGGCGGCCCACACCACCAGCATCCAGCGCCGGCGACTGTCCGGGTCGCCGGCGCGGAGCGCGAGCAGGAAGCCGCACAGCGAGAGCGTCAGCCAGAAGGCCACGCCCATGTCGAGCGTCACCACGTTCGCCAGCGCGACGATGCCGAACATGCCGAGCGCGACGCCGCCGGTGGTGACGCCCGCCCTGCGTCCCCACAGGCGTCCGGCGCAGAAGGCGACGGCGAGGACACTCAGCAGCCCGGCCAGGCCGGTGTAGGCGCGCGCGGCGAAGTCGGACGGGCCGAGCAGGGTGAAGGAGACTGCCGTCGCCCAGTACTGCAGGGGCGGCTTCTCGAAATACTTCAGCCCGTCGAGGCGGGGCGTGACCCAGTCGCCGGTGGCGACCATCTCCCGCGAGATCTCGGAATAGCGTCCCTCGTCGGGATCCGCGAGGTCGCGATAGCCGATCGTCGCGAACCAGGCCACCGCGACGAGTGCGATCAGCAGCGCGAGTCGGGGACCGCGCAGCCAGCGATCGGCAGGCGGTGCGGCGGCGGAAACGGGCATGGGATCGGGCACGAAAGGGCCGCGAGTATAGAGGACCGCCATCACAAGCGGCTGATTTTCCGGCCGTAACGGTTGATGGTCCCGGGTCCATTCCTTAACATGCGCGTCCCCTGCGACCGCCGCAGCGCGAGGAGCACAGTCCATGGCCAAGGAAAAATTCGAGCGCACGAAGCCGCACGTGAACGTGGGGACGATCGGGCACGTGGATCACGGCAAGACGACGACGACGGCGGCGCTGACGAAGGTCAGCGCGGACAAGGGGTGGGGCAAGTACGT
>DATLCG010000100.1:0-8730 GCA_035526525.1 Binatia bacterium
CCCGATGCTGATCTCGTCGAGCCCGTCGTCGCTGTGCACCACCAGCACGTGCCGGCTGCCGAGCGCGTGCAGCACGTGCGCCAGGGGCTCGAGCCAGCGCGCGTCGAACACTCCCAGCACCTGGTTCGGCGCGCCGGCAGGATTCGTCAGCGGGCCCAGCAGGTTGAACACGGTGCGCACGCCCAGCTCGCGGCGCGGGCCGATGGCGTGCTTCATCGCGCCGTGGAACGACGGCGCGAACATGAAGCCGACGCCGACCTCCGCGATGCAGCGCGCGACCGCCGCCGGCGACAGCTCGAGCTTCACGCCGGCGGCCTCGAGCACGTCGGCACTGCCGGACTTGCCCGACACCGCGCGGTTGCCGTGCTTGGCCACGTGGCCACCGGCCGCGGCCACGACGAATGCCGCCGCCGTGGACACGTTGAACAGCCCGCCCGCGTCGCCGCCGGTGCCGCAGGTGTCCACCAGGGTGGGACGCAGCGACTCCGCCACCGGCACGCGCGTCGCCAGCTCGCGCATGACCTCGGCGGCCGCGGCGAGCTCATCGACGGTCTCGCCCTTCATGCGCAGCGCCACCAGGAAGCCGCCGATCTGCGCCGGAGTCGCCGCGCCGGTCATCAGGCCGCGCATGGCCTCGCGCATCGCGTCGCGCGACAGGTCGCGGCCTTCGAGCAGCTGCTGCAGCGCCGCCTGCACGCTCACCGCGCGCCCTCGAGGAAATTCCTCAGCAGCGCATGTCCATGCTCGGTAAGGATCGACTCCGGATGGAACTGCACCCCTTCGACCGGCAACTGGCGATGGCGCAGGCCCATGATCTCGTCGTCACGCCCGTCGGCACGCCGCGTGGTCGCGGTGACTTCGAGCACCGGCGGCAGGTCGTCCGCGGCGACGATCAGCGAGTGATAGCGCGTCGCGGTGTACGGCGTCGGCAGGCCGCCGAACACGCCGGCGCCGCAATGATGGATCTGCGAGGTCTTGCCGTGCATCACCTCGCGCGCCCGCACCACGCGGCCGCCGAAGGCCTGGCCGATGGCCTGGTGGCCGAGGCAAACACCCAGCAGCGGGATGCGGCCCGCGGCGCGCCCGATCAGCGCCAGGCAGATGCCGGCTTCGTTCGGCGTACAGGGCCCGGGCGACAGCACGATGTGGCTCGGCGACAGCGCCAGCACCTCGTCCACCGTGATGCAGTCGTTGCGGTGGGTCTGCACCTCGGCGCCCAGCTCGCCGAAGTACTGCACGAGGTTGTAGGTGAAGGAGTCGTAGTTGTCGATCATCACGATCATGACCGGCCCCTGCCCTTGCGCCCCGCGCCGGCCGCATCCGCCGCCGCCTGCGTCATGGCGCGCGCCTTGTTCAGCGTCTCCTGCCACTCGCTTTCGGGCGTGGAGTCGGCGACGACGCCGGCTCCGACCTGCACGTGTACCCGGCCGTCCTTGATCACCGCGGTGCGGATGGCGATGGCCATGTCCATGTTGCCGTCCCAGGACAGGTAGCCGACCGCGCCGCCGTAGATGCCGCGCTTGACCGGCTCCAGCTCGTCGATGATTTCCATCGCGCGCACCTTGGGAGCGCCGGTGAGCGTGCCCGCGGGGAACGCCGCGGCGAGCGCGTCCAGCGCGTCGAGGCCGGGCCGCAGCTTGCCGGTGACGTTCGAGACGATGTGCATCACGTGCGAGTAGCGCTCGACCACCATCTTCTCGGTGAGCCGCACGCTGCCGGTTTCGGCGACGCGGCCGACGTCGTTGCGGCCGAGGTCGATCAGCATCAGGTGCTCGGCGATCTCCTTCGGGTCGGCCAGCAGCTCGCGCTCCAGGCGCTGGTCCTCCTCGGGCGTGGCGCCACGCGGGCGCGTGCCGGCGATGGGGCGCACGGTGACCGTGCCGTCCTCCACGCGCACCAGGATCTCCGGCGAGGAGCCGACGACGTGGTGATCGCCCAGGTCCAGGCAGTACAGGTACGGCGACGGGTTGAGCCGCCGGATCGCGCGGTACAGGGCCACCGGCGCCGCGCGGAACGGCGCCGACAGGCGCTGCGACGGCACGACCTGCATGGCGTCGCCCGCCGCGATGTAGCGCCGGATGCGCTCGACCGCCGCGCCGAAGCCGCGGCGCGACCAGCCGGAGGTGAAGCGCGGCGCCGGCCCGCGTGCCGGGCGCGGTGCGCGGGCCGGGCGTCGCAGCTGGCGCTCGATGGCGTCGAGCCGCGCAGTGGCGCGACGCCGCTCGGCCGCCGAGCGGCCCGCGTCCACGCACAGC
Source organism: Binatia bacterium (assembly GCA_035526525.1). GTDB lineage: Bacteria > Pseudomonadota > Gammaproteobacteria > Nevskiales > Nevskiaceae > JACPFV01. The sequence goes on from DATLCG010000100.1 coordinate 2,256, forward strand.
GTGAGCGTGGCGCGGCGATTGTCGAACACCACCAGCTCCTCGCAGCGCATCAGCAGCAGGTCCGGCGTGCCCACCGGATCCGGCCGCGGGCGCGCGAGCCGCGGCTCGAAGTACCGCACGCAGTCGTAGCCGAAGTAACCGACCAGGCCGCCCACCAGGCGAGGCAGGCCCGGGACCGGCCGCACCCGCGAGCGCGAGGCGTAAGCGCGGAGCCAGGGCAGCGGGTCGCCGACCTGCGCGCGCTCGATCACGCGGCCGTCGCGCAGCACCTCGATGGTGCCGTCGCGGGCCTGCACCCGCTCGCGCGCGGGCAGGCCGATGAAGGAATAGCGCCCCCAGCGCTCGCCGCCCTGCATGGATTCGAGCAGGAAGCTGTGCGGGCGATTGCCGAGCTTCAGCCACGCGCCCACGGGCGTGTCGAGGTCGCCGGGAAGCTCGCGGGTGTAGACGACGCGGTTGTACGTGCTCATCGGGATCTGGCGGTATTGCGCCTGCAGCGCAGGCGGGACAGCGGAAAGGTCAGCCGAGGAGACCTTTCACCATCGCCAGCAGAGCCGCGCCGTCATGGGATCAGTGTCGCACTTTCGCCAGCTCGGCGCGCATCGCCGCAACCGTGGCGCCGTAGTCGGGCGTGCCGAAGATGGCCGAGCCGGCCACGAAAGTGTCGGCGCCGGCGCGCGCGATCTCCGCGATGTTGTCCACTTTCACGCCGCCGTCGATCTCGAGCCGGATGTCGCGGCCGCTGGAATCGATCAGCGCGCGTGCCTCGCGCAGCTTGGGCAGCGCCGAGGGAATGAAACTCTGGCCGCCGAAGCCGGGGTTCACCGACATCAGCAGCACCATGTCCACCTTGTCCATGACGTGCTTGAGGCAGTCGAGCGGCGTCGCGGGGTTGAACACGAGACCCGCCTGGCAGCCCGCCGCCTTGATCGCCTGCAGCGAGCGGTCCACGTGGCGCGTCGCCTCGGGGTGGAAGGTGATGATGCTGGCGCCGGCCTTGGCGAACGCCTGTGCCAGCGCGTCCACCGGCTCGACCATCAGGTGCACGTCGAGCGGCGCAGTGATGCCGGCCTTGCGCAGCGCCTCGCAGACCACCGGGCCGAACGTCAGGTTCGGCACGTAATGGTTGTCCATGACGTCGAAGTGGATCAGGTCGGCGCCCGCATCGAGCACGCGGCGCACTTCCTCGCCGAGACGCGCCAGGTCGGCCGACAGGATGCTGGGCGCGATGCGGAAAGGCGGCGCGGCCTTCGTGCCGGCCGCCGCACGGGTGGAGCCGGCGGCGCTCATGGGGCGGCGATGATGACGGAATTCCCGTCTGGACGCACGCACATCGCTTGCATACAGTGGCCGCGATTTTTTGCAGGAGAATTTCCGTGGGCGTGGCGCTGCCGCTGCACGTGCTGTCCGCCGTGATCTGGGTCGGCGGGATGTTCTTCGCGCTGATTGCCATGCGCCCGGCCGCGGCCGGGCTCGACGACCCTTCGCGCGCCCGCGTGTGGGCGACGGCGCTGGGCCTGTTCTTCCGGTGGGTGTGGCTGGCGGTGGCGCTGCTGCTGGTGACCGGCCTGTGGATGACCTTCGGCGTGCTCGGCGGCCTGCGTGCGGCGGGACCGCACGTCCACGCGATGCTCGCCATCGGCGTGGTGATGATGCTGATGGCGGCCCACGTCTATTTCGCACCCCTGCGGCGGCTGCGCGCGGGCGAAGATGCGGCACGATCGCTGGCGCAGATCCGCCTGTTCATGGCGGTGAACCTGGCGCTGGGCCTGCTGGTGATTGCCATCGCCAGCGGCGGCCGCTACTGGTTCCACCGGTGAGCGCCGCGCCGCTGCAGGACTCGAGCATCCACAGCCTGCCGCGCCTCCACCGCGGCAAGGTCCGCGACATCTACGCGGTGGGCGAGCGCCACATGCTGATCGTCACCACCGACCGGCTCTCCGCCTTCGACGTCATCCTGCCGCGACCCATCCCCGGCAAAGGGCAGGTGCTCACCGCGGTGAGCGATTTCTGGATGCGGCGCTTCGCGCCGATCGTTCCGAACCACCTCGCGCCCGGGGTTCAGCCGGCGCTGACGGCGGACGAGCAGGCGCAGTGCAGGGACCGCGCAGTGGTCGTGCGCAAGCTGAAGGCGCTGCCGATCGAGGCCGTCGTCCGGGGCTACCTGATCGGCTCCGGCTGGAAGGACTACCGCGCTACCGGCAAGGTCTGCGGCCTCGCGCTGCCTTCCGGGCTGCAGCTGGCGCAGCAACTGCCGGAGCCGCTGTTCACGCCGGCCGACAAGGCCCCGGTCGGGCAGCACGACGAGAACATCGCCTATGCCGAGGTCGAGCGCCGGCTCGGCGCTGCCCTGGCGGCGCGCGTCCGCGACACCAGCCTGCGGCTCTATCGCGAAGCAGCCGAGTACGCGCGGGGGCGCGGGATCATCATCGCCGACACCAAGTTCGAGTTCGGCGTGGACGACGCGGGCACACTGCACCTCATCGACGAGGTCCTGACGCCGGACTCCTCGCGCTTCTGGCCGGCGGCGACGTATCGCGTCGGCACCAGCCCGCCGAGCTTCGACAAGCAGTTCGTGCGGGACTACCTGGAAACGCTGGACTGGAACAAGCAGGCGCCGGGACCGATGCTGCCGGACGACGTGGTGGAAAAGACCGCCGCGAAATACCGCGAGGCGCAGCGCTTGCTGACCGGGCCCTGAGCCGCGGGGCTATGCTGGGCGCATGAAGATCAAGGTCGAAATCGATCTGCAGCCCGAGGAGTTGCGCCGCTTTCTCGGCTTGCCGGACGTAGCCGGCATCCAGGAGGAAGTCCTGCAATTCCTGCGCGAGCGCGTGGCGGCCGACACGGCGAGCTTCGTCAAGGACAACCTGCAGCAGATCGGCCGCAGCCGCGCCGTGCGCCGGCTCCTGTACGGCGCGGCGGGAACACCGCGCCAGCGCCGCGGCGCGACGGATCCGGCCGACGCCGAATAGGTCGGGCTAGACCCGGCCGAGCAGCCGCTCGACGGCCTGCCGCAGCAGCAGCCGTCGTTCCCGGTGGTCCAGCCGAAGACGGGCGCGGGTCTCCGGCAGCAGGTCGAGCTGGTCGCGCAGCAGCTCGCCCAGGCCGCGCGCCTTGAGCGCGACCGCCCAGCGCTCGCGCACCTCGGCCCAGTGCCCGGCCAGGGCCACCATCTCGTGGCCGCCGATGCGGCTGGCGGATTCCACGATCGGTCTTGCGCGCTGGCGCGCGCGCCCGAACATTTCCAGGGGGTTCATGGGTGAAAACCTCGCTCCAAAAAACAAGGGGCCGGATGTCCGGCCCCTTGCATGTGCTGCCACCGATGCGCCCCGCCGATCAGGCAGCGGCGGTCTCGGCGTGCGTGGCGGCCTTGGCCTTCCGCGTGACGCGACGCGCTGCCTTGCGGGTCTTGCGCGCCGGCTTGCCGCCGAAGGTCGCGCTGACGTCGCGGTAGCCGGTCTTCACGACCTTGGCCAGCTTCTCGCCGGTCTTGGTGAACGTCTCGACCGACTCCGTGAAGGCGCCGATGATCGTGTCGCGGCCGTCCGGGATGTACTCGATCGGCGACTGCGCGACGGCCAGCAGGCCGGCGGCGTAGGCCTTGTCGAAGCTGTGCTTGCTGAGGGTGTACAGGTCCTTGGCGGCTTCGGTCTGCGTCTTCACCAGATCCTGCACGCCTTCGATCACCACCTCGTTGGCGGCCTTGATCGTCTTGTACGACACCTTCGCGACGCCCTGCGCCTGCGCGCCGACGTCCTCGAGGCGACCCTTCACTTCGTTCACGGCTTTGTCCAACGTCATGTGTCTTCTCCTGAAATGATGGAAAACTGATCAACCCGAAATTCGTGCTGCATCGCAGCAATCGCGGGGAGAAACTTAATTGTTGCGGTGCAACATGTCAAGGGCGCATGGCACGCGCCCGACGAGTGGCTACCTGGCTACTCGGGATACGGCTCGCCGGTCTTCCGGGAGGGGTAGACCGAGCCGTCTGGGTTGGTCATCCACACGAGGTCGTCGTCGGGATACAGCGCCTGGTCGGCAGGCTTGCGGCTGCCGACCTCGAGGTAGGTCGCCGCATGGCCGCTCCGGTTCACCATGTGGTGTGCATCGGAGGTGCCGGCCGGGTAACCGGCGCACATGCCTGCCGCGAGCACCTGCTCGCCGCCGTTGGTGATCAGGATCAGCTCGCCACTGAGCACGTAGACGAACTCGTCCTCGTGCGTGTGCCAGTGCCGGAGCGCCGACTGCCCTCCGGGCCCGAGCACCACCAGGTTGACTCCGAACTGGGTCAGGCCGCAGGCCTCGCCGAGCCGGCGCTTCGCGCGGTCACCCATGCGCGACCGGAACGGCTCCGGGTACAGGGAGCGGCGCAGCTCCGGCACGCCGGCTGGATTCAACGCCGGCAATCGCGGCGGAACTTTTCGTTTCATGCGGCGCTCCGCCATCGCGTGAGTGCGGCGCTATCCTACGGTCCCATCCTGCCCCGGTCACCCTCCGCATGAAATGGCTGCAGCGGCTGCGCGAAGCGCTGTGGGGCGAGCGGGAAGGTCTCGCGCGCTCGCCAGCGCAATTGCGAGCGGCCGGCCGCCTGGGCTACGCGCTGACGCGGGACCTGCTCGAAGGGCAGATCAGCATGCGGGCGATGAGCCTGGTCTACACCACGCTGCTGTCGCTGGTGCCATTGCTGGCGCTGGCGTTCTCGGTGCTCAAGGGGCTCGGCGTCCACAACAGCCTGGAGCCCATGCTGCGCAACATGCTCGCGCCGCTGGGAGCGCAGGGCGATGCGCTCACCGCGAACATCCTGCACTTCGTGGACAACATCAAGGTCGGGGTGCTGGGCTCGCTCGGCATGGCGCTGCTGTTCTACACCGTGCTGTCCATGATCCAGAAGGTCGAGGACAGCTTCAATTACATCTGGCGGATCGAGCAGCCGCGGCGGCTGGGGCAGCGCCTCGGCGAGTACCTGTCGCTGCTGCTGGTGGGACCTTTCGCGGTGGTGACCTCGCTCGGCATCACCGCCAGCGTGATGAACAGCAGCTTCGTCGGCCTGGTGTCCTCCTACGAGCCGTTCGGTCTCCTCATCTACATCGTCGGCCGGCTGTTGCCGTACGTCGTGATCATCGGGCTGTTCACTTTCCTGTACGCCTTCGTGCCGAACACGCGCGTCCGGCTGCGCGCGGCCGCCTCGGGCGGCATGCTCGCCGGCGTGCTCTGGGAGTCGGCCAGCATCGCCTTTGCGCGCATCGTGGTGGCCTCGTCCAGCTACAACGCGATCTATTCCAGCTTCGCGATCATCATCTTCCTGCTGATCTGGCTGTATGTCGGCTGGCTGATCCTGCTGATCGGCTGCCAGCTCGCCTATTACGTGCAATACCCGCAGCGCGTGACGCTGACCCGCATCGCGCCCCACCTGTGGGGCCGGGCAGCCGAGACGCTGGGCCTGCAGATCGTGGAGCGGGTCGGCCGCCGCTTCCTGGACGGCGAGCCGCCGCTGACGCGCGACGAGCTCCACCAGTGCCTGCCGGCCGTTCCCGAGCACGTCGACGGCGTGCTCGACATCCTGCTGCACCACAACGTGCTGGCCGAAGCCGGGCCCTCGGGGCAGCAGCTGCTGCCCGGCCGTGACCTGCAGGCGCTGACGCTCGCCGGTTTATGGAACCTGGTGCGTCGAGGTGCGGAGCCGGAGCGCCGCACCGTGCACGACGACGCCGCGCGCGATGCCGAGCAGATCATTGCCGGCATCGAGCAGGTCTTTGCCCGCGGCGACGGCGGCCGCAGCCTGCGCGACTGGCTGCAGGCACGCGCCGGCGATGCCCCCCGCCGGACGCGGGGCGGCTGAGCGCTGGCGGGCGCGCCGGTGCGCCTTCTATAGTCGCGCTGCGCCGCTCCCGGCGCGGAGGACGTCATGCCCACCGAGCGCGTCTGGCTGAAGGAATACCAGCCCGGAGTCCCGCACGACATCGACCTGACGGCCTACGAATCGCTGTCGGACCTGATCGAGCGCAGCATCGGGCGCTTCCGCGCGCTGCCGGCCTACCAGAGCGGCGACACCGTCCTTGCCTATGACGACATGGATCGCCTGTCGCAGGACTTCGCCTCGTACCTGCAGAACGTCGCCGGCCTCGAGAAAGGCGACCGCGTCGCCGTGATGATGCCGAACCTCCTGCAATACCCGGTGGTGCTGTTCGGAATCCTGCGCGCGGGCATGGTGGTGGTGAACGTCAATCCGCTGTACACCGCGCGCGAGCTGGAGCATCAGCTCACTGATTCTGGCGCGAAAGCGATCGTGATCTTCGAGAACTTCGCGCACACGCTCGAGCATGTGATCGACAAGACGCAGATCGAGCACGTCATCCTTACGGGTGTCGGCGATCAGCTGAATTTTCCGAAGTCGGTGCTCGCCAATCTGGTGCTGCGCTATGTGCGCAAGCAGGTTCCCAGCTACAACCTGCCGAACGCCGTGCGCTTCAAC
>DATLCG010000116.1:0-10980 GCA_035526525.1 Binatia bacterium
GACCTGTACGAGCACGGGATGCTGCCGCTGGGCCGCAACCTTGCCGGCCGCTCGGTAGGCGTGCGCATGAGCCGCTGGCGCGAGATCGCGCAGGCGGCGGCGCTGGCCGGCGAGCGCGTGGTGCGCGGCCGCATGCCGACGCCGATGGAGCTGTATCGGCGCGGATAGCGCCGCCCATGCGACTGCTCATCACCATTGCGGGCCTGGCCGCGGAACATGGCGGCCCGACGCTGTCCGCACTGCGCACCGCGGAGCACGCGGCACGGCTCGGCGCGGACGTCGCCATCGCGTTCGGCGCGGGCAGCGGCACGGAGCACATCGCGGCGCCGGTGCAGCCGTTCCCGATCCACGCTGCGCGGCTGCCCGCGCCACTGCGTTTTCCCGCTCATGTCCGTGCGCTGAAGCGGACCCTGGCCGCGTTCGCGCCGGACGTGGTGTACGACTTCGGAGTCTGGCGGCCTCAGAACGTGGCCAGCTTCGTGTCGGCGCGCCGGCGCGGCACGCCATGGGTCGCGACGCCGCGCGGCATGCTCGAGCCATGGCCGCTGGCCGACAAGAAGTGGCGCAAGCAGGCGGCCTGGGGCCTGTATCAGGGACCCCTGTTGCGGCGCGCGGCGGCGCTGGTGGCAACGAGTACCGGCGAGCGCGACAACCTGCGGCGCCTGCTGCCGGGCACGCCGCTGTGGCTGGTGCCGAATGGCGTCGACCTGCCCGCCACGCTTCCCGTGCGAACAGGCGCCGGTCCACGCCAGGCGCTTTTCCTGTCGCGACTTCATCCGAAGAAGCAGCCCGAGCTCCTGATCCGCGAATGGGCGCGTTTGCGGCCGGCCGGCTGGCGGCTGGTGATCGCGGGACCGGGGGCGGACGACTATCGCCGGAACCTCCGGCAGCTGATCCGCTCCGAGGCTGCGGATGCGGGCATCGAGCTGCGGGACGCCGCCTACGGCGACGACAAGGAGAAGCTGCTGCGGGAAAGCCGCCTGTTCGTGCTGCCGACCCAGAGCGAGAACTTCGGCATCGTCATAGCCGAGGCGCTCGCGCACGGCCTGCCCGTGATCACCACCACGGGCACCCCCTGGCAGCGCATCGCACAGGAAAACTGCGGCTGGTGGATCGAGCCGACCGCTCCGGCCCTCGCGGCTGCGCTGCGCACGGCCTGCGCGCTGGGCGACGCCGAGCTGGATGCGATGGGAGCGCGCGGCCGAAGACTGGCGCGCGATTATTCGTGGAGCGAGACGGCGCGCGTGCTGCTGGCGCATTGCGCCGAGTTGCTGGCCTAGCGCCCTTCGGCCAGCTGCATTTCGTACAGCTTCGCCCGCACCTGCTCGATGTACGCGCGGCGCAGCTGCGCGGCGACCAGGCCGCGCCGCCCGTCCAGGAACCCCAGCCGCAACACGTAGTGGTAGCAGAACCAGAGCCAGGGCTCGAACGGCAGGGACATGGCGATGCGCTTCAGGAAGCGCCGCCGCTCCTGCACGTCGCCCCACGGGCGCGCACGCACCCGATCCTCGCCGTGGACACCCCGCTTCATCTGGCGGCGGACGTGCGCCTCCCAGGTCGAATAGCGGTTGTGCCGGTCGACGTAGGCGGCGAGACCCTTGAAGTCGTGGTGGACCAGCGGCTGCGCCAGCCGTGCGGTGGCGCCGCCGACGATCAGCCGCTCGTGCACCTCCATGTCGAGGCCCGATGCATCGCTGCCGGTGACGGCCTCGAAGCGCGCGCCGCCGCGACGCAGGAGGATCAGTGCGGAGTGCGAAAAGCCGCCGAAGCGCAGGCGCCGTCCGAGAAAATGGAATTGCTTGAGCACGAAGTAGCCGACGCGATCGACGCGGTCCAGGACGCGCGCAATCTCCTCCGCGAGCGCCGGCGTCACTTCCTCGTCGGCATCCAGCAGCAGCACCCAGGGATGCCGCCACGCGACGTGGTCGAGCGCCCACTGCCGTTTCTTGGGGTAGCTACCCGCGTACGCGAACTGCACCACCTCGCGCCCCATCTCGCTCGCAATGCGCGCCGTGCGGTCGGTGCTGGAGCTGTCCACCACCACGACCTGCTCGGCCCATTGCAGCGCCTGCAGGCAGCGCCCGATGTTGCGCTCCTCGTTTTTCGCGGCGACCAGCACCGACAGCGGCACCTGGCGCTGCACCGCCCCGCTCTCCGGCGCGATGTGCTTTCTGCCAACGGCGAAACCTTCTAGCATGCGTCGCTGACAACCCGATCGCTTTCGATGGATTCCCTGCCACCGCTGCCCGAGCGGCCTTCCGTCTCGGTGATCATCCCGACCTACAACCGCAGCGCCTACCTGCGGAGCGCGCTGCAGTCGGTGTTCGCGCAGACCCGCGCGCCGCTCGAGGTGATCGTCGTCGACGACGGCTCGAACGATGATACCGCGGCAGTTCTGGCGTCGTACGGGGATCGCGTCCGCACGCATCGTCGCGCGGAGCGCGGCGGTCCTTCGGCGGCGCGCAACGATGGCCTCGACCTGGCGCGCGGCGACCTGATCGCGTTCCTGGATTCCGACGACGAGTGGCACCCGGACAAGCTCGCCGTGCAGGTGGCTGCCCTGGCTGCCGCCACCGAACGCGTCGGCGGAGTGTTCTGCACCATGCAGCACCTCGAAGGTGCGGGCGTCGTCAGCACCCCGGCGCTGCGCGCGGTGCGCCCGAGCGTGAAGCTCATGTGCATCACCAACGTCCCGGGCTCGCCCTCTGCAGTCATGATCCGCCGCGACGCGTGCGAGCGCCTGGGCCGCTTCGACCTGCAGCTGCCTCCGTGCGAGGACTGGGACCTGTGGCTGCGCGTCGCCATGAGTTACGGCTGGCTGGGCATCGAGCAGCGCCTGGTCACCTATCGCCGCCATCCCGGCCAGCTGTCGTCTTCGCTCCAGAAGAATTTCCAGGGCCGGCTGCGGTTTTTCCGCAAGCATTACGCCCTGATCCGCGCCGAGGCGCCGGAAACGCTGCTCGAGTGGCACACCGGATTGCCCCGGCTGGCGCTGCTCGCCGGCGATTTCGCCGCGGCGCGCGAGCTGCAGGCAGAGCTGTGCGGCGTGCTGCCATCCCTGCGCAATCGCGCGCTGCTGCGGGCCTTGCGCTGGTTTCCAGGCGCTCTCCGGGCCGCTGCCCTCGCCCGGCGCCGCGTGCTGATACGGCTACGGTGAAGCAGCGGATCGTGGTCGTTTCCGCGTTCTCCGGAACAGGCGGCATCGGGCGATGGCTCAAGCTGGCGCTACCCGATCTGGCCCGCGAGTTCGAGCTGCGCGTCGTACTCAAGTACGGGGCAAGCGAGTTGCAGCACGAGCTGGGCGGCGCGGTGGCCGTCGAACAGGCCGCGCTGCAATCACCTGCGCGCGCCTTCGGCGCCGTGCCATTGTGGCGCGCGATCCGCTCGCACCGCGCCGACCTCGTGCTGGTGCACGACCCGTTCTCGATGCTCGGGCTGTGCCTGCTGCGAGCGTTCGGACTGCTGCGGCGCACGCCGCTGATCGTCGTGGTGCATTCCGCTGCCAGCGAATTCGCCCACGTCGCGGGCTGGAAGCGCCGTGTCGTGCAGACGGCCGCGGCCCTGGCGCTCGGCCCGCTCGATTGCGTCGTGGCGGTGTCGCACTACGTGGCAACGCATTTGCAGCGGACGCCGCTGCGGCGGCGCCGCATGCGGACCCTGCACAACGGCGTGCACAGTTCGCCCGGCGCCCGCATGGAACGGCCCCCCGTGCCGCCACTGACCGTGGCTTTCGTCGGACGCCTGTCGCGCGAAAAAGGCGCCGATCGCCTGGCTGAAGTGGTGTCGCGCCTGCGCGACGCGCCGATCGAATGGCACGTCGCTGGTGCCGGAGCATTGGATCACGGCATGCGCGAGGCCCTGGCGGCCGACGTCACCGCGGGACGCGTGCAACTGCATGGCTGGGTGCGCGATCCGGCGGCGCTGCTGCGCGGTGTTCATGTCCTCATCGTGATCTCGCGCACGGAGGGTTGCCCGTTTTCGGTGCTGGAAGCGCACGCGAGCGGCACTCTCGTGCTCAGTCTGCGCGTCGGCGGGATGCCAGAGGCGCTGGACGATGGCGCCGCGGGGGTGCTGGTGGAAGACCTCGACGCCATGGCCGCCGAGCTGCGCAGGCTCGCCGCGGGCGGGCTCTCGGCGACGGCGCCGCTGCGGCAGCGCGCCGGCGAGCTGATGCGGGAGCGCTACGGCTTCGACGCTATGATCCAGCGATATTCCGCCCTGATCCATGAACTCGTCGACGACGCCGGCACCCGCAAGCCGTAAGGATCTGCCGTGGCTGATCCTGGCCGGCTATTTCCTTGCGGTGCCATGGGAGTATCGCTTCGACCTGCTGCCGGTGCCGCCGTCGCAGGTGTTCAGTGCCTTGCTCGGCGCCGTGCTCGGCATCTCGGTGCTGCTGACGCGGCGCCTGTCGCTCACGACGTTCCACTTCCTGCTGGTGATTTGGGTCGCGTGGTGCGGCGCCTCGCTGTGGAACGTCTACAGCGATCCGTCGTTGCGCGAGTTCCTGGCGTTCATCAAGTGCCTGATCATCGCGCTGGCGGCATGGCACATCGTGCACGACGTGCGCGCCTGGTTGCGCCTCATGCAGCTGTACCTCGCCAGCCTTCTGGTCGCCACGCTTTATGCGCTGGTGGACTATCTGCGGCTGGTCGGCGCCACCGAAAACCTCTGGGGCGAGCAGCAGTGGCGGTTCACGGGTACGCACTACGACCCCAACGTATTCTCGGTGACGCTGGCCGCAGCGTTGCCGCTGGCCGGCCTCGCCGCTGCGGCAACGGCCTCACGTGCGATGCGAGTGGCGTGTCTCGCACTGGTCCCGGCCGGCGCCTATGCCATCGTCCTGACGGCCTCGCGTACCGGCGTGGTGTGCCTGCTGGTCGCCGGCACGCTCATGCTGTCGACACGCTTCCCGGGCAGGCGCCAGATAATCCTCTTCGGCGGCTTCCTGCTGGCTGCTGCGGAATTCGCGGGTTACCTCACCATCCCGGGCATCACCACGGAGCGCCTGACCTCGACGGCGGAGGACATCCAGTCCGGCGAATTGAGCGGGCGCATCGCCATCTGGAAGGCGGGGCTCGAGGTGTTCGCCGACAACTTCATGTTCGGCGTGGGGCTGGGGCACTACCCCGATGCGATGTACCGGTATCTGTCCCGTGCCTTCGTCGCCCACAACACGCTGCTGTCGTATGCCGCCGAGACCGGCGTCGTCGGCCTTGCGCTGTTCGTGCTGACGTTCGGGGTGCTGGGGTTTCGCAGCCAGCGCGCGCGCGGCGTCGTCGGCCCGGCCCCGCTGATTTCCCTGATCACGCTCGCGGTCGGCTCGATGACGCTGACTTTCTCCACGGAGCAGCCGATCTGGGCGCTGATCATCCTCAACGCCGGGCTGGCATTCGCGGCGCAGATGCCGGCTGCAGAGCCGACATCGGCACCGGTCAGTCCACGCCTAGCGGCGTGACGACGGCGTCGCGGCAGATCTCCGCGAACCGGCGGCTCGATTCGGCCTGATTGCAGGCGCGCACGATGGTGGCGCGCGCTGCCGCCCCCAGACGCCGCCGCCCGGCTTCGTCGCGCAGCAGCACCATCACCTGCCGCGCAAGGTCCTCACGCCCCGATGCGGCCACCACGTCCCGGCCGTCCTGGAGCGGCAGACCCGACAAGCCAGCGGCGGTGACGACCGCCGGCCGCGCCATGCTGCATGCCTTGACCAGCGTGGACTTGCTGCCGGTGACGTGCCGGGTGGGCACCACGACGACTCGGGTGCGCGCGTAGTACGGGCGGGTGTCGGCGACCCTGCCGGTGACGGTGACGCGATCCGATGCCAGCGCGCGGATCGACGCGTGCGGCTCGCGGCCGACGAAGGCCCAGCGCAGAGCGGCCCCGCCCGGCAGCGCGGATACGTCCTCGAACAATTCGCGCGCAGGCTCGTAGTTGTGCCGCAGCGAGAGGTCGCCGAAGACCGCGGCGTCGAATTCCTCCGCCGCGGATTGCGGCGCATAGGCATCGACGTCGACGCCCATCGGCGCGATGCCGATGGCAGCGCCGGGCGCCGCACGTGCGAAGGCCCGCGCCTCGACTTCGTTGATCGCCACGATCCGGCCGCGCCGCGCGCAGCCCCGGACGATGGCGCGGGCAAACGCATTGAGCCGCACGTGGTAGGCCCGCCAGAAACAGAACTTCCAGAGCTGCTTGAGCGGGCCCATAGCCAGCTCCCTGGGGCGCGCGTGCGGCAACAGCCGTTCGATGCCCTCCTCCAGCACGAATACCGTCGGCGCGGGGCAGCCCGCATCGAGCACGTGCTCTGCCATGTGGTGCAGGAACGCCACGATCAGCGCCGGCGGCGGATCGGCCGCCAGTGCCGGAGCCAGTCCCGGAACGACGGGGCCGAAACGATCCATGCGCAGGAGACTGAGCAGGCTGCGCACCACGCGCAGCACCGCCTTCGGTGGGGACGCCGGCCGGATGGCGTCGAGCAGGCGCACGCGCACTGCGCCGAGATCGTGCGGCACGAACGTCTCCTGCGGCACCTGACCCTGATCCCACACGCCGCGCACGCCGATCACGTCCAGGGCAAACGACCCGCCCAGCGCCGTCAGGAACGAGTGCCACCGCTCCGAAAACCCGTTCGGGTAATCCGGGCTCAATGGCACGTGCGTCAGCACGAGAGCACGGGGTCGCTCGGCTGCGATCCCGACAGGCGCAGGCGTCATTGAGGCGCCTCGAGGCCGTGACGCGCATACCTGCGCGGGGTTGCGCGCAAGGCCAGGAACTCCTGCCGGTAGTGAAGAAGATGCCGTCGGCGAAATTCCTCGGGCGCCATGCCGTCGCACCGCGTCGTCAGCGGGTGCCGCGCAAGCCAGGTCAGAAGCCTGAGCGACGCGCGCCACGTGCGCAACCGGCCGTGACGGATTGCTGCGTGCGCCCAGTGATAGTCCACGTAGGCCTGGGACTGGGCATGGCGTCGGGCCAAGACCTTCAACGCAGCCCGCGACAGGCGGCTGGCATCGAAGACATGCACTCCAAGCGCCGTTTCGACGAATTTCAGCCGATACCCGGCCGCGATCAGCTGGCGGCTGAACAAGGTGTCGTCGAAAAAGCCGGAGGCGCCGGGACCGAGGTTCTGGTCGAACCGCGGCACGCGCTCCAGCACCCGGCGATGGAAGGCCATGCTCGCGCCCACCAGCTGGTCCGGCGGGTCCGTCATCCGCTCCGCCGAGCAGAACAGTGCACGAAGGTGCGCATCCATCCAGGGGCGCACGCGCTCGCCGGGCAAGCGGATGTTGCCCGCGGTGGCGTCGGCGGTGCCGGCGAGCAGCGGCTCGCACAGCTGCTCCAGCCACGACGGCTCCACGTGCACGTCGTCGTCGCAGAACGCGATGACCTCGCCGGCCGCATGCCGCAAGCCGGTGTTGCGTGCGCGCGCCTGGCCGGGCTGCGGCTCGGACACGAGCCGCAACGGCCAGGCCGCATGCCAGCCATCACGGGCCGCCTGCACGGTATCGTCGCGCGAGCCGTTGTCGACGACGAGGCACTCGGCGGCCTGCCCGGGCGGCAGGCGCAGCTGCTGCAGCCGCTCGAGCGACTGGCGCAGCGCCGCCGCGCGATCGCGCGTGCAGACGATGACCGAGATCATGCGGAAGCGCGCGCGTCGCGATCCGCGGTGGAGACCAGCTCCACCAGGCTCGCGGCGAACTCGGCCGCCGGATCCCGCGGGATGATGGTCCGTACGTGCTGCGCGGCGCGCCGGCCCATCTCCTCCCAGCGACCCCGCTGCGCCCACGCGCGCTCGAGCGCATCGTCGATGAGCGCCGCGGTGGGCGCGGCGGCGACGAAGCCGGTCAGGCCATCCTGGACCAGCTCGCCCTCGCACCCTGCCACCTGCGTGACGATGCACGGCCGCGCGCACAGCATCGCCTCGATCGCGGCGAGCGACATGCCTTCGATCCGCGAGGTCAGCACCAGCGCGTGGTGCCGGCTCCACAGCTGCGGGATGTCGTCGACCGTGCCGGCAAAGATGGCATTGGTCACGCCATAGTGGCGCGCCAGGTCGCGCAGGTAGCCCTTCAGCGGGCCATCGCCGTAAAAAAGGAATTGCACCGGACGCTGACGCCACTTCTCTCCCGCCAGCGCTTCCAGCAGCAGGTCCTGCGCCTTGCTGTAGGGCTCGAGGCGGCCGACCACCGCCAGCCGCACGATGCCGTCGTCCGCGGGCCACGGCGGACGCGCGTCGTAAGGGACGTTGAACGGGTTGCGCACGATGCGCGCGTTCGACAGCGGACTCGCCAGCTGGCGCTGCAGCGACCGCAGGTTCGATTGCGCCAGGCAGAAGCACGCCGTGGCCTGCTCGTAATTCTCGCGATGCTCCGTCTTGGCGGCGTCGGTCGGGCTCCACACGTCCTGCACGGCCTGGTTCACCAAGGCATAGCGCATGCCCGCGATGCGGCAAGCGGCGATCAGCTCGCGGGCCTCGAAGTTGCTGCCGAGCGACACGACCAGCAGGTCCGGCGCGAGAGCGCGCAGCCGGTCCAGCTCGGGATCCCGCGAAATCCAGCCGCGCCGGCGCAGGACGCGCATGTAGAAACGGTTGTTGACCGGCCGGCGGCGGTGCACCACCACGCCAGCGTCGATCAGCTGCTGCAGCATCCGCGGCACCTGCGGCCAGGCCTTGACGCTGGCGTGCACTTCCACGCCCTGCTCGCGAAGCCGCAGCGCGGCCCGTGACCACAGCTCCTCGCTGCCGCCCCAGGCGTAGCCCTCCATGGTGCTGTGGAAGGCGATTCTCATGCGGCCCTGTCGCCCCGACCGAACAACGCGCGCCACGGAGCCATCAGCTTTCGGCGCATGCCGAACTCCTGGGAGACGAGCCGCACCAGGAACCCGCGCGGGGGCGGTATTGCGAGGGAGAGGCGTTTCGACGCCGGCCACGTGCGGGGTGGCCGCTGCCACAAGCGGTCGCTCTCGCCTCGGAACCAGCGGACGTAGTCGCCATGCGAATAGCGCGCGCGCACGGTGTCGTGCGCGCGCGCCCCCATCGCGCGCAGGCGCTCGCGATTCGCCCCCAGCGCGGCGATCGCGTCCGCCATCGACTCCACGTCTCCGATCGGGGCGACAAAACCGTTTTCCCCTTCTATCAGCACCGCCGCGACGCCGCTGACGCGGGTCACCACCGGCACGCAGCCCTGGGCCATGGCTTCGAGCATCGCCACGGAGGTGCCCTCGAACGCCGAGGTCAGCACGCAGATGTCGGCTGCTCGCCAGATACAGGGCATTTCGGCGAAGGGAACCCGGCCGCGCAGCCGCACGCGGTCGCGGACTTCCGGCGGACTCTCCGCGAGATGCCGCTGCAGCAGCGGCAGGTCCTCGCCGTCGCCGACCACGTCCAGCACGAACGGGACGCCGCGTTGCGTCAGCGCACGCGCCAGCAGGACCAGGTCGGTCACCCGCTTCTGCTGCTCGACCACGCGCCCGGCGTAGACCAGCCGCAGCGGCTGCGCAGGCGCGGCATAGGTCCGCTCGAGTGCTTCCGGGCATTCCACGGAATAGGGACGCACGACGATGTCGGCGGCGCGGTTCGGCATCTGCCCCTTGAGCTTCGCTGCGATCTCGTCGCTGACTGCGACGAACAGGTCGATGATCGGCTCGTACAGGGCGAGCCAGTAGTAGTAGCACTGCTCGTCCGAGTGCGCGTATCCGACGACTCGCATTGCATCGGGCTGCTGCGAGCGGATCAGCGCGCAGGCGGCGTAGGCCGCGACCGACCAGTTCGGGCTGATGGTGCTCGGGCAGACGGAGTGGTACGCCGGCAGGTACTCGACCACGTCGGCGACGCCGGCGAACGCGGTGCTCGCTCCGCCGCAGGGCACGACGCGCGCGCCGCCGGCGAGCGCGGCCTCCGCCGACGGATGGTCCGACACGTGCTCGATGAAATTCACCGTGGCGCCCGCTTGCGCAAGGTGGCCTGTGAACTGCGTGACCCAGCCCACGACGCCCGACAGTGACAAGCCTCCCGGCAGCACGAACGTGATCGGGCGCGACTGCTGCGGCGCCGGGGGCAGCTGCGGCACACGCGGCATGCGGCGCAGTTCGCGGCGCAAGGCGCGGGCTTCCGCGAGCGTCTGCAGCGCCATGCGCCTTACTTCCGGCTCACGGAGCAGGCCCGGCGCAATGCGCACCATGAGCCGCAGCTCGGCCAGCGCGTCGGAATACTGGCGGTTCCAGTAGTGGTGGCGAACGCGCTCGTAGACGCTGCGCGCGGTACGGGCGCGCCACTCCGTCCGTTCCGCCGGTGGCAGGAAATCAGGCAGATGCCGCAGCGTCACGCGCAGCATCTCGCGCAGCGCCGCCTCATGATCGGCGATGCACTTGGCGTCCGCGTGATGCCGGTATCCGCCGAGCACGTCGGGCACCAGCAACGGCGGCGAGCGGCGCAGCATCCTCAGCCACAGGTCGTAATCCATCGCGTAGTGCAGGTCGGTCCGCAGCGGTCCTGCACTGCGCCACATCGCGCGGGTCCAGAACACGGCCTGCTGCGCGAACCAGTGCTGGCGCCAGTCCAGCAGTTCCTCGGTGCGCAGGACGCGCGGGCGGCGCACCTCCCGCACCTGTCCGTCGACCTCGAGCACTTCCGCGGCGCCGATGAGCCAGGCCGGACGCGCGCCGTCGGTCAAGTGACGCGCCGCCTGCGCCAGTGCACCAGGCCGCAGCACGTCATCCGAGTTGATCCAGCAGAAGATGTCGCCGGTAGCGCGGGCAAAGCCCTGGTTGATCGCGTCGGACTGTCCGTCATCGTCGGCACTGCGCCAATACGCGAGACGGCTGGCGTAGCGGCGCAGGATGTCTACCGAGCCGTCCGTGCTGCCGCCATCCATGACGATGTACTCGAGGTCGGGATAGCCCTGGTCGAGCACGGAGTTCAGGGTCGCCTCGAGATAGCTCGCCTGGTTGAAGCTCGGCGTGACGACAGTGATGCGGGGAAACTTC
>DATLCG010000121.1:0-3086 GCA_035526525.1 Binatia bacterium
GCAAAAAACGTGGCGAGAGGAGCCGGCGCAGCGGCATAGAGACCGCCCGCGCTCGCATGCGTCCCACGTCCGACGAAAAGCCGCGTCATCGCGCACCGATCCTGGTCTGGCTGATCGGCCTGGGCCTGACCGCAGCGCTGATCGCCGCGGAGGTCATCGATCAGCGCCGGCCGGCCATCGCGCAGTTTCATCGCGCGGCCGACGCCCGGACCACGGTGTTCCAGCACGACCTCGACATCCACCTGCGGCTGCAGTCGACGATCAACGCCTTCATGTCGGTGTCGGCGGGCGTGGACCTGGATGACTTCCAGCATTTCGTCCGGCAATTCTCGAGCCGCTCCGGTGTGCACGAGTTCTTTGCCTACGCGCCGCGGCTGACGCCCGCGGAGGTGAAGACGTTCGAGACGCAGTGGCGGCGGCGCAACGAGGACTTCCGCATCCGGCCCGCGCCGGGCTCGTCGTCCCAGCCTCTGTTGCCGCTGGCCTATCTCGAGCCGCAGACGTCCGCCAGCAACTGGCTCGGGGTCGATCTGCTGCGCACGCGCCTGCTCGACACCGCGGTGACGCGGGCGGTGGACTCCGGCACTGCCGCGGCGAGCGCTCCGGCGTACGTGCGCTCCGGCGAGCACACCCTGGCCATGATCTACGTGGTGCATCCGCACTACCTGGTGCGGGACCCCGCGGCGCTCAGTGCCGCCGAGCGACGCGACGCACTGCTCGGCGTGTCGCTCGGGGCCTATCGGCTGGATGACCTGCTGGGGGAAGCGCTGATCGATTCCCCCTGGTACGGCTGGCAGGTCATGCTCTACGACGGCCAGGACCCCGGCGCGACCGCGTGGTCCACGCACGGCGCCCCCGCCAACGCGCCGGCCGAACCGCTGACCCTCGCCAGCGCGCTCGAGGCGCGCCAGGCGTATCGCACGCAGATCTGGATCGCCCAGCGGCCGATGACGCTGGTGTTCCTGCCGGGCAGCGGCCTGGCATCGGCCGCGGTACTGGATTTCGCCACGGTGGCGATCGGACTGCTGGGGCTGGCGCTGACCGCTATGGCGCATTTCTTCTTCCGCCGCCGCAGGGCCGCCCTGCACCTGGCCGATCAGAACGCGCGACTGCAGCAGGCGATCCTGGGCGCGACCATGGACGCCATGGTGACCGCCGACGAGCACGGACTCATCGTGGACTGGAGCGTGCCGGCGGAGGACATGTTCGGCTGGAAGGCCGACGAGGTACGCGGCCGCGATCTGGCCGAAGTGATCTTCGCGCCCGCCGAGCGGCCCGCGCAGCAGCGCGAGCTGCAGCGGCTGCTGTCGGCCGGGGAGGGGGCCGCGCGGGTGCTGTCGGAGTCCACCGCCGTGCGCCGCGACGGCAGCACGTTCCCGGTGGAGATGGTGCGCTCCGCGCTCGCGGAAGGTGGCGGCCGCCGCCTGGTCGCGTTCCACCGCGACATCACCGAGCGCCGCAAGCACATGCAGGAGCTGGAACGCCTGTCCATGGTCGCGTCCAAGACCAACAAGCTGATCTTCTTTCTCGACGCGGAGGCGCGCAGCGTCTGGATCTGCAACGCCCTGGTCAGCCAGCTCGGCTACGGCGCGGAGGAAATGCTCGGCCGCCCGTTCCTCGAAACGGTGATGCGGCTGCGCGTGCCGGACCCGGAGCTGCAGGAGATCCATCGCGCACTGTCCGGGGCGACCCCGCTGCGCCGCGAGATCGCCAGCATCGCGCGCTCCGGCGTGCCGCACTGGCTGCTGCTCGACCTCACGCCCTACCGCGAGGCCGGCGCGCGGCCCGCGGGATTCATCGCGGTGCTCACCGACATCACGCAGCTGCGCCAGGCGCAGGAAGTGTTGCGCCACACGCAGAAGATGGAAGCGATGGGGCAGCTCACCGGCGGGCTCGCGCACGACTTCAACAACCTGCTGGCGGTCATCGTCGGCAACCTGGACCTGGCGTCCTTCGTGCCGGAGCCCGAGCGGGTGCAGAAACACGTGGACGTGGCGCTGAAGGCGGCGCTCAGCGGCACCGACCTCACCAAGGCGCTGCTCGCCGTCGCCCGCAAGCAGCCCCTGGAGCCCGAGCCGCTCGACCTGGTGGCGCTGCTGAACGAAGCGATGCCGCTGATCCGGCACACCGCGGGCGCGCGCGTGCAGGTGGTGCAGCGCCTCGGGGCGTCTGCGGTCGCGATGGTCGACCGCGGCGGCTTCAATGCTGCGATCCTCAACTTGGTGGTCAATGCGCACGACGCCATGCCGGCGGGCGGGCAGCTCACGCTGAGCACCTACGAGCGCGCCCTGGACGCGGGCGGCGAGCAGGATCTCGGCATCCCGCGCGGCGACTACATCGTCGTCGAAGTGGCGGACACCGGACGCGGCATGGCGCCGGAAACCCTGCAGCGAGCCATGGACCCGTTCTTCACCACCAAGCCCCGGGGCCGCGGCACCGGGCTCGGCCTGTCCACGGTGTACAGCCTGACGCGGCAGCTCGGCGGTACCACGCGCATCTTCAGCGAGATCGGCAAGGGGACCTGCGTGCAGCTCTACCTGCCGAGCGCCGCGCCGGCGGTGACGCTGCCGGACGAAGCCTCGCGCGCGGCGCTGCCCGGCGGCCGCGAACGGGTGCTCCTGGTCGAGAACGAGGTCGCGCTGCTCGACGTGGTGGAGCAGTGGCTGCGCGACCTGGGCTACCAGGTCGTCGCGACGGACTCGGGCGAGCGCGCGGCGGAGATTCTGAAAGGCGACGAGGACTTCGAATTGCTGTTCACCGACGTGGTGATGCCGGGGCCTCTGGATGGCGTGGATCTCGCGCGATTGTCGCGCCAGGTGCGGCCGCACCTGGCCGTGGTCGTGACCTCCGGCTTTTCCGAACGCTACGAGGAACACCGCCGCTCGCTGGACGCCGCGTTCCTGCAGAAGCCATACAGCAAGAGCGAACTGGCACTGGCCCTGCGTCGCGCGCTGGACGAGGCCGCCGAGCGCGCCGGCCGTGCGCCCGGTCGCCCGTCGCCGCAGGGGCCGGCCGCTCGGACCTGAGTTGCAGGGAAGGGGGCTAGGTTGCATTAGTTACCGATAGGTGCATAGTTAGCGTGCTAA
>DATLCG010000102.1:0-4831 GCA_035526525.1 Binatia bacterium
CTTCCAACGTCGTCGTTCTGGAGCCGGACGTTGCGGCGGCCTTCCCGGACAGCGACTCGGTCAACGATGCCCTTCGTGGCCTGCTCCGCGCCACGGCCAGGGCGTCCGGCAGATAAACCTTGGGGGTTGAGGCGATGAGACTGAAGTTCTCTCCGTGCAGAACCTGGGCACACCCGCGCCCACCGAGGACTTGCTGTACGAGATTTGTGGTCATGCGCGCTTCGGCTGATGGTCACAGCGCTCATGCTGCCCATTTCGGCTCCAGCTGACCGTCCTTGCCGAACCGGTAATGCCCCTCGACGAAGCCCAGCCCGAAGAGGTTGAGCGATTCGTCGTAGTACGCGGCGTTGCCGAGCACGCGGGATTTCAGGCGCGAGCGCTTCACGCGCGAGTGCTGCTGCGCCAGCAGGTCCTTCTCGCCGATGCTGGCCAGGTACGGCAGCATCGCGCCTGAAAAGCCGATGGGCGAGAAATCGGCCTTGACCTCTCCGGCGGGCGTGACGCGCTCGGGCGGGCCGTCGTGCTCGCGCACGATGTCCGTGATGGGCTTCAGCAGCGGCCGCAACGGCTGGCCCTCGTCCGACATGCCGGCCCACAGGTAGACGCGGATGGCGTCGTAGCCGAAATCCGGCCGCTCGGGATCGCGGGCGATGCGTCCGTCCGAGTCGACGATGCACAGGTCCGGCGCCACGCCCGCGCGGAAGATCTTCGGCGCCAGCTTCAGGTACGACTGCCAGATCTCGCGCCAGGGGCCCTTGTCGTCACGGGCCGCGAACGCGGCGAAGACGAAGCCGGGCAGGTAGCTGGGGTCGTAGCGCCAGCGCCCGTTCTCGAGCGCGAAGCCCCACGGGCCGGGCAGCATCAGCGTGCCGGCCTTGCCGGCGCTCACCACTTCCTTTTCCCGCACCTGCGCCAGGATGCGGTCGGCGGTCGCGGCGTAGGCCGGCTCGTGCCACAGGCGCGCGGCCTGCAGCAGCGCGTAGGCGATCCAGATGTCGCCGTCGGCGGCGGGACCGTCGTCCTTCACGCCCCAGCTGCCGTCGTCGCGCTTGCCCCAGTGCCACGCCGGCAGGCGCGCGCCGAGCTGGCCGCCGGCCAGGTTGTCGGCGGTCCACTTCAGGATGCGGTCGAAGCGCGCGCGGTCGTTGGCCACCAGCGCGAAGAACAGCGCGTAGCTCTGGCCCTCGGAGGTGCTCTTCTGGTCGAAGCTCAGGTCCACCACGCGGCCGTCGGCCTGCACGAAGCGCCCGGCGTAGGCGTCCCAGTCGGGCCAGGCGGAGGCATTCGCGGCGGCGCAGGCGAACAGGGCCGCGGCTGCGGCGGCGCGCACGGGCAGGGTCACGGCCGGGTGCTCTTACATCGCCCCGCGGCCGGTGAGCACCACGGCCACCGTTTTCAGCAGGATGAAGAAGTCGGTGTGGAAGCGATAGCGCTTCACGTAGGCGCAGTCGAGCTCGACGCGGCGCTGGAAGTCGCCGTCGCCGCGGGCGGTGACCTGCCACAGGCCGGTGATGCCGGGACGCATGGCGGTGTACCACTTGGCGTCGCGGCCGTAGCGGTTCAGCTGGCTGAGCATGACCGGGCGCGGGCCCACCAGGCTCATGTCGCCGGTGAACACGTTCCACAGCTGCGGCAGCTCGTCGATGCTGGCCTTGCGGATCAGCCGCCCGATCGGCGTGATGCGCGGATCGTGGCGCAGCTTCTGGCCCCATTCCCACTCGGTGCACAGGACGGGGTCCTTCTCGAGGATGCGGACCAGCGCGGCTTCGGCGTCGGTGACCATCGAGCGGAATTTCCAGCAGCGGAAGGTGCGGCCGTGCTGGCCGACCCGTGGCTGCGAGAAGAACGCCGGGCCGCCGTCCGCTGCCACCAGCAGCGCGACGAGGGCGAGCAGCGGCGACAGCAGGAGCAGCAGCACGCCGCTGCCGACGACGTCGATGCAGCGCTTCAGCGCCAGGTGCACGACCGGCATGTCGTGCCCGCGCAGGTCGAACATCGGCTGGGCGGGGCGTACCGCCGGCATCGCCTCTTCGGTCAGCTCGGCGGCGCGGAGCTGGTCGAGGGCCATGGCGCCGACCACGCGGCTCGCCGACCCCAGGTCCATCGTTTCGTTTCGCAGATCGTCCGCCATTGTCTCGTGTGCCTTCGTGTGTCGCTGAAATTCATGTCCTGCGTTGTTCCGACGGGTCGTACATCGCAGCGGTTCCATCGTGCGCTCTCGACCCTGTGAGGTCTGTCCGATGACACACTTCCACGACGCAAAGCCGTCGCCGCGGCGCGACACGCGGCGCAGAAAAACCGGATTCGCGCCTCTCGCGCCGCTGCCTCCGGAACATTTTTCAAACCGGGGTTTTGGAGTGAACTTTTCGCCCCGGGCGGAAAATCTTTCACGGCTTGGTCCGCCATCGGACAGATGCGCCCCGCGGCTCGGCGCAGCATCGGCTCCATGGGCGCCACTGCGCCCCGAGCAGGGAGCAGCCGCATGTCCGCGACGCCGCAGGGCCCGATCCACTCCATCGCCGATGCCTTTCGCCGGCAGGCTGCGCGCAGCGGCGGCCGCGTCGCGCTGGAGTGCGGCTCGCAGCGGCTGACCTACGGCGAGCTCGATGCGCGCTCGGATGCGCTCGCGGCGCGGCTCGCGGCGCACGGCGTCTCGCGCGGCGCACGGGTCGGCCTGCTCGCCCATCGCGGCGTGGATGCCATCGTGGGCATCCTGGCCACGCTCAAGGCCGGCGGCGCGTACCTGCCGCTGGATCCGGCGCAGCCGCCACGCGTGCTGCAGCAGATGCAAGACGATGCGCAGCCGCTGGTGACGCTGGCAACGGCCGGCCTGGTCGGCCTCGCGCCGCGCTCCGACAACCCGGTGCTGCTGCTCGGGCCCGAGATGCCCGCGGCGGCGCCCGCGGTCGAGGCGTCGCCGGAGGATCCCGCGTACGTGATGTACACCTCCGGCTCCACCGGCACGCCCAAGGGCGTGCTGGTGCCGCAGCGCGGCGTGCTGCGGCTCGTGCTCGATCCCGACTACGTGCAGCTGGGCGCCGACCAGACGCTGCTGCAGATGTCGCCGCTGGGCTTCGATGCCTCCACGTTCGAGATCTGGGGAGCGCTGCTCAACGGCGGCAGGCTCGCCATCCTGCCCGTTGCGCAACCGTCGCTGGACGACCTCGCCGCGGCCATCGCGCGGCACGGCGTCAGCACCCTGTGGCTCACCGCCGGCCTGTTCCACCTGATGGTGGAGCAGCGGCTGCAGGCGCTGGCACCGCTGCGCCAGCTGCTGGCCGGCGGCGACGTGCTGTCGCCGCGCCATTGCGACACCCTGCTGCGCGCGTACCCGCACCTGAGCCTGGTGAACGGCTACGGTCCGACCGAGAACACCACCTTCAGCTGCTGCCACACCGTGCAGCGAGGCCGCGATCCTTCGCTGGCGCTGCCGATCGGCCGGCCGATCCGCGGCACCTTCGTCCACGTGCTGGACGAGGGGCTGCAGCCGGCGACGGAAGGCGAGCTGTTCGTCGGCGGCGAGGGGCTGGCGCTCGGATACCTGCGGCGCCCGGAGCTGAACGCGCAGCGCTTCGTCGAGATCGGCGGCCAGCGCCTGTACCGCACCGGCGACCGCGTGCGCTGGAACGCGCAGGGCGAACTGGAATTTCTCGGCCGCACCGACCGGCAGGTGAAGATCTCCGGCAAGCGCGTCGAGCTGGACGGCGTCGAGGCCGCGCTGCGCGCCACCGGCCTCGTGGCCGAGGCGGCGGCGATCGCGGTCGGCGACGACGCCAGCCGCCGCAGCCTCTGGGCCTTCGTCGCGCCGAAGCCGGGCGCGGTGCTGGACCTCGCGGCGCTGCGCGCCGCGCTGGCGCGCGAGCTGCCGGACTACATGCGGCCGTCGCAGGTCGAGTCGCTGGCGGCGCTGCCGCTGAACGCCAACGGCAAGGTGGATCGTGGCGCGCTGACGGAGCGCGTGCGGCGCGCGGCCGCGGCGCCGCCACCGCCGCGGCCGGTGGCGGCGCCGGCCGCGGGCACCGAGGCGCAGCTGCTGGCGATCTGGCGCGAGGCGCTGGGCCGCAACGACGTCGGTCTCGACCAGAACTTCTTCGACCTCGGCGGCAGCTCGCTGCAGCTGATGCGGGTGCACGCGGCCATCCAGGCGCGCCTGCGCCGCGACGTGGCGCTGGTGGACCTGTTCGCGCACCCGCGCATCCGCATGCTGGCGAAGTTCATCGACGGCGCGCCGCGGCGCGCGCCGGACTCGGTGCCCGCGGCACGGGCGGTGGCGCCGTGAGCGTTCGCAGCTACGTCGCGCAGCCGCCGATCGCCATCGTCGGCATGGGCTGCCGCCTGCCGGGCGCGGCCGATGCCGGCGAATTCTGGCGCCGCCTGCTGGCCGGCGAGGAAACCATCCGCCGCCTCGCCGAGGACGAGCTGGAGGACGGCAGCAGCGAGGCGCTGCGGCGCACGCCGTCCTACGTCAAGGCGCGGCCGGTGCTCGACCGGGTCGAGGACTTCGATGCCGAGTTCTTCGGCATGTACGCGCGCGAGGCCGAGCTCACCGATCCGCAGCAGCGCGTGTTCCTCGAGTGCGCCTGGGAAGCGCTGGAGGACGCCGGCTGCGATCCCCAGAGATTCGCCGGCGCCATCGGCGTGTTCGGCGGCTGCTCGATGAACACCTATTTCCTGAAGCACGTGATGGCCGATCGCGGGCTGGTGGACGAGTTCACCGGCACCTACCAGGTCGGCTGCTACCCGATGCTGGTCGGCGCGCTCAACGACTTCCTCGCCACGCGCGTCGCCTACAAGCTCGACCTCAAGGGCCCCGCGGTCACGGTGCAGTCGG
>DATLCG010000140.1:0-6818 GCA_035526525.1 Binatia bacterium
TGCGGCGCGCCCGCGCCAGCGCGTTCTGCATCGCCATGCCGCAGCGCACGGCATCGGTGGGCGAGTGGAACGTCATCAGCAGGGCATCGCCGATGGACTTCACCAGCTGTCCGCCGAAGGCACGCGCGATCGTCAGCAGCAGCCGGTCGTGCTCGGCGAGCAACGCGCGCAGCGCCTGGCGCGTCAGCGAGGAGGTCAATCCCGTGTAGCCGACGATGTCGGTGAACAGGATAGTGAGATTTTCGGACCTGGCCATCGCCGCGTCGCTGTCAGAAGCTGCCGCAGTGTAGGCGTGCCGCGTGGCGCGGGCCGGGCGCCTGTGCGTTTTGTCTAAAGCTCACGCCGCAACCTTGCAGGGCGTGGGTGGAGCGTCGGTGGCGGCGGCCTCGACGACTGCCATCGCCGCCAGCGCCACGTGTTCCTGCCACGGCCGCGCCACCACCTGCACCGCCACCGGCATTCCGGCACTGCCGTGCTCCACGCGCCGCGCCAGCTTCTGCAGCAGGTCGCGCGAGGCCGGGCGGTCCGATTCCTCGCCCGGCCGCACCTGCGTCACCGGCACCACGCCGGCGGGCCAGCCCAGCAGGTTGTAGAGCGGGGCATAGGCGCCGGCGGTGAGCAGGTCGCGCGTGGCACCGTGCAGGAAGGCCGGCAGCGACGCCGCCGGCGCGAGGATGATGTCGGCATCGCCGAGCGCCTCGGCGAACTGCGCCTGGTAGCGCCGCTGTGCCTGCACCAGCTGCCAGTAGCGGTCGGCGGTGCCGGCACCGAAGGCGCCGAGGTTGAACGCCAGGCCGTGCTGGCCGAGCAGCCGCAGCAGGGCTCGCAGTGCCGGCACCATCCCGGCCGGCATCGATGCGACCGCGAGCAGCTGGCGCAATTGCGGCGTGCGCGGGCCGCCGGCGAGCACGCGGCGCAGGTGCGCCCCGCGGTCGGCCGTCAGCAGTCCGCCGAACAGGTGGAAGGCCTCGCGCACGCCCGGCGGAGTCCATTCCTCGACCTGCGCGCCGGCCGTGCGCAGCGCGGCTGCGGCTTCACGCACGCCGCGGCGCACCGCGGGCGAGGGCGTGAAGGTGCCGTCGTCGGTGTAGAAGCGCACGCGCAGCGACGCGGGGTCCACCGGCACGAACGGGCTGCCGATGGCCTGCGCCGCGATGCGGTAGCCGAGCGCCACGTCGTTCACGGTGCGCGCCAGCACGCCGCACTGGCTGACGATCGCCCGCTGTCCGGGCGAGAAGCTGAAGGCGCCCGGATCGTCCATGCGCCCGGTGGTGGGCTTGAAGCTGGCGATGCCGCAGAACGCCGCCGGCACGCGCACGCTGCCGCCGATGTCGGTGCCGATGCCGAGCGGCGAGCCGCCGGCGGCGATGATCGCGCCCTCGCCGCCGCTGCTGCCGCCCGGCGTGCGCGACGGGTCGCGCGGGTTGCGGGTGCGCCCGTAGAGCGGATTGTCGGCCTCGGTGTAGGCCAGGCACTGCGAGACGTTGGTCTTGCCGATCACGATCGCGCCCGCCGCGCGCAGGCGCGCCACGTGCACGTCGTCGTGCGCGGCCAGCACCCCGGCGCGGGCCGGCAGGCCGAACGTGGACGGCGTGCCGGCGAGCTCCAGCGATTCCTTCACCGTCATCGGCACGCCCTGCAGCGGTCCGGCCGATTCGCCGCGCAGGCGCGCGGTGTCGGCGCGGCGGGCCTCGTCGCGCGCCTCGTCGTAGCGCTTCACCACCACGGCGTTGAGCCGGGGGTTCACCTGCTCGATGCGCGCGATGTGCGCCTCCACGGCCTCGAGGCTGGACACGTCGCCGCGCGCGATCGACTGCCCCAGCACGGTGGCCGACAGGGCGGTCAGGTCACGCATGGTCACAGCCGCGCGGCATGGAATTTCTGCAGCCAGCGCAGCACGCCCTCGGGCGCATGCGCTTTCTTCCAGTTGCCGGCCGCGTACTTGTTCATCTCCGCCAGCGTCGGGTAGATGTGGATGGTGCCGAGGATCTTGTTGAGGCCGAGGCCGTGGCGCATCGCCAGCACGTACTCGGCGATGACGTCGCCGGCGTGCTCGCCGGCGATGGTGACGCCGAGGATGCGGTCCTTGCCGGGGACGGTGAGCACCTTCACCAGGCCGTGCGCCTCGCCGTCGGCAATGGCGCGGTCGAGTTCCTCGAGGTCGAACGTCGTCACCTCGTACGGGATCTTGCGCTCCTTCGCCTCCAGCTCGTTCAGCCCGACGCGCGCCACCTCGGGCTCGGTGAACGTGGCCCACGGCACCACCGAGTAGTCCACCTTGAAGGCGCCGCCGCGCAGCGCCAGCAGCGGCCCGAACAGTGCGTTGACCGCGCAGTACCAGGCCATGTGCGCGGCGGTGTGGGTGAACTGGTACGGCCCGGCGACGTCTCCGCAGGCCCAGATGTTCGGAATGGAGGTCTGCAGGTACTCGTTGACTTCGAGCGTGCGGCCCAGCTTCACGCCGAGCTCCTCGAGGCCATAGCCTGACAGCCGCGCCTTGCGGCCGACCGCCACCACGATGCGGTCGAAAGGAATGTCCTCTTCGCGCCCGTCCTTCTCGCAGGTCAGCACGTGCGCGCCGCCGAGCGTCTTCACCGCCTTGGCCCTGGTGCCGGTGCGCACGTCCACGCCCTCGGCCGCGAAGCGGGCGCGCACCCTCTCGGAAATTTCGGAGTCCTCGCGCGGCAGGATGCGCGGCAGCATCTCGACCTGCGTGACCTTGCTGCCGAGACGCGCGAAGGCCTGGGTCAGCTCCGAGCCGATCGGCCCGCCGCCGAGCACCACCAGCCGCCGCGGCAGCTCGCGCAGGTCCCAGATCGTGTCCGAAGTCAGGTACCCGGCCTCGGCCAGTCCCGGGATCGGCGGCACGAACGGCTCGGCGCCGGCGGCGATGACGATGTCGCGCGCCGTCAGGCGCTGGCCATTCACCTCGACGGTCCACGGGTCCAGCAGCTTCGCGCGGCCCTGCAGGCATTCCACGCCAAGCCCCGTATACCGCTCCACCGAGTCGTGCGGCTCCACCGCCTTCACCACGCGGTGCACGCGATCCATGACGTCGGCGAACTCGAAGCCCGCCGCCGCTTCGCGCACGCCGAATTCCTTCGAGCGGCGCACGTGGTCGAGCAGCTTGGCCGAGCGCAGCAGCGCCTTCGATGGCACGCAGCCGGTGTTGAGACAGTCCCCGCCCATGCGGTGCTGCTCGATCAGCGTGACCTTGGCCTTCACCGCCGCGGCGATGTAGGAGGTGACCAGGCCGGCCGAGCCGCCGCCGATGACGATCAGGTTCCGGTCGAAGCGCTTCGGCCGGCGCCAGCGCGCGTAGACCTTCTGCCGGCGCAGCGCCGCGACGAAGGACCGGGCGATCAGGGGGAACAGTCCCAGCAGCACGAACGCGCCGAGCACGTTGGGCGTGAAGATGCCCTTGAGCGAGGTGAGGCGCCCCAGCTCGCTGCCGGCGTTCACCAGCACCAGCGTCGCCGGGATCATGCCGAGCTGCGACACCCAGTAGAACGTCCACGCCCGGATCGGCGTGAGGCCCATGACCAGGTTCACCAGGAAGTACGGGAACAGCGGCACCAGCCGCAGCGTCAGCAGGTAGGCCACGCCGTCGCGCTGCACGCCCTCGTTCACGGCCTTCAGCTTCTCGCCGTAGCGCGCCTGCACCGCGTCGCGCAGCACGAAGCGCGACACCAGCAGCGCCAGCGTCGCGCCCAGGGCGGACGCGAACGACACCAGCGCGGTGCCCCAGGCGAGGCCGAAGATGGCGCCGGCCGCAAGGGTCAGGATGCCCGCGCCCGGCAGCGACAGCGCCGCCATGGCGACGTAGGCGCCGAAGAAGGCGAGGCTCGCCAGCAGCGGCTGCGCGTCGCGCCAGCCGACGATCGCGTCGCGGCTCGCCTTGAGCTGATCGAGCGTCAGGAAGCGGTCCAGGTGCAGTGCGAAGAAGGCGCCGGCCAGCAGCGCGACCAGCGCGAGCACGCCCCAGCGGGCGATCGTCATGGGGGTCCCCTTTGTCGTTGTGGCGCCATTCTGCCGGAAGGGGACAGGCGACGGTTTCGCGCCGCCGCATGCCGGCGAGGACCATACGGTTGTGCGAAACCCTGGCCAGTCCGCTATTTACGGGGGTTGCGGTGCGGCGCCCCGTTCAACCAAGTACGAAAGAGATTTATAGTGACGCCGGGGAGGGAGCACCATGAACGACGAGCGGCTACGCCAGCTCGCGCGCGAAAAACTCGATGGCGGCGAGCTGCCGCGCCGCAGCGCCGGCATCTGGGGCTGCGAGGCCGCGGATCACCGCTGTGCACTCTGCGGCGAGCCGATCGCTGGCGGCTCCGTCGAGATCGAGGAGCGCACGCCGGAAGGCGGCACACTCTTCTTCCACGGCCGCTGCCATGCCGTGGTCACGACCGAGCGCGGCTGACGCGCGAAAAAAAACCCCGCCAGAGGCGCCGGCGTGGCCGGGCGTGGCGGGGCAGGGGGAGAGAAGTCAGCGCTTCAGGGACGCTCGGGCGCGCGCGGCGGCTCCGGCGGGCGTGGCGGAGGCGGGGCCTCGTCGTCGTCGCCGCGGATGACGATGCGGGTGCGCTGGTGCACGTCCGGCGCGATCGCCACCGGGATCTTTCCTTCGATCTCGACCTTCTTGCCCTGGCGCAGCACCTGCACCTTCACCGTGCGCTCGTCGGCGCCGCCGTGCAGCTTGTCGAGCACGGTGATCGGCTCCGACACGCCGTCGCCGTCGATGCGCTGGATCACGTCGCCGCTCCTGAGCTTGAGCACGCTGCTCTTCGCGGGCTTGAGCACCAGCACGCCTTCCTTCGTCTTGAAGTACCAGGCGAGATCCTCGTCGAGCTTGGCCAGCTCCAGCCCCTGCACCGCGGCGCCGCGGAAGTGCAGCATCGGCATGCCGGGCATCGGCCCGAACGCCATTTCCGGCAGGTCCTCGAACAGCGCCGTCGGCGGCGCGAACAGCGCAACGTCGTCCTCCGGCCCGGTGGTGAGGACCGCAACCGTGCGGCGCTTGCCGTCGCGCTCGATCTCGAGCCTGACCTCGTCGCCGGCCTTCACCTGCCGCATCTGGTCGCGCATGCGCCGCGCCGCGGACAGGCGCTCGTCGCCGGTGAGCGGCTTGCCGTTCATGCCGACCATCAGGTCGCCGGCCTTGAGGCCCGCCTTGTCGGCGCCGCCGCCGGGCGTCACGGCGAGCACGCGCACGCCCTGCTTCGGCGCATCGGCGGAATCGTCGTCCACGATCACGCCGAGCATCGCCCGCTTCGGGTCGGTCATGTACTCGAAGTACTGCGCCTTGGGATTGTCGCGGTCGACCTTCGCCAGGCTGCGCGCCAGCTCGCGGGTGGCCTTCGACAGCTCCTCGCGCGCGCGCTCGACTTCCTTGCGGGCCTGGTCGAGGTTGCGGCGCGCCTCGTCGGAAACCTTCGCGCCGTCGTCGCCCGCCCACGCCGTGCCCGCCGCGAGCGTCGCGGCGAGCACCGTGCACCAGAACATCCTGTTTCGTTTCATGCGTCCTCCACGCGCCTCTTTCAGTACTGGTACGAGGCGTACTGCAATGCGGGTGCTTCGGGCTGGTGCAGCTGCACCAGCGCATTCATCAGGCGCACGCGGTTGCGCCAGAGGTTCTCGGCGTTGCCGGCGTCCGCGTAGCTGAGCTGCGCGTCCAGCGACATCAATTCGCTTTCCAGCTGGGCGGCGCGCTCCGCACGCGTGCCGCTCCACACGGCCAGCTGCGGCCGCGCCGAGGCGAGCTGCTGCTCGAGCAGCTGCGAGCGCGTGATCAGCTGCGCCACGCGCACGTCCGCCGGGGTTGCGGCCGCATGCGGCGGCGCGGCCAGTTCGGGGTCCGGCCGCAGGCCAACCAGGCCGAAGGCCACCAGCACCGAGGCCGCCAGCGCGAAGCCGCCGCTGACCGCCGCGAAACGCTGCGCGCGCAATCGCCGCCGCGCCTGCAGCCGCTGCCAGCCGCCCGGCGGCGGATCGAACAGGGGCAGGCCCCGCAGCCGCGTCGGCAGCGAAGACGGCTCGGGAGGGGTATCGCTAATTCGGAACAAGTTTGGCCATTTCATCTTCGGTCACCTTCGCTGCTTCCTTTCCGGCCAGCAGCGCTCTCAGCTTCTGGTGGGCGCGCGACAGCTGCGATTTCGAGAAGCTCGTGGTCTTCCCGCACATCGCCGCGATCTCCGCGTGCGTATAGCCTTCGACGTGGTACAGCCACAACACCGAGCGCGGCACCGAGTCCAGCAGGCCCAGTGCGCGCTCGAGGTCCGTGTCCGACACGTCCTCGCGCCCCACCGACGCCATCACGTCCTCGTCGGTGGTGAACAGGCTCATGAAGTAGCGCCCGCGCCGCAGGTGCATCAGCGCCTCGGAGGCGGCGATGGACCGCAGCCATGCGCCGAACGGGGCGTCGCCACGGAACTGGTGCATGCGCGCGAATGCCTTCATGAACGTCTCCTGCACGATGTCCAGCGCCGCGTCCGGGTCGCCGACCATGCGGCGCGCGAGCGAGTACACCGCCTTCTCGAACGCCGAATACACGGCCGCCTGCGCCCCGCGCTCGCCTTCACGGACGAGCGCCAGGGTCTGCTCCGACAGCGGGACGTCGAAGGCGCTGGCCATGTCGGAAAGATACGCGGGGACGGCAACGGGTCGCAGGGCCGCTTTCCCCTCCCCCCCTGTGGGAGAGGGCCGACGCGGCGCAGCCGCGCGGGGAGAGGGGTAGGGCCGGGAGCCCCTCTCTCCGCGCGCTTCGCGCGTCGGCTCTCTCCCACCAGGGGAGAGAGAACCTCAGTCGCGGCCCCGCAGGA